>NZ_JBQEMM010000020.1:0-18871 GCF_053470025.1 Arthrobacter sp. CP30
GAAGCCCCCTCAGCGCTTCGTCGACGGACGGCTCTGAGTAGCCATCGAGTGTCATGACAGTGAGGAAGTAGCCCGCCGCGCGTGCTGCTTCCTGGATGCCCATCAGTACGTTGGAGGGGCCGTACTGGCGGATGGCAGCCGCGGGCCTACCCCGAGAGGAAAGGCCCGCGGCTCAAATCTGCTAGAGGATTGTTAGAGGGAGGTAGTCGCCCTGTGTCTGCGAGGCCGCCTGACTTGCATCAGGGGCGATCCAAGCTGTGGTCAGGACGCTCTCTGGTTAGGCGGAGGCGACGGCTCTCTTCTTGTCCTTAACGATGGCGAGTGCCTGCTTCAGGTAGCTACCAAAGACGGGGTAGTTCTCGCTCATCGGGAAGTGGCCGATTTCTTTCATCTCGATGAACTCGGCGTTCCGGATTTCCCCAGCTGTGCGGGCTCCGTCTTCGGGTGTTGTGAGGTAGTCATACTCACCGGTCATGAGAACCACGGCGCACTGGTCCGTGTCGATTTCTCCGAGCTTCCCGCGCAGGTCGTGGTCGACGGAGTAGAAGTGCAGGTCGCCCTTGAATGCTTCGGAACCCTGGGAGTAGTAGAACCAGGTCTTCCATCGGTCGGCGTCCGGGGATTGCGGGGCCATCAGGTCCCACGTTCCGCTGGCGCATACCTGAGCTGCGTTGGCGTGGGGGTGATGCCACCAGTCCAGGTAGAACCCGGGGGAGTAGTCGGCGCCCTCGACGGGGATCACGGCGTCGAAGCGGTCCGGGCGGCGGTGCGCGAGCTGCAAGGCGATGTTGCCGCCGAAGGAAGACCCCATGAAGATCGGGTTCTCCAGTTCCAACGCGTCACACAGGGCAAGGACGAAGTTGGCGTAGTGGTCGGCGGTGAGCTTGTATTCTTCGGTCCACCACTCGGTGTTCTCCGGGGGGTCTGACTTGCCGTGGCGGGGCAGATCGTAGGCGATGACCCGGTAGTTCGCGGTGATTTCCTCGTCTTCGAGGAGTCCGCGCCACTGGTGGTTGTGGGCGCCCGCCGTGTGCTGACAGATCAGCGGCTGCCCGGTGCCGTTCTCGAGGTAGAACACCTTGTATTCCAGGCCATCGACGTCAACGGTGACGTAGTGCCCGGTAACTGGTGAGATGCGAGACATGAGTTTTTCCTCCTGGTACGGGATCTAGGGGTGGGGGGGGTCAGACGGGGATGCCGGTGGTACGGAGCAGTTCGATCTGACGTGTGACACAGCGAAGGTTCTGCATGAGTACGAGGATTTCGCCTTCCAGTCGCATGTCGCGTTGGAACGTTGCCGCCCAGATCCCGTGGAACATCGGCTTGGGCATGTCTTCTCCGAACTCGCGCCAGGTCGCGGAGCTGGCCTTGATCGCGAACTGATACGGCGCGTCGAGGGGCCCGGGGTCAACGGTGACCTCGGCAACCTTGCCGGCATTCATGCGGATGACGAAGAGGTGATCCTCCATGTCGAGGAGGAAGGAACAGGTGAAATGCTTCCCGTGGGCTTTCAGCTCCGGGTCGTTGTCACTGGCCTGCGTGAATGCCTCTACCCATTCCTGGGTGGAGGGTGTTGTGGCGACAGTCATGATGTGGTCCTTTCCGCCTTTGGTTATGGATCCATGGTGCTTACCCCCACTAGTGGACCGTGAGCTACGTCACTAACGCCAAGACTGGATTCCGATGGTTCGATAGGCGCAGGCTATTGGTCACCGCGAAGTTCGAGTCGTAGCCTTACCTCATGCAGCCTCCCTTCGAGCTGCGGGTTTTGCGCTACTTCGTCACTGTCGCTGAAGAGCTGCACTTCGGACGCGCTGCCGCCCGGCTCCACATCGCCCAGCCGTCTCTCAGCGTGCAGATTCAGAACCTCGAACGGTCTCTGGCAACGCCTTTACTCAATCGCAGCAGCCGAGGCGTGACACTGACGCCGGCGGGAGAAGTCCTGCTTGGTCACGCCCGGGAGCTCTTGATGTCCGCCGAAGTCGCGGCATCGCTCACGAAGATGGCTGCAAAGGAGCCGAGTCGAAAGCTCGTCGTAGGATTTCAAGCCAATGCTGCGGCCGAACTTACTCGTTCGATCCTCGATGCCTACCGACACAGCAACCCCGCCGTCGACGTCGAGATGCGGTCCTACCCCTTCAACGACCCGTCCGCTGGTCTGGCAGACGGCAGCTCAGATGTTGCCTTCGTCCGCCCCCCACTACCGGCATTCACCGGGCTTCGCCTCAAGACGCTGTTCTCCGAACCGCGAGTCCTAGCGGTTTCAAGTCAATCCGAACTGGCGTCTAGGGATTCCGTGCACGTCGATGAACTTCTTATGGAGCCCTTCGTAGCTAGGAACGCTCCTGATATTTGGCGAGAGTTCTGGCTAGCAAGCGAAGCACGTCATAACCAGGCACCTGTCATCGGCTCCGATGTCAGCACCGTAGATGAGTGTTTCGAAGCCATCCTCAGTCGACGTGGGATCGCCTTCACCCAAGCTTCAACGCAGCGCTTTTACAGTCGTCCGGGGCTGTCGTTCGTCCCCGTCACAGGGCTCGCACCCTCTGTCGTCAGTATTGCGTGGCGTCAGGACAACGAACACTGGGCAGCAAGAACCTTCGTAGAGACTGCTCAGTATGTAGCCCTAAGTACGCCCCTTCCCCAGGCATCTCAGTTCATCTAAACCACGGAGTGCGAGACGAAGCTCTAGCTCACCGCTCCATTGTGGCCGCCACCGTTTAAGAGCCAGTTTTTTTGCACTGTCGTTTCTCGCAGTCCTCTGCACGACAAGCTGCGCGGTTCCAGTGTCTGTGCAGGCGAGTGTGAGCAGTCAGGTTCTCGTACTCCTCTGCACCAGCTGACTTTTCGGCAATAGGTCCCGGTGCAGAGGGCGTAGCTGTGCTCACTTCTTCTTGAGCACGCGTTCGCCGTCCGGGCGGATCTCGCCGGTGGGGGAGACGTGTCGGTAGAGCGTCTGGCGGGAGATGCCGAGCTCCTTGCAGAGTTCGCCGATGTTCGTGTCGGGTTTGCCCATGGACGCCATCGCGAAGCGGACCTTCCCCGGCGTCATCGTGAACGGTCGACCGCCGACCCGGCCGCGAGCTCGAGCTGAGGCAAGACCTGCGACGGTCCGCTCGGAGATCAACTCCCGCTCGAATTCGGCGAGGGCGGCGAAGATCCCGAACACGAGCTTTCCCGCAGCGGTGGTGGTGTCGATCGCGGCACCCTGTCCGGTAAGAACCTTCAACCCGACGCCGCGGGCGGTGAGATCGTGGACCGTGTTGACCAGGTGGTGCAGGTTCCGGCCGAGCCGGTCGAGCTTCCACACGATCAACGTGTCCCCGTCCCGGAGTGCTTTCAGGCAGGAGGTCAGTCCGGGTCGGTCGTCCTTCTTGCCCGAGGCGAGGTCCTCGTAGAGCTGGGCCTCGTCGACGCCGGCCTCGAGCAGAGCATCCCGCTGCGGATCGGTGGTTTGCGATCCGTCGGACTTCGACACGCGCATGTAGCCGACGAGCATCCGGGACTCCTGTCACTTATACGACCGGTTACGTGACAGGCGGAAAGTTCGATGAGATGTGACTGTGCGCGAGGATGGCGGTTTGTTTGGTGCGGTGGTTGGCGGGGTGTGGTCGTTAGCTCGTACCGATGACGAGTGTGCTGCGGGCCGCTTCGATGACGTCATTGGTGATGGCGTTCAGGTCGTTAATTTTGAGGATGCGCTCGACCTGGGGGAAGAGTCGTTCTAGGAGCCGGAAGTTTCCTCTAGTGATGCGTTCGATGGTGGCGGCTGCTTGGGCGTCGGTGAAGTCGTCGGGGTTGAACTTCTGGCCTAGGCGGGCCCATTGCCGGTGTAGGACGAAGGTGAGCTCTTCGTGTCCTAGCGGTCGATATTGGTGCGCGAAACCGAGCCGGCTGTAGAGCTGGGGGTAGCGGCTGAATTGCTTGTCGAGTCCGGGCATGCCGATGAAGATGACCGCTGTGTTTAAGCGGTCGTGGCGGTCGCGAAGGATTTCGAGGGCGGTGGAGTTGAGGCGTTCGGCTTCATCGATGACGAGTAGTTCGACGAACTTGTGCCATGCTGCTGCTCTCCCGGATGTGGGTGGCTTGTATCCGGTGGTCATCATGTGGTGTTCGATGCAGATCCCGGTGCGGTCGATGTAGAGGTCGAGTTCGTCCCGGAGTTGTTTGGGGCGGGCGAGGACGGGTGGGGTGTAGAGGACCGTGCGGGCGCGGTGAGCTGCGGCCCACGCTTTTTCGTCGTGTTCGTCGCGTGGCCCCCAGGTGTGAACCAGGGGTTCGATGGTGTCCCAGTGGGCGTAGCGGCGTGCGGAGAGGGTTTTACCGACGCCTGCGGGTCCGAAGCAGATCCCGATGGTGCGTTGCTTGCGCACGGCGTTCGCGAACTCGATGAATCGGCGGTGTTCTTTCGTGACGATGAAGCGTCCTGCCATCAGTCCTCCTCGTACACGCGTAGCTTTGACTGCGCCGTCGGGGACGGTGTCTCGGTGGGCGGCGGTGGTTCGTCGGGTCCAAGTTCCGAGTGTGGTGTCGGGAAACTCCGGATACGTTCGTTGATCTGTGTTCGTAGTTGGCGGCGGCGGGCGGTTCGCGCGGCCTGGATCTCCTTGATTCCGATGGTTGCGTGTTGGTACTCGGGGTTGATCGCCTTGCAGACGAACTGATCGCGGTGGAAGACACGGATCTCGCTGACATCCCGTGGGTCGTACCGGATCGTGATGGTCTCTCCGACGTAGCTGGCGAGTGTGGGGCTGTGATAGCGAAGGCCTTGGAACCGGATACCGTCGCGTCGAACCTTTCGAGGTGCTTGGACTGTCAAGAGGAGTTCGTCGAGTTGCTCGAGCGTCTCGGGTAGGCGTGGCATCCAACCGTCAGCGATCCATCCCTGTGTTGGGGTGGTCTGCGTTTCGCTATGGCACCGGTGGTTGTAGGTGCCCACGATCAGGTTGTGCAGGGCCGCGGTGAGTTCCTCGAGTCTCAGTGTCGGCGTCGGTTGGGGATGCCCTCGTGAGATGTGACCTGGCAGCGCGGACAACAGCTCGGTGTTGATGGTGCCGAAGAACCGTTCGACCTTCCCGCGTCCTTGCGGTCGAGCGACGGCCGAGTGGATCATCCGGATCCGCAGATCATTAGTGACACGGGTGAGATGGTGGCTTGTGAAGTCGGACCCGTGATCGACGTAGAGGACGTCAGGGATCCCGCAGACAGGCCACGCCGGATCGCTCTTAGGCCAAATGGCCTGGCGTAGCGCGAGGGCTGTGTTCATGGCGGTTGGTGCGCCGAGGATGACCATGTACCCGGCGATTGCGCGGGAGTAGTCGTCGAGGACGATCGTGAGCCACGGGCGGGTGGGTCTACCGTCAGCGCCGCGGATGAGGATATCGAGCATGGTGTGGTCGGCTTGCCAGATCGCGTTGGGTCGGTCGGCTCGTCGGCGCAGGATCAGTTCGTACTTATCGCGGTAGGCCACTGGCCCCTCGAGCGCGAGGACGCGCATACCCGGGTCCAGGTCGGCGATGACCCTGCGGACCTGTGTGTAGCTCGGCGGCGCCCAGCTCTTCTCCGAACAGATCCCACCCACGATGCGGGTGATCGTTGCTATCGACTGGCGGGGCCGGATCAGCGCCAGGCCTTCAATCGTGCGTACAACGTCGGGTGCCGGGCCGCCGGACCGGGTGCGTTCGCTTGGCTTCAATCCAGGTAAGCCGTGAGCTTTGTAGGCCTGCTTCCAGCGTTCAAGAGTGCGCAAGGGAATGGCACTGTCGCGGGCGATCGCCGCTAGGGGTACGTGGTCTTCGACATTGAGGCGGAGGTAGGCCCAGCGCGTGGCAGCCACGTCCGAGGGGTTGGACGAGGCCTCCGGGTGAGCATGATCTCCTGCCATCTACACCGCCGGCTTCACCTTCGGGTTACGGCCTTTGGTCGGTGTCGCATGGTCGCGCTTCAATGTCCGGTAGATGGTGGTCCTGCTGACACCAAGGACCTGTCCAATCTGTTCGACGGTCATATCCTGCTGCTCGTACATGCGTCGGGCGGCAGTAACCTGGTGGGCGGTGAGCCGGGGCGGTCGACCCCCGGTCCGGCCTCGAGCTCGGGCGGCGGCGAGGCCTGCGTTGGTGCGCTCCCTGATCAGGTCTCGCTCGAACTCTGCCAGCGCAGCAAAGACGTGGAAGACGAGCCGGCCGCCGGGTGAGGTGGTGTCGATGGTTTCCTGCAGGGATTTGAACCCGATGCCTTTGTCCTGGAGTGCGGAGAGTTGATCGATGAGGTGACGGATGGAACGGCCGAGCCTGTCGAGCCGCCAGACGACGAGGGTGTCCCCCGGCCTGAGCTGATCCAACAGCTTCGTGAGCTCGGGTCGCTGATTAAGGGACCCCGACATGGTGTCGACGAACACCCGATAGCAGCCGGCCGCAGTCAGCGCGTCGACCTGCAACGCGGCGTCCTGGTCGGTCGTCGACACTCGCGCGTAACCCAGAAGATGTCCCACACTCTTCAATGTAGCGGAACTCATCCTAAAGGAGCAGAAGTGAACCATAGATTCTGGCACTAAGTACTGCTACACGAAAGGTGTCTCTACGTGTTGTTTCGCTGTGTCGCAGCTGCGTGTAGCGAATACGTTCGTTTTAGGCAGCCGAACCTTCCTGCTTCGCGATGTCGCCTGGTTCATGACTTCCGGCGGGTGCTGGTGCCCGGGACAGTTTTGGCGGCAATCGCTGCGAGGTCACGGGCCGGCCCGGGAGGCGGTGAGGTGCCTGTCTTCCAGATAGCCGTCAGTGTGCGGCGTAAGGGCAGCCCGCGGACAGGAACGGCGACGAGCCGGTGCAGTGCGAGGTCGTCGCGGACGGCCAGTGCGCTGAGTACTCCGGGGGCCGTGCCGGCTGCGATGGCGGAGCGGACGGCCGCCGTCGTAGAAAGTTCCACCATCGGTTCTACCAGGGGCGGGGCCCCTGCGGTGGTGAGCAGGTGCTCGAGGGCGTCCCGTGTTCCGCTGCCGTGTTCCCTGGTGACCAGCGCGGTTGCTGCCAGTTCGGCTGCTGTGACGGGGGTCCGGCGCCGGGCCCAGGGATGCTCCGGTGCGACGACCAGGACCATGTCATCCTCCTGCACCGCCGCGGCACTCAAGTCCGGGGGAAGGTGCGGGCTTTCGATGAAGCCGATGGCTGCCTGTCCGGATCGGACCCGGGCAACGGTGGCTTCACTGTTGTTCACCGCCAGCTCCACGACGGTGGGGACGAGTTCGAGGCTCTCCTGCTGGCGGCGCAGCGCGACCAGCCAGAGCGGCAGCAAGTGCTCGGCGATGGTCTGGCTGGCCGCGACCTTCAACTGCCGGGCGGTGTCGGATCGGAGCGAGGCGATCCCGGCATCGAGCCGTTCCCCGGCTGCGAGGACCTCTGCGGCCCACTCTGCGACCAGTTCACCTGATTCTGTCAGGGTGGACCCCCGCGGGGTCCGGGTCAGCAGGACGAACCCGATCTGGGACTCCAGGGAACGCATCCGGGAGGAGACAGCCTGTTGGGACAGACCCAAGTGTTTCCCGGCGGCGGAGAGGGACCCCAGATCATGGACCGCGGCGAGCATTTCCAGGGCGGAGAGCTCCGGTATCCGGGGGCTGAGCATAGGGGAATCTCCTTCAGACACGGTGCATCAGATACAAGTCAGGCTTGTATCCTGGCAAGTATATGCCCCCTACTGCGGCAGGTCCGGGACCGGGAGCATGGAAGGTATGGGAACACTGCTGTCGACCGCTGACAAAGACCACACCACACCACCGGCACAGACCCCGGGTAGCGGTACCGGGGGCCGGCGCGTCCTGCGCCGTCTGGAGAAGCCCTCGGAGCTGTTCGCGAACCTGACCCCGAACTGGTTCGCCTCCGTCATGGGTACCGGGATCGTTGCGACCGCAGCCGCGACGCTGCCCTTGCAGTTCCCCGGGCTGCGCACCGGCGCCACCATCGTCTGGGCCCTGGCGTCCCTGCTGTTGATCCTGCTGAGCGCCGCCACCGCAGTGCACTGGATCCGGTACCGGGAAACCGCTCAAAGCCACCACAGCCATCCGGTGATGGCACACTTCTACGGCGCACCTCCCATGGCCCTTCTCACAGTCGGCGCCGGAACCCTGCTGCTGGGGAAAGACATCCTCGGCGAACAGCTGGCACTCAGCATCGATGCGGTGCTCTGGACTACCGGGACCTTGCTGGGGCTGGCCAGCGCCGTCGCCGTCCCGTATCTGCAGTTCACCCGGCACCATGTCACACCGGACAGTGCGTTCGGCGGCTGGCTGATGCCTGTCGTCCCGCCTATGGTTTCGGCCTCCACCGGGGCGCTGCTGTTGCCCTACGTCCCGGCCGGGCAGGCACGCCTGACCCTGCTGATGGGCTGCTACGCGATGTTCGGACTGAGCCTGCTGGCCTCCATCATCATCACCACCCTGATCTGGAACCGCCTCGCCGGGCACAAGATCGGGGCCGCGGCGGCCGTTCCCACCTTGTGGATCGTGCTGGGCCCGCTGGGCCAGTCCATCACCGCCGCGAACCTCCTGGGCGGAAACGCCCACCTCGCCGTGTCCGGGACCCTGGCCCGGGCGATGGAAGCCTTCGGGGTCCTGTACGGGGTACCGGTCCTGGGTTTCGCGCTCATGTGGGCCGGCCTCGCAACCGCCATCACCATCCGCACCGCACGCCAGGGCCTGCCGTTCTCCCTGACCTGGTGGTCCTTCACCTTCCCCATCGGAACCTGCGTCACGGGACTGACAGGCCTCGGCGCCCACACCCACCTCGCCGTGTTCGACGCGATGGCCGTTGCCGGCTACACCCTGCTGGTCGCCGCGTGGATCATCGTCGCCGCCCGGACCTTCCACGGCAGCATCCTCGAAGGCACCCTCTTCCAGAAACCCGCAACGACCGCACCGTAGGCGGGCCGCAGCGGACCAGTAGCCCCTCACGGAAACAAGCAACCGTTCACAGCACCCGAAGGCGGCCTCGTGAAACCCCGGACAACACCCGGCTCACAGCAACGCTCACCCACCAACGCAAAAAGGGCCAAATCGCCCGCCCGATTGCAGCCGCCGCTGATCGCCGTCGGCGTGCCACTCTTCCTCGCAGCCGGCGCGCTCACCTACGGACTCGCCGTAAACGGCAGCGGTCAACACCAATTCCGGCAGCAACGAAGGGACCCAACCATGATCGAAGAAGTCATCAGCTATGCCCGCCTGAGCAGGAACCACGTCCAGACCGCGGTGACCTCTCCGAAACGTCCCGGCGTCGGCGGAGACCACTCACCGGTGTGGACGAACTGCGGAGCCTACGACCGGCCCGTACAGAAAACCCGGGGCAGTGCACTCCCCTGAACACGGTGCCGTCTGGATCAGCTACCAACCCGGGCTTCCAGCCGATGACATCGCCAAACTCGCCGTCTTGCAATCAACCAGAGCCACGTGTTGGTCAGTCCCTTCCGGCCAGGGATCCCCCATCGAAGCAACCGCCTAGGGAGAACAACTAAGCGTCACAGACCCAGCAGATCCGCGGCTGTTCGCATTCATCAAAGCCTTTCAGCAAGGTCCGCAGACACCCGAACCCGGCGAGACCTGCAGCGGCGGAGTCAACGCATAAATCAGGAGAAATACTGCCGCTCGGCCGATCAGTCATCCAACGCCCGCCATCCCATGAACTGCCGATCACCCGTTGATGGCTCCCCGGACGGGACGACAAACCGCCGATCTAGACTGCGATTTAACCGCCATCTCCAACTAAAAGTCACACCTGGTGCACGCCCATCGGCTCGATGAGACCGGGACGCCCGACGCCGGCGGACCATACCGCCGCTACGGCGACGGCGACTGGAACCGTATCGCTGTCGTCGTGGAGCGACAGGATGCGGACGGAGCCGAAGAATGGCGCTTTCGCTGCTGCCTGCCATCCGCGCACGAAGCTGCGGACTCGATCCTCCGGCATCGGTGCTCCGCGGAAGGCCGACCAGTGAACGGCCACCCACTCATCGGTATCAGCCGGTTCTACGGTCTCGACGCGGAGATCTGCAACGTCGACAGGTGCTGTCAGGTCACGCCGGAGCGGCGTCCACGGTTCGTCGGGCAACCACCCCTCCTTCGCCAGTCGCCCGGACAGGGCGGATGCGCCGCGCGCCTCGATGGTCGCGCTTCCTGCCTCGAGGACACCCGTCGCCGGCTCACTGACATCGGCGACGATGCGACGGGCGAGAGCTTCGTCCTGGCGCAGCGCAGGGTCGATCGCGAAGCGCAGCAGCTGGGGGCCGTCGACGAGCGCGATCGCCAGGGCGGTGTCACCCCGTGACCACACCCGCGTCGCAGCGGCAGTGGCAGCAGGTCCACGCAGCGAGTACCAGCCCAGATCGCCCGGATGCAGATGCAGCGGCCCGCTGTCGCTTTGCCAGTCGTACAACGCACGAGAAACCCTGCTGAGCTCGTCAATGTCCGGTGTTCGCAGGTCAATATCCATGCGTCGCGTTCTCCGTTCCTCTGGCCGCAGACGTGGAGCATTACACGCTAAGGTCGTCCCAGATCAGATGTGTAGTCTTTCCGGTCTCCCAGTCACGTCGAAGAATGGCGTAGGCGGTCGCGGCGAGCAAGGTGCCCTCCTCGTTGGGCCAGGACTCGCGGTAGTGAGCTTCTGTAACCCAGCCGCAGCGGAGGAACGTCTTGCGCATGGCCACGTTGTCCTCCCGGGTTTGTCCCTCGAACCGGTTGACTGTAGGCATGGTCATGAAGACGTGCTGCGAAGCCGCCCGCAGGATTTGTGGGCCAAGGGCACGCTTGCGGAAAGGCGCGTCGAGGCGAAGGTCGAACAGTGGCGTGTCTTCACTGAGGTCTTCGAACCGGAAAAAGCCGATGCGGCCGTGCTCGTTGTGATCGATTCAGTAGGAGTCATTGTCGTCATCGCGGTACGCCCCTCCACTGATGGCGGTCTCCACAATTTCGCGTGTGGGATGCGACCAGATGTGGAAAGGGAACTCATTGCGCGTCATGAAGGATATGAGCGGTTCGCGGTCGGCTCCGACGGGATCAATGCGTGTAAAGGTAATCGACATAAGGCCTCACCCTATGGTGTGCCAGAACAAGAACGACCGAAGAGCGGTTGGTCTGCGCCCGTGCAGGCGACTTTGGGAAGTTGTGCAGGCGACTTCGAGAATCGACAGTTGCGACGCCTTACCTAGGCCAGGAGTGTGGCACGAGCCATGTGCGGAAGTCCCTCCGGTGTTCTACGGGCTCGAGACGGTTTCTGCTACTCGTCCGTGGTGTTGCGTTGGGGTACACCCCAACGCCACAGCGCAGGTTGGCTCAGATCGTGTTGTTCTAGGGTCCTTCTGAGGCTTTTGCAACAGAGTTGATCGAGGGTCCAGGCGTTATGCAAAGCCGGCAGAGGGGTATGGGGCCGTCCGGGGCTACCAGGTTGGATAGTCCTGCTTCGAAGGTCAGTGGTTGGCTGTTCACCTTGTTTATCGAGCGATGGGGGAGAGGCCGCCATGGCAACGAGGTTTGATTGCCTGCAGGTCGTTGCAGCAGGGGCGATTGTCTGTCCCGCTACCGTTGCCGCAAAGGGTTCGTCGACTCTGAGGCGAGAAGGTGCTTGCTCGTCGTTGGGCTATCTCGTGTTCGGCTGGTCGGCGAGGAGTTCGAAGAGTGCGTGATTGAGGAGGAGGCAGTCCATGGTGGGGACGTCGGTGAGGTTGTAGAGGAACGCTTCGATGTCGAGTTCGGCGAGGTTCCCGCCAATACCGTAGTAGTACACCCACAACTCGGAGGGAAGGATGTGTGCGCGGTTAATGGCGACCAGGACGTCCGGCCCGCGGAGGTTGCTCGTTCGTCGGCGACTCCCGCTCATTTGCCTGATCCACCTGTTCCGCTATCGCCGTGTCCTACCTCTACTTAACCGTAGAGCGGCGTTCGGCTAAGGGTGGCCAACCAGCAAAAATGACCTTGGGGTTGCGCACCGAGAATTTGAGGTGCCACCAGGAATGGCTCTTTGACCAAGCTGGCCTGCTGCCCCATGACGCGAGGTCCTGCGGGAGCGCAGCAGAATGGGCTATCCCCGCTGGCCGGGATTCATTGAGCGGTGAGGAGTTCCAGTAGCCCGAGTTCGGAATCGAGACCTGTGCGTGAGGTGCCGCGGTGGAGGTGGTGGGCGAGGTCGATGATGTCCTGTGCGACGATCACGACTTTGCGGTTGGCGTTCTGGCTGTAGCTGCTGATGCGTTGGAAGGCTTCCAGCGCGTTGATCCCGTGCCGGCTCATGAGGATGCCTTTGGCTTGTTCGATGACTGCCCGGCTGACTGTTGACGCGGCGACGGCTTCGTTGGCGAGTTGGTGCCGGTCGGCGTGGATGGACCGTGTGAGGTCCACGACGAGCCCCCACACCCCGACGGGGGTGTCGCCGTCGAGGATGAGGTCGGCGCTCATCAGGATCTTGTGGATCTTGCCGTCCACCGACCGCAGGGATGCATACGCTGAGGCGGGGCCCTTGGTCGTGGATACGCGGTCCCAAAACGCCTGGATCCTGTCCCTGTCGATGGCTTCGATGTGCGCGAGACCGAGCTCGAGAGTGGGAACGACGTCGCCGCGTTCGTAGCCGTGGATCCGGAACAGCTCATCGGACCACTGGAACGTCGGTGACCCGAAGTAGTACTCGACCGTCCCGGTGGGACAGTCGATGAAGTAGTCGATACCTGTGTCCCCGGTGTGGGGTGCCGCCGATTCTTCGGAAATGGTCATGGTGATAAAACCCATTCAACGGACTTGCCTCGGGCTAGCGTCTTAACCCGGACCTCAAAAGAGGACAGTAGCAAAGCCCTCCGACACCGTTCTCCGTCGCCACGTCAACGGACTGTCCGCCCGACACATGTGCCGATCTTGAATCCTTCGTGTTGGTCGCTTGAGGGCGGGGGCGGGGGTGGGGACGGGTCGCGTCGACCAGACAGTCGAACCGAGTCACGCTGTTGTTCAGAGGTGACCGTTGCGTGAGTCTATGCGTTGGAGGAGGTCGCGCATCTCGGTGAGCAGAGCGACATCCACGGGGGTCGGTTCGGCTGCTGGCTCTTGAACTTCCGCTCGAGCCCTCACGCGTGCTGCCGCGTGGTTCATCGGGACGACGAACACGAAGTACACCACTGCTGCTGTGATCAGGAAGGTGATGGCCGCGGTGATCAGGCTGCCGAAGTCGACGAAGGTCGCTGCATTACCGGGCCTGATTTCGAAGCCGAGACCGGCGGCATCGACGCCGCCGGCCGAGGCGATGACCGGGTTGATGATGAAGGTCGAGAAAGCGCCGACAAGTGCGGTGAACGCACCCCCGATGACGACCGCGATCGCCAGTTCGATGACATTGCCCCGCATGATGAAGTCCTTGAAACCTTGCAGCATGATCTTCTCCTTCCAATGCACGTCGTATCGACGGCGTGATTCTGACAATTATCACCGTAAACCTCACTAGCAGGTACTCACCATAGTCCACTCGATCGACTCGAAGAGGGAGTTGGAGCATGGGCTTCGGGCTCTTTGTCGATAGTCTGCCTGTGCATCTGCATCGATAGCTGCAATCAGATGTATGCGCGCAAAGCTGGATCTGGTGGGGTGATGCGCCAGGAGATGAAGTGGACGGTGAGGTCCGCGTTGATGGGTGCGCAGCAGAACGGGCCCGCTTGCACGGTCGCGTCGGGGTCCAGTGGTGTCGCGCGGATCAGTCGCCATGGTTCGTCAGCGACCCGTGCGCGAATGGTGAGGGCGCTGCCGGATCGACTACAGCGGATTGTCACCTTCCGTCCGGACCACTCCGGTACGGGAGACAGCGACCAATCCGAGATGACTCTCGTGACCACAGTGCCAAGATGCTCTTGTCCCTCGATGATTTCCACGCCGGCTTTCATCCAGGTTTCATCATCGATTCTGATGAAAATACCAGCCTGATCGAACTGGGCAGACAAGTCGAGATGAAATTGCACTTCCATGGCCGACTGAGGTCGCATGCCCATCAGCAGGGCATGTTCCGAAGCATGGATGACACCGTAGGAGCTCAGACCCCACGCATCACTACCTTTACGGGCAGTGACCCGAAGACCCGACTCATCAGAGACCGCGCGAACGGGCACATTCGTCCACGTTCCCTCGTCCCAGCCGATACTGCGCTTCACGATCTTCTCCAGCTTTATCAGTGGCTGCCGAGGCGCAACCCGGTAAATCAGTGCCCGCCACGAGAATTTGCCACGCATTCCCGTCTCGCAGACACCGCCAGACAACCGAGCAGGAGGCCCAAACACCCCGCATCACCTCCGTCACCGTCATCGTTGATGTCGGGTCTGGGGTGTGGGGCCAGCCGAATCTCCGGTCGATGTGTTCTCAGAGTCTTACTGGTGGGTGAGCTGCCTGTATTGGGGGTTTTGACGGAAGAATCCCTGCGCGATGGGACAGTATGGGACAGCCGCAAGGCGGCGCTTGTGCGCTGCCAGGACAACGTTACGCATCAGGGTGCCCTCGACCTGTTCGCGGTCAAACGCATCGAGGACGACAGTACGGTGCAAGCGTATGATGCCGGCTCTCATGGTGTAAGCGACGTACCCAGTCAGGACGCCGTCGCGGAACAGTTCAAAGCGGTGACCCCGCGCGTTGTCGCAGAACTTCTCCCGGAAATTGACTGACTTCCGCCCTCCAGTTGCCGCGTCCCGGCGCCGCTTGAGCTCGTCAGAAATCCGCTCGTAGTCCGCTACCGCCCCATAGGGCGGGAAGTCCAGGTCGATGACTTTGAACAATCTGATACTCCACCGGCGAAGATCTCGATTCGTCGCGCGCTGAAGGCCAAGAGGAACCCCAGTTGAGGATTCCTCCGGAAAAATCGCCCAGTCGGTTGTTTCTTCTTCCGACAGAGAAGCTCTCGGTGTTGTATCGCCGGCATCCGTCAGGGCGGCGGCCGCTACGCTCATCGCCACAACTGCCCCTATCACTTCCTCCGCAGCAGAGGCAGGCTCCGGAGTCTCAGAGCCAGTTCCAGTAGTCCCGCCTGCTGACGTATCGGGGGCCAGACCCAGGGAAGTATGTGGAACCTCAGAGTCGAAGGAGTGCATCGAGCTATCAACGCGGGAGGGAAGAACAGATGGTGAGGGCACGGGAGCGACCTTTGAGGAGATACCAGAACAGGCCGTTTCTTGACCCAACGTCAGAGTACGACGATATCTCGACTTTTGTAAAGCTAGGAAAACTAGCTATATGTCTGCTGACGATGTCTGATTCTTGGGGTCTGCAGTGCGTCCTACCGGTCGGATGGTGAGGGCGGCTTCAGAGTTGGGCGAGAGCGCGGAGTCCTCGATGGAAAGCGTCACTGTCCTGAGCACTCAAAGGGGCAAGGGAGTCGGTAATCGTCTCTCTGAGTCCGCTCTGAATGTGGACGTGCACCGCAGAGCCGTGTGATGTGGGATGGAGACAGATCTTCCTGCGATCTGCGATGTTGGGTCGGCGCTCTACGAGGCCGGCCTTTTCCAGCCGGTCGGTGACCGCAGTCATGCTTGCCGTGGATACGTCCAGCACATCAGCCAGGACTCGGGGACTGAATGCTTCGACCCCAGCGTCTGCTTCGACGATCAGGGCCAGGGCGCGCGCGTCAGTCGTATTCAATCCTGCTTTCTCGGCCAGATCCTTTTCCACGCCGGCGAGATAGATCGAGCAGCGACGCAGGAGGTCGACCATCGGTAGATCTTCCGGGTCGCTCAGATGGTTCCCTGTCGCTGACGTCATACCTCCTGCGTACCACGACAACGACAGAAGATCTCTGTCATCTGTTCAGAAGCAGGTCAGCGCCGGCTCAGGCTCGACTGGAACGTTGCTCTCGATTGTTATGTGCCGGGATGGTTGGGAAGGCGTTGGCGGCGCATGGCAGCTCCCGGTCTCATGAGGACCTGTCGGCGCCGCCGACGCTTGTCGCGACAACCCCAGAGCTGGGGGCTGCAGTTGTCACCTCGCGTCCCTGGGAGGGTGTCACGAGGGGCCAGCGCTGGAGTGAAACGATCGGCAGCTAGCCCTGAAGCAATGGTAGGAAGGTGCAGCGTGCCCGGCACGAGTGGTCACCACCTCCTTCGCCACCGACCGTACTTGCATGACTAAGTGCTCATCCGATGAAAAGGCTCCGCGGGAAGTCAGGATGGGCAGTCTGTAGGGGCAGTCTGTGTGGGCAGTCAGGATGGGCAGTAGTCGGGCAAAGGCAGTCTTCGAGCCTGTTCCAGGGGGTTGTCTGTACGGCTGATGAGGCGTGGAGTGCCGCTTGCGATGTCATCGGTGGCCGTGGAGCTTTGTAGTTTGTATTCTGGGTGCGCTGACGGACAAGTCGGAACGCCTTATCAGGACTACTGTCGTTGGTACTGCGAGGATCCCTCCGGCTTGGTCGAGGACGCCGGGGTTGGGAAGGGAAGCAGCAATTGCATCGTCGGCCAACTGGTTGGAGGCCGAACCGGCGATCAGTAGGAACAGTTGCCTCATTGCGAAGGCAGGGGCAGTGCCAAATGGCAGTCGATTTTTGTTGCTCTTCCTCAGCGCTGGACGAGGGTAGATACTTCACGCATCAAGCCGCTCGAGGTAAGCACGTCAGAGGGGGTCGCCTCTGAGCATCGGGTAGGGCGTGGTGAAAGGTTGATCCAATGTCGGATCCTCGTGACGAAGCTCAGAGCCGCCATGAACCCGAAGATACGCAGGGTAGTAAAGACGGTCAGGCCGGAGAGGGAACTGATCAACAGGATTGCTGCGCTCAGAACGAGGACGCGGAGGATCAGCAGGACAGGGCAGATGATCGGAAGGCGGCGGAGGAAGAGCAGCTTGACCGGGTCCTTGAACGGCTACATGACATCAATGAGCGTCTGCGCCGGCTTACTAATCTGTCGGAAGCCACAGCCGCACGAGACCAGATTGGCCAGGCCCAAGGAATCTTGATGGAGCGCTATGGACTGAACACCGCACAAGCGCTGTCGCTCCTTCTGACTGCCAGCCAGAACAGCGACATCCCGCTTAGTCGTACCGCCTCGATTCTTCTTACCACCGGCGACCTTCCTGGACCTGCAGCCTCTCGCAACTAGATCGTTGTCAGGATAGGCGCGCACCGCTGAAATGGGTGAAGTGCCGCCACGCGAAAACGAAAGGCCTACGGGCGATTCGACCCCTACAGCGAGACCTCCCGGCGGCGCACCGCGCTCCAGGGTGTCTCGAGGCGGCTTTTGCCCGTCTAGGCGAGTCGTCGGCGGATGTCGTCGAGGACGGCCGCGAAGTAGCTTTCGATAATGACCACGTCGGCGCAGTGAAGTTCCGTCGCTACATCGAGAAAGCTCGCTCGTAGCAGGGAGGTCGGATCCTGTTCGCTCCATTCCTGCATGGAGGGTGCCGGGTCGAGTCGTACGGCCCTGCGGTCGGTGCTGCTCGGCCGCCGCGCGAGGTAGCCGTCGGTCTCCAGGCGATCAAGTACTGATGTCGTCGTCGCCGAGGACAGTCCGAGATGAGCGGCAATGTCCTTCGGGCTGACCTCCCGGCCTTCGCCCCACTCCTGGGAGAGGTAATCCAGTGCCGCCATGTCCTTGTCGTTGAGATTCCGGGTATCTCGCTGCGTGCGGTAGGCCTTACTGGTGAGCAGGCGCATCTCCCGCAGCTTTACCACCATGCCGTCGACGTGCCGTAATTGCTCTTCCGAAGGCGCGGCCTGCGACTGCTTCTGGCTATCCATCGTTTCGACTTGCCCCCTGTTGATGCATAGGGGACCCAGATGTTGCGCCCCGCATCATGTGTCCACCGTGCCAGACTTCGTCCGCTATGTCACAAATTTGATAGCTAGTTTTCCTAGCTTGTCTGTTTCTGACCTCTGGGGTAGCGTTCAGTAAGTCATCAACGGTTATGCGGGGGCGCGTACCGAAGAAGCAGCACGTGTTCCCCCGCACCGTCAGCCTCTTCTGCGCGCCCGCTTTCCCGGGTGACCTATTCCCACAGGGAGCGCACTGCGCTCGAGCAGAAGGAGCATGACTGATGACCGAGAATCCCACCCGCCCGACCTCCGACGGTCAGGGGCACCGAGCAGCAGCGCCAACGCCCGCAAGTGTTGAGAAGATCGCGGCTCACTCCTCGGGCCTGCACACCGAGCAGGGCAACACCTCCATCGCTGACACCGTGGTGCAGAAGATCGCCGGCATCTCCGCCCGCGAGGTACCCGGTGTTCATGCCATGGGCAACGCCGCCAGGCGCGCGTTCGACCAGATCACCGAACGTATCCCCGGGTCGCAGACCAACGCCTCAGGCGGCGTGAGCGTCGAAAAGGGCGAGAAGCAGACCGCCATCGATGTCACCATCGTCGTCGAGTACGGCGCATCTATCGTCGAGGTCAGCAACAACATCCGTAAGAACATCATCAGCTCCGTCGAACGCGCCACGGGCCTGGAAGTCATCGAGGTTAATGTCAACGTCTCCGATGTCCACCTCCCGACCGATGACGACAACAGCGCCAACGGTGACGACTCGAACACCGCGAAGACATCCTCCACGGGCAAGGAACTCGAGTAACGAGCCCTTCGGCTCCACACTCTCCTGCCAGATGCCCATGTAATAATCCGGGCATCCACCACTGGTGAGCAGCCACTGGGCAGAAACCCGAGACCCTTCGGTACCTGCCCAGTGGCGGTCCGGTGACCGCCCGGTGACCGCCCGGTGACCGCCCGGTGACCGCCCGGTGACCGCCCGGTGACCGCCCGGTGACCGCCCGGTGACCGCCCGGTGACCGCCCGGTGACCGCCCGGTGACCGCCCGGTGACCGTATAAGGGATTAATAGTCACCCTCATAAGGGATTAATAGTCACCCTCACGCTTTCCCCACCTCCTCCCCGCACC
>NZ_JBQEMM010000021.1:0-12832 GCF_053470025.1 Arthrobacter sp. CP30
GTGCACGGGGCCAACCGCCTCGCGTCGAACAGCCTCCTCGAGGCAGTGGTGTTCGCGACGCGCTGCGCCGAGGCGATCGTCGACGGCGGCGGAGCCGCTCCTCGCGTCGACCACCGGCACGGCGGCGAGGGCGCCGGGGCACCGACCCTTCCCGCCGCCCCAGCGGCACATCGACGCGATCGTCGCCGCCGCGCTTGCCGAGGACGCGCCGTCGGGCGACCTCACCGTCCAGGCGCTCATCGATCCGGACGCCCGGGCGACGGCTGCGATTGCGGCACGCGAACCGGGCATCCTCTGCGGGACGTCCGCCATCGAGGCCGCGATGCGGCTCACCGATCCGCGGATCACCGTGACCTTCATGGTGGCGGACGGTGCACGCTTCGAGGCCGGTGACGTCGTCGCCCGCCTGTCCGGGCCGGCCGCCGGCATCCTCACCGCCGAACGGACCGCGCTCAACATCGCTCAACGTCTCAGTGGCATCGCGACCATGACGCGCGCCTTCGTGGAGGCGGCGGCGGGGACGGGCGCCCGCATCGTCGACACCCGGAAGACGACGCCGGGGCTGCGGCTCCTGGAGCGGTGGGCCGTGCGCTGCGGCGGCGGATCCAACCATCGGTCCAGCCTCTCGGAGGCGGTGATGGTGAAGGACAACCACCTCGCCCTGCTCGCGGCACAGGGACCCGAGGCCCTGACCGCGGCCCTGCTCGCAGCCCGTGCGCGGCTGCCCCACACGGTGCACCTCGAGGTGGAGGTGGACCGGCTCGACCAGATCGAGCCGGTGC
This sequence comes from Arthrobacter sp. CP30, assembly GCF_053470025.1. Classification (NCBI taxonomy): domain Bacteria; kingdom Bacillati; phylum Actinomycetota; class Actinomycetes; order Micrococcales; family Micrococcaceae; genus Arthrobacter; species Arthrobacter sp. CP30. Next base: position 783 of record NZ_JBQEMM010000021.1, read on the forward strand.
TCGCGGCAGAGGTGGACTCCATCATGCTCGACAACTTCGGCCTCGCCGACCTGGCGGCCGGTGTCCGGCTCGTCGCCGGCCGGGCGCTCGTCGAGGCGAGTGGGAACGTGCGCCTGGACACCGTGGCGGCGATCGCCGCCACGGGCGTCGACATCATCTCCGCCGGCGCCCTGACGCACAGCGTCCGTGCGCTGGACCTCGGTCTGGATTTCACGGTGGACGGCGGTACCGCCGACGGTGCACCTGCGCCTGCCGGCGGTACCGGCCGTGCCGGGGACGACCGGCAGGCGGGGGTCACGTCATGATCTACCTCGATGCAGCGGCGACGGCGCCGGCCCGCCGGGAGGTCCTCGAGGAGATGTGGCCGCTGCTGACGACGACCTTCGGCAACCCCTCGAGCCACCACACGTACGGGGAGGCTGCCGCGGCAGCCTTCTCCTCCGCCCGCGCCCGGCTCGCCGCGGTGCTCGGCTGCAGGCCGTCGGAGATCGTCATCACCTCGGGCGGCACCGAGGCGAACAACCTGGCCCTGAAGGGCATCGCGCTCGCCTCCCCGCGCGGCCGCCACATCGTCACGAGCGCGATCGAGCACGCGGCCGTGGCGGAGGTGCTCCGCTACCTGCAGGACGCGCACGGCTTCCGCATCACCGAGCTTCCGGTGTCCGCGACCGGTCTCGTGGCCGCCGCGGATCTCGAGGCGGCACTCCAGGCGGACACGACGCTCTGCACCGTGATGTACGCGAACAACGAGATGGGCACGGTGCAGGACGTCGTCGCGCTCGCGGAGGTCTGCAGGAACAGGAACATCCCCTTCCACACGGACGCCGTGCAGGCCGCCGGCTGGCTCCCGGTAGACGTCGGCCGCCTCGGCGTCACGGCCATGAGCCTCTCGGGCCACAAGCTCGGCACCCCGAAGGGGGTAGGGCTGCTCTACCTCCGGGCGGGCACACGCTGCGAGCCCGTGCTGCACGGGGGCGGGCAGGAACGTGGTCGGCGCTCCGGGACGGAGAACGTGGCCGGCGCCGTCGGGCTCGCGAGAGCACTGGAACTCGCGCAGCTGGCCCTGCCCGGCGCGGGCGACGCGTCATCCGCTGCGCGCGACGCCTTCATCGCCCGGATCCTGGCCGGTGTCCCGGGCGCGATCCTCACGGGCGACCCCGGGATGCGATTGCCCAACCTCGCCTCCTTCTGCTTCCCGGGGGTGAGCGGAGAGGCCGTCCTGCTGGAGATCGAGCGCCGGGGAGTCGTCTGCTCGAGCGGATCAGCGTGTGCCGCGGGCTCGTCCGACCCGTCGACCGTCCTGCTGGCGCTCGGGCTCGACGCAGGGACGGCTCTCAGCGCCGTGCGCCTGTCCTGGGTGCAGGGCACGGCCCGCTCGGACCTCGAGGAAGCAGCCACGGCGGTCGTGGCGTCGGTCCACGCCGTCCTGGCCCTCGGCGCGGCACGGCCGGCTCCGGATCTCGCCCCCGCCTAGACTGACGGCACGAACAGACGCCCTGGGAGGGACGCCATGACCGAAGCAACCATCGGTGACACCGTGCGGCGGAGGACGCGCGCCGTCGCTGCCGCGGCGCTGCTGGGCGCCCTGCTCACCGGCTGCACCGCCACCGGGGAGGGCGACACCGGCCCCGCTCCGTCGTCGTCCGCTGCTACGCCGGATGCACCGGGGGAACCGACGGTGGCTCCGCTCCGGGAGGCGCGCGCGGGATGGAAGGTCTTCACCGATCCGTCGAGGCTCGTGAGTTTCGAACTGCCGCAGGACTGGGTGGTCCAGCCGCTGGATCCCACGCCGGGCACCTATGCCGCCGACTCCCTGCACTACGCCGTCAGGACCCCCGAGGGGACCATCGCGGCGGAGTTCCACTCCGGCATCATCACCCCCGAGGCGCCCTGCCCCGACGCGGAGCGTACGCCCTACGCCGTGATCGGCAGCGAGCCACTCGCGCTGACGGACCAGCCGGCCGCGTCGACCGCCATCGAACCGCGGTTCGTCGTCCGGCTGATCACCGGTTTCCGTTTCTTCGGGGCCTACGGCGTGACCGACGAGGTCGGCGGCGCGGACGGTCTCGCCTGCTCGCTGGCCAACACCGTCCAGGGCAACGAGGCCCTTGGGCGCTTCAGCTTCGGCGACCTCGAGGTGCTCGCTCCCAAGGCCCCGGCGAACACGGGCCCGCAGACCGTCTCCTTCGGCACCATCGGCGAGGCCGAGGAGTACTACGCCGAACCCGGATTCGCGACCATCCGCGAGATGATCCTGTCGGTCAAGGTCGCGGAGCCCCCGGCCGCGTGAGCTCATGGCCCTCCCGGCTCGATCAGCCGACGGCGCGCAACGCTCCGTAGTCCACCCCGGTGAGTTCTACGCTGCGATTCCACAGGCGCATGGCGATGTCACGGTCGAGGACCCGCGGTACGGGTGCGACGAGCCGGGGAGCACCCCTGGTCTCGCCGGGACCGGAGGGACCGTAGTAGTCGCCGCCCTTCACCTCGGGAGCGGTCGCGGCATACAGCGTGGGAAGGGCGCCCGCGGCGTCGGACTGGCTCATGAACCGGAAGGCACCGGCGAGCAGGTCGAGGACGGCCGGGTTCCGCATCCCGGCGGTCAGGTTGGTGTCGGCGAGCCCCGGGTGCGCGGCCACGGAGGCGAGGTCCCAGCCGGCAGCACGTGCCCTCCGGTCGAGTTCGACCATGAAATAGAGGTTGGCGATCTTGCTCTGTCCGTAGGCGCCCCACCGCCGGTACCGGTGTTCCGACTGCAGGTCACCGAAGTCGATCCGTCCGCGCTTGTGGGCGAGGCTCGAGAGGGTGACGACGCGTGGTGACACTGACGCGTGCAGGTTCTGCAGGAGCAACCCGGTCAACGCGAAGTGTCCCAGGTGGTTCGTGCCGAACTGCAGTTCGAAGCCGTCCGCCGTGGTCGACTTCGGCGTCGCCATCACGCCCGCGTTGTTCACGAGCAGATCGACCGGACCGTCGGTCCCGGCGGCGAACGCACGCACCGAGGCGAGGTCGGCGAGATCGAGCACGCGCATCTCGACGCGCTCGCTGCCGGTGAGTGCACGGACCTTCTGCTCGGCCTCACGTCCACGCTGCTCGCTCCGGCAGGCGAGCACCACGTGCGCTCCCTTCCGCGCGAGGCCGACGGCGGTCTGCAGGCCGAGCCCGCTGTTCGCTCCGGTGATGACCGCGCGCCGGCCCGTCAGGTCACCGATGGCATCGGCGGTGAAGTCGCTCATGATGTTCCTCTCCTGCGGCGTGTCTGCCGTCCGGTCGGGCGTCCGGTGTCGATCGGCGCCCCTCCGTCCCAGCATAGAGTTGGAGCCGAACGAATCGCCTACCGGGAGCAACGAACCATGCAGCGTACTGTCTCGGCCGACCTGGGCGCCACGACGATCGCGGGGACCCAGGTGGTGCTGTCCCTCGCCGTCGCTGCTCCTGCCGCGTACGCGTCCGTGGAGGAGGAGCTGACGGTGCTGGTCGACGGCGAACCGGCCGAGGTGCGCGAGTACCAGGAGCGCGACGGCACGCGCCTCCACCTCCTCACGACGCCTCGGGCGTCCTCGCTCGACGTGCGGTACCGCGCGGTCGTCACGGGCCGGGCAGAGCCCGCACCGCATGACGACATCGACCTCGTGCGGTACGTGCGGCCCAGCCGGTACTGCGCATCGGATGTCATCCTGCCGACCGCCTACGCCCAGTTCCCGGATGTCGGGGGAGTGGACCTGGTCCAGGCAGTGCGGGACTGGGTCGGCGCCGAGTTGGCCTACGTCCCGGGATCCTCCCGCTTCACGGACGGCGCCGTGGACACGCTCCTCGCGCGGCGCGGGGTCTGCAGGGACTACGCGCACCTCGTGATCGCCCTCCTGCGGGCGCGTGACATTCCCGCACGGCTGGCGTCCGTCTACGCGCCGGGCCTGACGCCCATGGACTTCCACGCCGTCGTCGAGGCCTGGGTGGGCGGCTCGTGGCTCCTGCTCGACGCGACGGGCCTGGCGCCGCGGGCGTCGATGCTGCGCATCGCGACGGGACGGGACGCCACGGACACCGCGTTCCTCTCGACCGTCGGGGGCTCCCTCCAGCTCTCCCGGCTCCAGGTCACCGCGACCGTGGACGAACTGCCCGTCGAGCGGAGCGGCGAACGCCTTACCGTTCGGTGAGCCCTGCGGCGGAGGCCGGCCGGGTGGCTGATCAGCGGCCCGGTCCGCTCACGGGCAGGTCAGTCGTCGAGGTGTGCGTTGATGCGGTCCGTCAGCGCCTTGAGCTGGTCCATCTCCGCCGGGCTGAGCATCGGCGCGAGGACCTCCTGGATGCGGTGCACGTGTGTGGAGCCGATCTGGCGCTGCAGTGCACGGCCCTCATCCGTCAGTGCCAGTTCGACGCCTCGATGATCAGCCACGGCAGGTCGCTTCTGCAGCAGCTTCCTCGCCTCCAGGCGGTCGACCATGCGGCTCAGGCTCGGTTGGCTGATGAGCAGGTGCTGGTTCAGCTCGTTGAGGCGTGTCCAGCCCGTGGGGCAGCGGCTCAGGTTGAACAGGACGTCGTACTCACCGATGGGCAGTTCCCTGAACACCGGATCCTGGCGGATCCTGCGCATGACGCCGACCTGGGCCCGGAACAGCGACTCCCAGGTCTCCGACGACTGCCGGACCGAAGCGCCCGGGGTCACCGGCGCCGGCCCGCTCTCGCCGCCCGTCGGCATCTCCACCCGTTCCGTCATCGCCCGCTCCCCATCCTGCGCCGTTCCGACGGCAACTAGATACATATGCATCTAGTATAGGCGCCGTCCGGCATCCGGTCTCCCGGTCAGGCGGGAACGCTCGCGGCTCGCCGCAGGGCGCGCTCCTCGCGCCGCCCCTCGACGAGTCGGTAGAGGACGGGCACGAGCACCAGCGTCAGCGCCGTGGAGGAGACCAGCCCACCGATGACGACGACGGCGAGTGGCTGCGAGATGAAACCGCCCTGCCCGGTGAGGCCGAGCGCCATCGGTGTCAGCGCGAAGATGGTGGCGAGGGCCGTCATCAGGATGGGGCGGAGCCGCTGGCGGGCTCCCTCGCGGATCGCGTCGGCGACGCGGAGCCCGGGGGAGCCGTTGCGCGGGAGCCGGTACTGGTTGATGAGGTCGATCAGGACGATCGCGTTGGTCACCACGATGCCGACGAGCATGAGCATGCCGATCAGGGACGGGAGCCCCAGGGGGATCCGGGTGATCAGCAGCAGGGCGATCGCCCCGGTCGCGGCGAAGGGGATCGACACGAGCAGGATCAGGGGCTGGACCAGGCTCTTGAAGGTGGCCACCATGATCACGTAGACGATCGCGACGGCGGCCCACAGTGCAAGGAACAGCTGGTCGAAGGACTCGACCTGCTGGGTGGACGCTCCACCCACCGTCGCCGAGGCGCCGGACGGCAGCTCGATACCCGCGAGGCGCTCGGACACCGTCCCGGAGAGGGTCCCGAGGTCGTCGTCCGACGGTGTGATGGAGATACGGGCGGTGCGCTCCCCGTTGGAACTGGTGACCGACAGCGGCACCTGCACCTCCTCGACGGACGCGACGTCCGTCAACGGGACGGCGCCCTGCGCGGTCGGGACCTGGAGCGTCCGCAGCTGCTCGAGGCTGGTGATCGCGGTCCCCTCCCCGATCAGCACCGGGAAGTCGTCCGCACCGAAGCGGACCGTCCCGGCCGGGACGGGACTGATGCTGCCGCCGAGGAGACCGGCGATCTGGCCCTCCGTCAGACCTGCTTCGACGGCGGCGGCCCGGTCGACGTCCACCTGGACCTGGGGCTGCGCTGCAGACAGGTTGCTGCTCACCTCGCCGGCGCCGTCGAGCCCCTGCATGCCGTCCAGCACGGCGGTGTTGGCCGCCTCGAGGTCCTCGCTGACCGGAGCCGTGATGTCGATGTCGATGGTGCTCGACGTCCCGAAACCGCCCTGCTGGCTGGAGAGCGAGAAGCTCCCGGCGTCCTGCAGGCCCTCGAGTTCCTCGCGCACCGCTTCCTGCAGGGCTTCCTGATCGGCGTCCTCGTCCGTGATGACGGTGAAGGTCGCCACCGATGCACCGCCGGAGAACTGTGCCGCGAAGGAGCCTTCGGCATTCCCGACCGTGAGCTGTACATCCCTGATCCCGGCGGTGTCGGCGAGGGCTTCCTCGGTGCGGCCGGCTGCCTCGGTGGTGGTGGCGAGACTGGAGCCGGGAGCGAGCGTCTGCGTGATGGAGAAGCTGTTCTGGCCCGAGCCGCCCAGGAGGTTGGTGGGGAGGAACGGGACCATCGCCGCGGTCGCCCCGAGGACGATCAGCCCGCTGACGAGGGTGATGACCGGGTGACGCTGGGTCCCCGTCAGGATGGGCAGGTAGGCCCGCTGGAGGAGGGACGGACGGTCGCGCTGCGGAGTCGTAGCGACCCTGGCGACCCCGTCGACGGTGTCGGCCTCGTTGACGGCGACATGGCGGGCGCCACGGCGGTCCGGATCAGGGGCGCTGGTGCGGACCGCACCGTCCGCGGGGCTCAGCGCAGGCAGGGTCCCGGTCGGGGTGGTCGTTCGGTCGTCGGCGGTTGATGCCGCAGGCGCGGCGACCGACGATACCGGCTCCTCCGGTCCGGCCGTCGTGCTGCGTGCCGTACCGGACGACGCCGTCCTCCTCGGCAGGAACCAGTAGGCCAGGACGGGGATGATCGTCAGGGACACGGCGAGCGATGCGAGGAGCGCGATCCCCGTGGTGACGGCGAAGGGCCGGAAGAGCTCGCCGGCGAGGCCGCCGACGAAGCCGATCGGGGCGAAGACCGCGACCGTGGTGAGGGTCGAGGCGGTGATCGCCCCGGCGACCTCGCGGACGGCGGTCAGGATGGCGTCGCGCTTCTCCTCGCCGTAGCCGAGATGCCGCTTGATGTTCTCGATGACGACGATCGAGTCGTCGACCACCCGACCGATGGCGATGGTGAGCGCCCCGAGCGTGAGCAGGTTCAGCGAGTATCCGGCTGCGTACAGCCCGATGAAGGTCACGAGCAGCGACAGGGGGATGGAGATGGCCGTCACCAGCGTGGAGCGCACGGACAGCAGGAACACGAGGATGATCAGCACCGCGAAACCGAGGCCCAGGAGACCCTCGGTCGTGAGATCGTCGATGCTGCGTTCGATGAAGGGCGCCTGGTCGAAGACCACCGTGATGTCGGCCGCGTTGCCGAGTTCCGCTTCCAGCTCGGGGACCAGCGCGACGATCTGGTGCGAGATCTCCACGGTGTCGCCGTCCGGCACCTTCGTCACGGTGAGGGCGAGCGTCTCCACCCCGTTGGTGCGGGTGACGGACGTGGCCGCGTCATCGGCGAGGTCGACGTCGGCCACCTCGCCGATCGTCACCGCGGGACCCGGGGCGGCGGCCGGCGTCGATGGCGCGGCCGGTTGCTGCGCCGGGGCGCCGGATGGTGCGTCCGTTCCGGTGTCCGGCCCGCCCGGGGCAGCGGGTTGCTCCGAGCCCCCGGGAAGGCTGGAGCCACCCGGCGCAGCCGACGAACCGGTCGGACCGGAGGAGGCGGCGGGCTCCGACGAGCCCGCGGGCAGGACGGGCAACGCCCTCAGGTCCTCGAGCGAACCGATCTGGCTGCCGGCCTGGATGGTCAGCGAGCGCTGATCCTCGTCGAGGGTGCCGACCGGGAACAGGGCGCCGTTGTCCTCGAGCGTGGCGGCGAGGTCGCCGACGGTCAGGCCCGCCGCCTCGAGGGCACCGTCACGGGGGAGGAGGGCGACGTGCTGGCTGGTCCCCCCCGAGATGTCCGCCGTGCGGACACCGTCGATCTTCTGCAGCCGAGGAACCGTGAGCCGCTCGAGGTCACCGTTGAGTTCGCTCAGGGACTGGTCGGACGAGACGGCCATGAACACGATGGGCAGGTCGCTGATGCTCCCGGCCAGCGCCTGTGGCTCCACGTCCTCGGGGAGCAGGGGACGCACGGTGGAGATGGCGCGGTCCACCTGGGCCCTCGCCCGATCGAGGTCCGTCCCGTAGACGAAGACGAGGCTGACGGTGGAGACCCCGGAGCGGGACGTGCTCGCCGACGATTCCAGGCCCTCGACACCACTCAGCGCCGCTTCGAGCGGCTCGCTCACCTGCTGGTCGAGGTACTCCGGCGAGGCGCCGGGGACCGTCGAGAGGACGGTGATCTGCGGGAACTCGAGCGACGGGATGAGCTCCTGCCGGAGCGAGCCGAGGGTGATGACGCCGAAGACGGACGCGAGGATGGTGATGAGCGCGATGAGCGCACGGTTACCGAGGGAGAGATGGGCGAGACGGAACACGGAACCTGCCTTCGGGTGCTGACGGCCGCCCGGCTGGCTGGCTCCGCCGTGGTTAGACGAGCTTGAGGGCCCTGTCGGTGAGCGTCTGGATCTCGGCGGCGAGCGACGGATTCTCGTTCAGCTTGACGCCGTAGCCCGGCAGCATCTCCTTGAGCTTCGGCTCCCAGTCGGACATCTTGACCGGGAAGCACCGCTTGAGGAGTTCCACCATGATCGGCGCGGCGGTGGAGGCTCCGGGCGAGGCCCCGAGCAGTGCACCGATGGAGCCGTCCGAGGAGGTGATGACCTCGGTGCCGAACTGCAGCACGCCGCCCTTCTTCGGAGCCTTCTTGATGACCTGTACACGCTGTCCGGCGGAGATGAGTTCCCAGTCGCCGCCGTCGGCCGACGGGAGGAAGTCGTTGAGCGCCTCGTTCTTCGCGTCACGGTTCTTGAGGACCTCGGTCACGAGGTACTTCGTGAGCGACATGTTGTCCTTGGCCACGGCCAGCATGGGCACGAGGTTCGACGGACGGATGGACGTCGGGAGGTCGAGATAGGAACCCCGCTTGAGGAACTTGGTGGAGAACCCGGCGTAAGGACCGAAGAGCAGGGAGCGCTCGCCCTTGACATACCGCGTGTCGAGATGGGGGACCGACATGGGCGGGGCCCCGACGGACGCCTGGCCGTACACCTTCGCGTTGTGCTGGTCCACCAGCGTCGGGTCGGTGCAGCGCAGGAACTGGCCGGACACGGGGAATCCGGCGAATCCGCGCCCCTCAGGGATGCCGGTCCGCTGCAGGAGGTGGAGGGACCCGCCACCCGCACCGATGAACACGAATTTGGAGGTGACGGTGGTCGCCTCGCCCGTCGCCCGGTTCTTGACCTTCACGTCCCACCGGCCGTCGGATGCCCGCGCGACGTCGAGCACGTCGAAGCCGTAGTGGAGCCCCACACCCGTGCCCTCGAGGTAGGCGTTGAGCTGACGGGTCAGGGAGCCGAAATCGACGTCCGTGCCTCCGGCGACACGGGAGGCTGCGACCGGCTGGGAAGGATTGCGGCCCTTCATGATGAGCGGGGTCCAGCCCGCAATGGTCGCGTGGTCCTCGCTGAACTCCATGGTGTCGAACAGGGGCTGCGGGCTCAGGGCCTCGTACCGCTTCCGGAGGTACTCGGCGTTGGCCTGGCCCCAGACGAAACTCATGTGGGGGACCGCATTGACGAAGCTGCGCGGATCTCCGATGTGCCCCTCGGTGACCATGTGGGACCAGAACTGGCGGGACGTCTGGAACTGCTCGTTGATGGCGATGGCCTTCGCCGGGTCCACCGACCCGTCCTTACCGGCCGGCGAGTAGTTGAGCTCGCACAGCGCGGAGTGGCCTGTGCCGGCGTTGTTCCACGGGTCGGAACTCTCCAGTCCGGCGACGTCGAGCCTCTCGAAGAGCGAGACGTCCCAGTCGGGCTGGAGCTGGCGGAGGAACGCGCCGAGCGTGGCGCTCATGATGCCGCCACCGATCAGGACGACGTCTGTGGTCTTGGCGGGCGTGCCCTGATTCATGGTGGTCAACGTGGTCTCCAGTCGCGAGGTCGTAGCAGGGAAAGCCTAGCGTCTGGCAGTGACCTTATCTAAATCCGGCGGGGCCCCGGCAGGGGTACTCGCAGCAGCCGCGGCGACGCCGCGCGCTGTCACTCCGACGGCTCGGGCCGGGGCTCGACATCGGCGAGGTCGATCCGGTTGAACACCTCGTTCATCACCGGGCTGACGGGGTAGCTGCTTACGCGGGGACTCATGGCGAGAGCGGAGATCGGGAAGGCGAGCGGGACGGCCGGGATGCGGGTGGAGATCTGGGCGCTGATGTCCGCGTACGCCTCCGACCTGTCCTCGCCCTCGGGCAGACCGCGGGCGCGGTTGATCTTGCTGAACAGCTGGGGGTCCTCGTACCCGAACTCCTCGGTGTAGGAGCCGAACAGGGCACCCACGAAGTTGTCCGGGTCCTCGTAGCTGCCGCTCCACCCCAGGAGATGGAACGCCCGGTCACCCGTCTGCTGCACCGCTTCGATGTAGCCCTCGCTCCAATCGATCGGCACGGGCTTGATGGTGAAGCCGGCCTCGGTCAGCTGGCGGCTCAGCTCCGCGTAGGCCTTCTCGGGGGAGGGGAGGTACGCCCTGGAGACGTTCCGCGGGTAGTAGAAGGGCAGGGGGCGGCCGTCGTAGCCGGACCGGTCGAGGAGGTCCTTGGCGAGGTCGACGTCGTAGCCGTAGTCCTCGACCCCCTCCCCGCTCACCCCGAGCTTCTCCGGGACGAACTGCCGCGCCGACTTGGTACCGCTGAGGAACCGGCCGTCGATGAGGGCGTCCTTGTCGATCGCGTGGGCCACGGCCTGCCGGAACAGGACGTCGTCGACACCCGGGAAGCCCTGGTTGAGGCCGAGGTACAGCACCGAGTAGGGGTCGCGCTGGAGGAACTGCTGACCGTTGCGGGCGAGGTCGACGGCGCTGTCCACGGACACGAAGTCGTAGCCGTCGATCCGGCCGGCGGTCAGGGCGCGGGCACGGGAGTCGGGGTTGGAGATGGTGGTGAAGAGGACGCGGTTCACCTCGCCACGCTCGCCCCAGTAGTCCTCGAAGGACACCAGGTCCACCTCGCCCGGCTCCCAGGAGACGAACCGGAAGGGCCCGGTGCCCACGGGTGCGCGTCCGTACCGTGAGATCAGCGAGTCGTCGACGGGCTCCGTCAGGTCGTCGGCGGAACCGGCGTCGAGCGCGGCCGGTGAGGAGATGGCGAAGGCCGGGGCGGCCAGTGCGGCGATCAGTCCCGTGATCCGGCTGGTGAGCTGCAGATCCACGGTCGACGGCGTCGTCGCGGTGCAGCCCTTGTAGAGGCTGATCTCGGGCTGGTCCGAGTAGCCCTTGAACACGTGCTCGAAGGGCAGCCGCCCGGCACCGGTCCGGGCCGAGGCGGGGAGGGTGTACCAGCGGTCGAAGTTGGCACAGACAGCTGCGGCGTCCAGGGGCCGGCCGTCATGGAAGACGACGTCGTCCCGCAGCGTGAATTCGTAGGATCGCCCGCTGTCCTGCTCCTCCCACGACTCCGCCAGCAGCTCCGTCGGTTCGGACGTGAGGGGATCGATGCCCACGAGGCCCTGGAGGATCTGCCGGGTGACGCGGTAGGACTCGGTGTCGTTGGCGAGGGCCGGATCGAGGGTCCGAGGATCGGCGGCGCTCCCGAAGGTGAAGGTCGAGGCATCGACGGCCGCAGCGCTCGTGGCGGGAACGGGCTCGGGCGGTACGACCTCGCCGGACGTGCAGGCCACGAGCGACGCGACGGAGGCGACGACGACGGCGCCGCGCAGGATGCGGATCACCGGTGCGCGGCTGGCCCGCGGCTGGCGGGGGCACGCGGCGGCGTTGTTCACGAGCAGGCTCTCCGGAAGGCAGGGGTGACCCGGTCCTGGGGACGCGGCGGTCGGGAGCCCTCAGTCTAGGTGATGCTCCTGTCCGCGCCGTGCAGGGGAACGGGGAGGCCGGATTCCGCCGCTTCCCGTCGGGCTGCCCCGCCGCAGTGAAGAACGGACCCCCTCACCGGAAGTGAGGAGGTCCGTCCGTTGTCCCTGGAACACGTTAGAGGTTTGCACCAGGGAGGCAGTGCGCGTCCTTAGCCGGCGGCGGGGGGCGTGAGGACGGCGTCGATGAGGTAGACGACGGCGTTGGCGGTCTGGACGCCGCCGCAGATGACGTTGGCGTCGTTGACCTTCAGTTCCTGGCCGGATCCGGTGATCTCGAG
>NZ_JBQEMM010000022.1:0-12203 GCF_053470025.1 Arthrobacter sp. CP30
GAGCAGCGAGAACAGCAGGTAGACCTTGCCCTCGACGAACGTCGCGACGAGGAACCGCACCGCCTGGTCCGGGACCGGGCCTTCCGCCGGACCGCCCCGCGGGCCGGACGGGTCCGCGAAGAACCAGACGTTCACCATCAGGATCCCGAGGAGTGCCAGCCCGCGGAGCGCGTCGATCTCCGGGACGCGGACCGGCGTCGTCATACGGTCTGACACACAATTCCGCCCTTTCCAGAATTCCTACAACTAATTCCGCTGACGGGCTATGCCGGAGCGTGATTCATACGGTAGCTTTGCAGATGTGCCATTGGGGCTTCCCAACTCGCTTGTCGAGTGTCGCCCCGACCGCCCGGACCCACGTGCAATCGAAGAAATGGAGGTGGAGATTGTGAATACCATGCTCGGCAGGACCTACACGCCGCGAACCGATCCCGCCTTCGTTGTCCGTTCGCACTAGGAAGCCCGCGTACCGGCAGTAGCCGGCCGACTCCCGCCTCGACCCGCACCCGTGCGCGGCTTCCTCGTATCTTCCTCCTGAATTCCCTTTGTCGCGGCTTTTTCTGCCCGAATTCATTCCTCGAAAGTCTGTCATGCCCAATTCACGGCCCGTCCCTGCCCAATTCGACGAACAATCAGCTTCCGGACCGCTCGAGTCGGCGGCCGCGGAGGCACGCGCCCTCGCACTTCCACCACGGCAGCCTGCTCCCGCCCGGGGTGACTTCATCATGAGTGGATCACTCACGCCGCTCGTCGATGTCGCCCGGGATCCACTCCCGGAGGACCTGCCCGGCGGACCAGCCCAGCCCATGCCCGGGTTCCACCGTCGCCAGGAGGTGCAGCGCCTGCTCGCGAGGTGGCGGAACGGTCTCACGCTCTGGGGGCGCATCCTGGGCAGCCAGTCCCGCGGTCCCTGGGACGATTCGCTGCGCTTCGAACAGCCGAGCCACATGCTCTACATCAAATGACGTCCGTCCGCGGGGATGGCCGGGTTCAGCGGTCACCGCAGCGATCCTGTCCGGTCCACCCCGTCACGGGGCGGGCGTCGGACGCCCTCACCACGAGCGAAGCCCGCGCTTTCCGGCGCGGGCTTCCGCCGTGGTCGGGCGCAACGGTCGCGTTGCCGTCCGGGCCCGGAATTCGGCGCGCGAACAGGGCGTTATAGGGTCTGAGGATCACTCGACCGGCTCCTCCCTCACCGCCGGTCGGAAGGGAGGAAGCGTGTCCGCCGTCCGGCGCGTAGCCATGCTCTCCCTGCACACCTCCCCGCTCGAGCAACCCGGCAGGGGCGATGCCGGCGGGATGAACGTCTACGTCAGGAGTACGGCGCGGGAACTCGCGCGGGTGGGGATCGACGTGGAGATCTTCACGCGGGAAGCCGGCGACGGACGGCCCAGCCGTGAGGTACTCGGCGACGGCGTCGTGGTCCACCACCTCGAGGCAGGGCCCCGTCGCCGCATCCCGAAGGAGGCGCTGCCCGGCCTGACCGACACGTTCGCCGACGCCATCACGGACGTCGCCGACCTCCTGGCCGACGGTCACTTCGACGTCCTCCATTCGCACTACTGGGTGTCCGGGGTGGTCGGCCTGACCCTGAGCCGTGAGATGCGCCTTCCGCTGGTGCACTCCATGCACACCATGGCCAAGGTGAAGGATCTCCGCATGAAGGCGCTCGGAGCGCCCGAGCCCGCGGCCAGGACCGCGGGTGAACAGGACATCGTGGACGGCGCCGCCCGCCTGATCGCCAACACCAGCACGGAGGCGGCAGAACTCGTCTCGCTCTACGGGGCCTCACCGGGCAGGATCGACGTCGTCGCTCCCGGCGTCGACCTCTCGACGTTCCATCCCGGGGTCCGCACCGCCGCCCGTGCGGCACTGGCCTTTCCTCCGGAGCAGTTCCACGTGGTGTTCGCGGGCCGGATCCAGAAGCTCAAGGGCCCCCAGGTGCTCGTGGCCGCCGCCGCCGAACTCCGCCGCCGCCGTCCGGACATCCCACTGGTGGTGAGCATCCTCGGGTCCGGCAGTGGATCGGAGGCGCTCGCCCTCCAGCCGCTCATCGACGACGCCGGCCTCACCGAGGACATCCGCCTCTACCCTCCGGTCACCGCCGCGCACCTCGCGCAGTGGTTCCGCGCGGCGGACGCCGTCGTCATGCCGTCCTTCAGCGAGTCCTTCGGTCTCGTGGCGCTCGAGGCCCAGGCCTGCGGTACGCCCGTCATCGCGGCGAACGTCGGCGGGCTCCCGCAGGCGATCAGCGACGGCCGGAGCGGCCTCCTCGTGGACGGACACTCGGCTCATGGGTGGGCGGAGGCCCTGGAACGCCTGCACGACGACGACGGCCTGCGGGAGCGGCTCGGCCGCGGTGCTGCCACCCACGCGCTGGCTTTCGGGTGGCAGCGCACCGCCCTGCTGACCGCACAGAGCTATCGCACCGCCGTCGATCGGTTCCCTGCCGCCACCACACACTGAACCCGGCAGTCCCACCCTGTACCGGCAGCCCATCCGGCCGGGCCCGCCGACCTAGGATGGGAAGCGTGAATCCCGCCGAGCTCGCCGCCTACCTCGACTCCGTCCGCATCACCGGTGACGTGGCCACACCCCGGCAGGACAACCTGCGGCACATGCGCCTGTTCCTCGAGGGCAACGAGAACCTCGAGTTCGGCGTCGCCCTCACCCGGGAGTGGAACTACGACGAGGTCTTCGACCTCATGCACCAGCGCGTGGGCACGAGCGCGGACCGCAACCTCGTCGAGGGACAGGACACCATCGACGGCTTGCTGTGCGTGGCGGCGCTCGACCGCTTCGCCGATCGGCTGGGTGCAGCCGCCCACCGGAAGGAACGTATCCTCTTCGCCACCGGTCACCCGGCCGGCCTGCTGCCCGTCCACGCGGCCTTCGCGCACGCCGCCGCGGCCGTCGGCGCCACCGTGGTGCGGGTACCCGAGGGCAGGCGCTTCCGGGCCGGTGACATCCGGCAGATCTTCGGCGTGCTCGTCTGGCACCAGCACGGCGGCCTCATGCACACCCACCTGCCGGAGCCGATGCGGCTCAGCCTCGAGACGCTGGCCCTGGATCCCGCAGGCCTGCCCGACCTCGTGGTTGCCGACCACGGCTGGGCCGGACAGGCGGCGAGTGCGGGGCTGCCGACGATCGGCTTCGCCGACTGCAACGACCCCGGGCTCTTCGTCTCGGAGGCGCAGGGCCAGCTCGAGGTGGCCGTGCCGCTCGACGACAACGTCTGCCCCGGCCTCTACGATCCACTGATCACCTACGTCCTGGAACGCGCAGGGCTCCCGGCGGCCTGACGCAGGAGCCGCTGATAGGTTGGCTGCATGAGCGATCTTGAGATTGCCCGCGCCGCTGCGGTCAAGCCCATCGAGGACATAGCCGATGCCGCGGGGATCCCCCGGGAGGCACTCGAGTTCCACGGACGGTTCAAGGCCAAGATCGACCCGCGCCTCCTGCCCGACGACGGCCGGGCGCCGGGCAGGGTGGTACTCGTCAGCGCGATGAGCCCGACGCCGGCCGGCGAGGGGAAGTCCACCTGCACGGTGGGGCTGGCCGATTCCCTCGCACGGGCAGGGCAGCGCGTCATGATCGCGCTGCGTGAGCCGTCCCTGGGTCCGGTGCTCGGCATGAAGGGCGGTGCGACCGGCGGGGGCTACTCGCAGGTGCTGCCGATGGACGAGATCAACCTCCACTTCACCGGTGACTTCCATGCCATCACCTCGGCGAACAACGCGCTCGCGGCGCTGATCGACAACCACATCCACCAGGGCAACGAACTCGGCATCGACCCTCGCCGGATCACCTTCAAGCGCGTCCTCGACGTCAATGACCGCGCGCTCCGCGAGGTCGTCATCGGCCTCGGCGGCCCGGCGCAGGGCACCCCGCGGCAGGACGGATTCGACATCACCGTGGCGTCGGAGATCATGGCGGTCTTCTGCCTCGCACGGGACCTCGACGACCTGAAGGCACGCCTGGCCGCGATCACGTTCGGGTACACGTTCGATCGCGCGCCGCTCACCGTCGGGGACCTGGGGGTCGAAGGAGCACTGGCGCTGCTGCTCAGGGACGCGATCAAGCCGAACCTCGTGCAGACCATCGCGGGGACGCCGGCCCTCGTCCACGGCGGACCCTTCGCCAACATCGCCCACGGCTGCAACTCGGTGATCGCCACCCGGACGGCTCGCAGCCTCGCGGACATCGTCGTCACGGAAGCCGGGTTCGGTGCCGATCTCGGTGCCGAGAAGTTCATGGACATCAAGGCGCGCGTCGCCGACGTGGCGCCGGACGCCGTCGTCGTCGTCGCGACCATCCGGGCGCTCAAGATGCACGGCCGGGTCCCGGCATCGGACCTCGCCACTCCCGACGTCGACGCCCTGCGCGAGGGCACCGCCAACCTGCTCCGCCATGTGCGCAACGTCGAGAAGTTCGGTGTGGCTCCGGTGGTGGCCATCAACAGGTTCGGGACCGACACGGACGAGGAACTCGACTGGCTCATGGAGTGGTGTGCGGGCGAGGGGATCGACGCGGCGGTGGCCGACGTCTGGGGTCAGGGCGGTGGTGGTCCGGGAGGCGACGACCTCGCGGCGACGGTGCTCGCGGCGCTCGAACGCCCCGTGACGTTCTCCCATCTGTACGACCTCGACCTTCCGGTCGAGGACAAGATCAGGACGATCGTCCAGGAGATCTACGGGGCAGACGGCGTGGATTTCTCCGTTCCCGCCCTGCGGCGCCTGAAGGAGATCGAGGCGAACGGCTGGTCGGGGCTTCCCGTCTGCATGGCCAAGACGCAGTACTCGTTCTCCGACGACGCCACCCTGCTCGGGGCGCCGAAGGGATTCACCGTGCACGTCCGGGACCTCATCCCGAAGACGGGTGCAGGATTCATCGTGGCGCTCACGGGTTCCGTGATGACGATGCCCGGGCTGCCCAGGGAGCCCGCGGCGCTCCGGATGGACGTCGACTCCGACGGCAACGCGGTCGGGTTGTTCTGAGGACCGCCGGCCAACCGGTGCCGGCCACGCTCCTGAACCGCGGAGCGGCGCGGACTCCCGCCATCCCGCGGATGCACCACGGACGGGGCCGGTACACCGGAGGCCGGGACGACGTCGCCGTCCCGGCCTCCGGTGTGCTGCTGGTCCTGGCGGTTTCCGGCCGGGCCTAGCGGTCGATGTCGCCGCGGATGAAGGCCTCGACCTTCTCGTGGGCGATGTCGTCGGCGTACTGCTCCGGCGGCGACTTCATGAAGTAGCTCGAGGCGGAGAGGATGGGGCCGCCGATACCGCGGTCCAGGGCGATCTTCGCCGCGCGGATCGCGTCGATGATCACGCCGGCCGAGTTCGGGGAATCCCAGACCTCGAGCTTGTACTCGAGCGATACCGGGGCGTCGCCGAAGTTGCGTCCCTCGAGGCGCACGAAGGCCCACTTGCGGTCGTCGAGCCAGGCCACGTAGTCCGACGGACCGATGTGCACGTCGTTGGCGCGCAGTTCGGCCTTGACGTTGGAGGTCACGGCCTGGGTCTTGGAGATCTTCTTCGACTCGAGGCGGTCCCGCTCCAGCATGTTCTTGAAGTCCATGTTGCCGCCGACGTTCAGCTGGTAGGTGCGGTCCAGCGTCACGCCGCGGTCCTCGAAGAGCTTCGCCATCACGCGGTGGGTGATGGTGGCGCCGATCTGGCTCTTGATGTCGTCGCCCACGATCGGGACGCCCGCCTCGGTGAACTTGTCCGCCCACTCCTTGGTGCCGGCGATGAAGACGGGGAGGGCGTTGACGAAGGCGACGCCGGCGTCGATCGCGCACTGGGCGTAGTACTTCGCCGCGTGCTCGGAGCCGACCGGCAGGTAGCAGACTAGGACGTCGGCCTTCGAGGCCTTCAGCTGGGCGACGATGTCCACGGGCTCCTCGTCGGACTCGACGATCGTCTCGCGGTAGTACTTGCCGAGGCCGTCCAGGGTGTGACCGCGCTGGACGATCACGCCGGTGGGCGGCACGTCCGCGATCTTGATGGTGTTGTTCTCGCTCGCTCCGATGGCCTCGGCGAGGTCGTGGCCCACCTTCTTGCCGTCGACGTCGAACGCCGCCACGAACTGCACGTCCCCCACGTGGTACTTGCCGAACTCGACATGCATGAGGCCGGGGATGGCCCCCGACGCATCCGCGTCCCGGTAGTAGTGCACTCCCTGCACCAGCGACGCGGCACAGTTGCCGACTCCAATGATTGCCACGCGAATGGGGTTCTGTCCCACAGTTCTCCTCGAAAGCCCGTTGAATATGCCCCGGCCGTCATCACCCTGGGCGCGGTCGGCAGGAAATGCCAGTCTACGTTCAGTTCATAACGCCGATGTATGCCGTGCCATTCCTCGCCATCCGGCGGTCGTGCTGTAGCGCCTCCTGGCGGACCGTGGATCCTGCCCGTCGAGGGGCGCCACCGGTCGTCGCCACGGGACGGCTAGGCTCGACGCATGAGCTCCGGGACAGGCAGGCGAGGGCCATATCGCATCAGTGTCCCGAGCAGGTCCGACCACCTCCTGATACCGCTGACCGAAGGAGCCGGCGGTCCGCTCGGGCGCCACGCCGACCCGGGACGCGTGGCTCCGCGGTGGTTCACCGTCCCCCGCGTGCTGATCCTCCTGACAGTCTGCTCCGCCGTCCTGGCGGTCGTCGTGAAGAATCCCTGCCGGGTGGCCGGCTGGTCCTCCCCCGAGTACTTCTACCGCGCCTGCTATTCGGACTGGACGGAGCTGTACCGGAGCCGGGGACTCGGCGAGGGCGTGCTGCCGTTCGTCACACCCGGAGCGCTCTTCGAATACCCCGTGCTCCTCGGCCTGCTGGCCTCGGGGACCGCCGTCCTGGTCGACGCCCTCGCGACCGGCACCGACCTCACTGCGAAGACCCTGCTGTACTTCGACGTGAACATGGTCCTGCTGGCAGCCGTGTGGATCCTGACCGTCCTGGCGACCCTCCGCCTGGCGTCCCGCCGACCCTGGGATGCGGCCATCGTCGCCGTCGCCCCCGTCATCATCCTTTCCGGCAGCATCAACTGGGACCTGTGGGCCGTGGTGCTCGCGACGGCGGGGATGCTCGCCTTCGCCCGTGAGCGCCCGCTCCTCGCGGGCACTCTCTGGGGGCTGGGCGCAGCGGTCAAGCTCTACCCCGTCCTGATCCTCGGGGCGGTCCTCGTCCTCTCCATCCGCTCCGGGCGGTACCGGCCGTTCCTCCTGGCGGCCGCGGCCACAACGCTCGCGTGGCTCGTGGTCAACGTTCCGTTCCTCCTGCGGGACCGCGCGGCGTGGGCCTACTTCCTCACCTTCTCGGAGGACCGCGACGCAGGATTCTCCTCGGGGTGGTACGTGTACAACGCACTGGCCCGGGAGTCGGGAGCGCCCACCCTCACACCCGCCGCCATCAACATCGCGGCCGTGGTCCTCTTCGCCCTGGCCTGCCTGGGCGTCGCCGTCCTCACGCTGCGCGCAGCCCGCCGCCCGCGCCTCGCACAGCTGGCCCTCCTCATCGTCGGGGCATTCGTCCTGTGCAACAAGGTCTACTCGCCCCAGTACGCTCTGTGGCTCGTACCCCTCCTGGCGCTGGCCGTCCCCCGGTGGCGGGTGGTGCTCGTGTGGCAGCTCGTCGAGGTGCTGCACTGGTGGGCCGTGTGGCTGTACCTCGGCGGCATGACCAGTGGAGGCGCGGCGGAACACAATCTGGGGCTGGGTGCGTACGCCTGTGCGGTGATCGCCCATATTCTTTCTACGGCATACGTTCTCCTGGTCGTCGTCCGGGAGGTGGCCACGCCCTCCGAGGACGTGGTCCGGCGGATCGGCATCGATGATCCGCAGGGCGGGCCGTTCGATCACGCCGAGGACCGCTTCACACTGCACCACGGGTGGCGCCGGCGGACGACGGGGCCGGGATGATCCGGTCGAGGGCCCGGACGCCGTGCCGTCCGCTCTGCTCCGATAGGCTGGCCGGACCGCGCGGACACCTCCCGGCATCGGCGCGACGGGGTGTCGACCGGCCGACCGGCCGGCGGACACCCCTGACGAGACGACTCCCATCGGAAGACCATCAGTGACTGCACCATCCCTGACCGCTCGCCCCCTCGACCGGGCTGCGTTCGACGCGATCGCCGCCGCTCATCCGGACGTGCCGATCCCGCTCGAGCAGACTCCGGACTGGGTGGAATTCGAGCGCGCGCTCGGACGCGCGGCACTCGGTATCTGGGCCTACGAGGACCCAGCGGGCGCTCTCGTGGCGCTCGCGGGCTATGTGCACGTGGTGCGGCGCTCCCGGGAGTCCGTCGTCTCCGTCAACGGCCCTGTCTGGTTCGCTGACAGGACCCCTGCCGCCGAGAAGGTCCTGATGGAGACGGTGCGGGAGCAGTTCCGCGATCATCCGGGGATCGATCCGCTGTACGTCCGGATGCAGGTGGCGACCCTGCAGTCCCCGGCGACCGGTCCGATCGAACACGGCTGGTACGAACGGGAGATCGTCGTCGACCTGACGCCGTCCGAAGCCGACCTCCTCCGCAGCTTCCGCCCCAACGCGCGGAACAGTATCCGCCGGGCGCAGCGGAACGGCGTGTCCGTCCGTCATATTCCTCGTGAGGAATGGAAGACCGTCTTCGCACGGGAACTGTTCCCGATCATGCAGGAGACCGCGGAACGCGACGGATTCCAGTCCTTCGACTCGTCCTACTACGAGACACTGCTCTCCGTCCTCGGCGACCACCTGCGGCTGATGGTGGCCTACCGGGACGATGCCGCCCTCAGTTGGCTGATCACCACCGAGTACCGCGGCTACGCCGTCTACTACTTCGCCGGCAGCACCCACGCGGCCCGCACCACCTTCGCGCCCTACCTGCTCCTGTGGGAAGCCTTCCGGACGCTCAAGGCGGGGGGCAACACCGCCTGCGGCCTCACCGGGATCGAGAGCGAGAACTACCCGTCGCTGGCGAACGTCACCACCTTCAAGCGCAACTTCTCCAAGAACGTCGTCGTCGTGCCCACCACCTACGACATCCCGCTGCGGCCAGGACGCTACGCTGCCGTCTCCGTGCTGCTGCGCGGCCGACGGGCGGCACCGGCTGTCGCCCGTCGGGTGGCGGCGCGGGTGTCCGGACGGGTGCGGACCCGGCGCAGCGGAGCGACCACCGAGAGCACATGAGCCCGGCGGACCGGCCGGGCGGCGCCAGGAGAGGAAGTCCCCATGGTTGATGTCGAGATCGTCGGCGCAGGTCCCAACGGGCTGGCAGCTGCCGTCGTCATGGCCCGCGCCGGACTGTCGGTCCGGGTGCACGAGGCCGCCGCGACCATCGGCGGCGGCTCCCGATCGCTCGACCTGATGGAACGGGACCACCTCCACGACGTCTGCTCCGCCGTGCACCCGATGGCGCTCGCGTCGCCGTTCTTCCGGGCCTTCGAACTCAGCCGCCGCATCGGCTTCGCCGTCCCCGACGTGTCCTTCGCCCATCCGCTCGACGGCGGCCGGGCCGGGGTGGCGCACCGCAGCATGGAGCGCACGGTTGCCGGGCTGGGTGTCGACGGCGAAGCCTACCGGCGCCTCGTGCAGCCGCTCAGCGATCGCGAGCAGGCGATCCTCGCCTTCACCCTCAACCATGTGGTGCGGATCCCGAAGAAGCCGGGGGCAGCCCTTCGGTTCGCCCTCTCGGTCCTCGACCAGGGCCTGCCCACCTGGAACCGCCGTTTCCGGACGGACGAGGCGAAGGCGCTGGTGACCGGGGTGATGGCCCATCCCGTCGGCACGCTCCCGTCCCTGACCGGGGCCGGAGCGGGTCTGGTGCTGAACCTCCTGGCGCACACGGTCGGCTGGCCGATCCCCGTCGGTGGGTCCCAGGCCATCGCCGACGCCCTGGCCCTCGACGTGACGCGCCACGGCGGGGAGCTGGTCACGGGAAGCAGGATCGGCACCCTCGCCGAGGTGTCCGGGGCCCGGGCGGTCCTGCTCGACGTCGCCCCCACGACGTTCCAGGCGATGGCCCGCGGCCGCCTGACCGGTCCCTACCGGAGGGCCCTCGAGGCGTTCACCTACGGGAACGCAGCCTGCAAGGTGGACTTCATCCTGTCCGGACCCGTGCCGTGGACGCATCCGGACCTGCGACGGGCCGGGACCGCCCATCTCGGTGGCACGCGCGAGGAGATCGTCGCGGGGGAGAAGCAGGTCAACCAGGGCGTGCACCCGGACAGTCCCTACGTGCTCCTCTCCCAGCCGTCGTCCTTCGACCCGACCCGCTCGCCCGGGGGCCGGCACACCCTGTGGACGTACTGCCATGTCCCGCACGGCTCCACCCGTGACATGGCCGAGGCCGTCACCGCGCAGATCGAACGCTTCGCGCCCGGCTTCCGGGACGTCATCGTCCGCACCCACACGACGACGGCGAGCGATCTCGAGGCCTACAACGCGAACTACGTGGGAGGCGACTTCAGCAGCGGAGCGGTGAACCTGCGGCAGATCGTGGCCCGTCCGGTGCCCTCCATCCGACCCTGGGCCACGCCGCTGAAGGGTGTCTACCTGTGCTCCCAATCCACGCCGCCCGGTCCCGGCGTCCACGGGATGGCCGGTTTCAACGCCGCGAAACTCGCCCTCCGGCGCGAATTCGGCCTTCCGGTGCCGGACCTCGGTCTCTGACCCGCTCCACCCCTGACGTGACGACCGGTCGGTTCGTGTGACGGCCCGGCGGCCTTCGCCGGTGCCGAGGCGCGCCGCTCGCGACCCGCAGCTCGTCGGGTACCGTGCGGGCGGGCCGAGGGGTGAGGTGGGCCCGTCCCGGCCACTTTGTTAGGTTATGCTTGCCTTGCCCTGCTGACGGGCCCTTCCCGGCAAGAAAGCCACCCCATGTTCGCGAATTACCTGATCGGCCTGCGCGAGGGCCTCGAGGCCGCCCTCGTGGTGGTGATCCTCGTGGCCTACCTCGTCAAGATCGGGCGCAGGGACCTGCTGCCCGGCATCTGGCTCGGGGTCTCGCTCGCCGCGGCGCTGTCCCTCGGATTCGGTGCGCTCCTGACCTACGGCACGTACGGCCTGACCTTCGAGGCGCAGGAGGCCATCGGGGGTTCCCTCTCGATCGTCGCCGTCGGCCTCGTCACGTGGATGGTCTTCTGGATGGCGAGGACGGCCAGGAACCTGCGCGGTGAACTGCACGGCCAGGTGGACCGCCACCTCGCAGGTGGCGGCAGGGGCCTCGTCGTCGTCGCGTTCCTCGCCGTCGGCCGGGAGGGGCTCGAGACCGCGCTCTTCATCTGGTCGGCCGTCCAGGCGACCGGCCAGACCACCCAGCCCATCCTCGGCGCCGCGCTGGGACTGGCCTCCGCCGTCGTCCTGGGGTGGATGTTCTACCGCGGCATGCTCCGCATCAACCTGTCGAAGTTCTTCACCTGGACGGGCGGCATGCTCATCGTCGTGGCCGCAGGAGTCCTGTCCTACGGCATCCACGACCTCCAGGAAGCCGGCATCCTGCCCGGCCTGTACTCCCTCATGTTCGACGTCAGCGCCGCGGTCCCGCCGTCGAGCTGGTACGGGACGCTGCTCAAGGGCACCGTCAACTTCTCACCCGCGACCACCTGGCTCGAGGGGATCGCCTGGCTGCTCTACGTCATCCCCACCATGACCCTCTTCATCCGGCAGAGCATGCGCAGGTCCGCCGCGCCCGCCGCCGTCCGGCACCCACTTCCCCAAGGAGTCCAGTGACCACCGCCCGCCTCTCCCTGCCGGCTGCCCTCGCAGCCGGCTGCGGCATCCTCCTCGCGACCGCCTGCACGCCGAACGCGTCCGCCGAGTCACCCGACGGGGCATCCGACGGCCTGACGGTCACGAGTACCACCGACGAGTGCGCCGTCTCGGCGTCGACGGCGGAGAGCGGTCCGCTCACCTTCGCCATCACCAACGCCGGGGACCAGGTGACGGAGTTCTACCTGCTCGCCGAGGACGGCCTGCGCATCGTGTCGGAGGTCGAGAACATCGGACCGGGCATCAGCCGCGACCTCGTGGTCAACGCACAGCCGGGCTCCTACTACACGGTCTGCAAGCCGGGAATGGTGGGCGACGGCGTGGGCCGGGCCGGATTCACGGTCACGGACTCGGGCACGGCGGTCGAGCCCTCCGGTGACGAGCAGGCGCAGATCGATGCCGCGGTCACCAACTACAGGGCGTACGTGAAGGACCAGGTGGACCAGCTCCTCACCGG
>NZ_JBQEMM010000023.1:0-4807 GCF_053470025.1 Arthrobacter sp. CP30
AGACCCTGTTCGGCGGGGACATCCTTGAACGCGCCGGAAAGGTGATCCGGCAGTCTGAGTACCTCTCCACCCGGTACCACGTGGTCGTCGCCAACCCCCCCTACATGGGCTCCGGCAACATGGGACCAAAATTGTCCAGCTTCATAGGAAAGTTTTACGAGGATTTCAAAGCTGATCTGTTCTCGGCTTTTATAGCAAGAATTGCAGAACTTTCCAAAGCCAGCGGTTATATGGGTTTGATGTCTCCGTTTGTGTGGATGTTCTTGGGCTCTTATGAGAAACTTCGGAAACAGATCAATGCGCGCCACCCTTTAACTTCGCTCATACAACTAGAGTATTCTGGTTTTCAAGGTGCAACCGTTCCGATATGCGCTTTTACTATGAGAAATTCGGAGACGAACGGACTTAAGGCCTCCTTTATTAGGCTGGCAAACTTCCGAGGTGCGGGGAATCAGTCGCCTCGGGCACTAGAAGCAATCCGCAACCCAGATTGCGGCTGGATGCACTACGCTTCGAGTGCCGACTTCCAGAATATTCCAGGCCAAACTATCGCTTACTGGATCAGCCCTGAAATGGCTGACGCCTTTAGCTACGGCCGCCCACTTGGGACGGTTGCTCAACCCAGAGTCGGATTGCAAACTGGCGATAACAGTCGCTTCCTCCGCCTGTGGCATGAGGTGAGCTTGAAAAAGGCTGCCCTTGATGTTGCTTCTGATGAGGAAGCAGCTGAAAGCGGTACAAAATGGTTCCCGTACAATAAAGGCGGCAGTTTCCGTCGCTGGTACGGAAATCAGGATTTCATTATAAATTGGGAAAACGACGGTGCTGAGCTGAAGTCGATGCGACCGAAGTCTGTCATTCGGAGTCCTCACTACTATTTCAATCCGTCTATATCGTGGTCTAAAATCTCGTCAGGTATTCCCGCCTTTAGATTCTTTCCCTCCGGATTTATTTTCGATGTCGCCGGAACTTCCATCTTTGCCGAATCTCATGAGTCGCGGATGACCCTATTGGGACTTATGAACTCTTCCGTAATTCTCGAAATGCTTGCTGCGATTGCGCCAACGCTAAATTTTGAGGTCGGGGCTATTGCCGCCTTACCTGTGATAGATCTAGCTGACCCGGTGGTCGTAGATATTGTGGAGGAGCTGGTGTGGCTGTCGAAGTCGGACTGGGACGACAGCGAGACGTCTTGGAATTTTCGCGGATTGGCGCTCCTGGGCGAAGGACACAGGGAGGGATCAATTCACTCATGTGTGAGCAAAGTGCGTGATAAGGGGCGGGCAACTGTCAAGCGGATGCAATACCTAGAGGAGACGTCAAATAAGCGAATCATCGAAAGATTCGGGCTATCTGGAGAGGTAGACGTCGCCGTCCCAATAGGGCGAATTTCTTTGGCCGCTAACCCAATCTACCGTTACGGTGGGGACCGCGCGGAATCTACTTTGACGGCCCTTCAAAATTCAGATGCGGTTCGTGATCTCGTCTCTTATGCGGTGGGTTGTATGTTTGGCCGGTACAGCCTAGATACTCCTGGCTTGGTGTTGGCGGATCAGGGTGAGACGTTGGCGGAGTATCTGGCGAAGGTGCCGTCGCCGTCGTTCATGCCGGATAAGGACAACGTTTTGCCGGTGTTGTCGGATGCCTGGTTTGAGGATGACATTGTCGAGCGGTTGCGCGGCTTCCTGAAGGCATCCTTCGGGGAGGAGCACTTCGAAGAGAACCTTCGCTTTGTCGAGGAGTCTCTGGGCAAGGACATCCGGAAGTACTTTGTGCAGGACTTTTACAAGGACCACGTCCAGCGGTACAAGAAGCGCCCGATTTACTGGATGTTCTCCTCGCCGAAGGGTTCCTTCAGCGCGTTGATTTATATGCACCGGTACCGGCCGGACACAGTGAGTGTGGTGCTGAACGATTACCTGCATGAGTTCCAGGCCAAGCTGCGGGCCCGTCGGGCGAACCTGGATCAGGTGGCGGTGTCGACGGTATCGACGGCGAAGGAGCAGACGGCTGCCCGGAAGGAATCCGAGCAGATCGGGAAGATGCTGCTGGAGCTGGAGGAGTGGGAACAAAGCGTGCTCTACCCCCTGGCAACCGAACGGATCGATATTGACCTGGACGACGGGGTCAAGACCAACTACCCCAAATTTGGGACAGCGCTGAGGAAAATCGTGGGGCTGGAAGCCAATGAGTGAGATCCACCAGCACCTCAGCGCGGCACTGAAGAAATCCCGCATAGTCGTGTGGAATGATCCCTTGGGAGAGTTCCAAACAGACTTCGCAACGTTTGAAGAGGACGGGGTTGAAAAGCGCGAAATCAAAAACGACGAGTTCGCGCGGAAGTTTGAGGCACTTCGCGGAAACACCACGCCACGCTACGTTTTTTACCGCACAGGTGCCGTGAAAGAAGGGATCGACAACTGGCTGTTCGACGTTGAACTTTTTTACGCAAAATTCAGTGCCAACAAAGTCGACCTCGCCGCGGATGTCAGTGGTCTGCCGGCGGAGCTTAAGTACCTCGTGTCCGAGCACTCCGCCTTCTTCGCCGATGATACGAAACGGCAGACACTGAAAACCTTGCTTGTAAACAAGGATTCTGCTGTCGATGTCAGGGCAAAGATGCTGGCCGTCTGCTGCAGCGCTTCGGACCATCGGTTGGACGAAGTTGTCGGGATGCTGCTGGAGGACTCTGCAAAAAATAAAAATGGCCGGATGGAGGCAGTCGCGGAGTGCGCTCTGACCGGCTTCCTCTTCGACGGACTGCGGACAATCTACGGTTACGAGTCGGTTGAACCAAGCCTTGAGGACTTCGCGCTCTGGCTCTTCAAATCCACGCTGCCCGGATTCGAGCCTGAGAACGGGCAGCAGGCCCGCAATGCACGGCTGTTTTTCAGCGCATGGAGCCACGATATACGGCACGCGCAAACGTTTGCCGCGCTGTCGGGCAACGCCGCAAATGTTCTCCAGGTCGGAAAGACCATTGAGGGCACCCCTTACATGGAGTTGCTCGAAAATCTGGCTTTCGAAGTCGCGGACCAGAAGATTCTCTCCGAAACCGCCCGTCTCGCCGCTGACAAAGCCTTCAGCAGTAAGGACGCCGCCAACGTCCTGCGCCAGCGGCGCCGGTCGCTTTGGTGGCCGGAATACCAGGACGTCTACCTCGCTATCGAAGCCGGAGTCGCCCTCCTTGAGGAAGCTGACGCCTTCCAGGTGCAGATCAACTCCTTCGACGACGGGCTGACAAAGTACTCGCAGACATGGTGGCAAATCGACAGCCTTTACAGGCGATTCATCTATCGGGTGCGCAAGACGGAATTCAGCAAGCCCCTTGAAAAGCTCCGCGACGTTGTCGAAAGCCACTACTCAAACAAGTTCCTGATTCCGCTGAACGACTCGTGGCAAGTGCGAGTGGACGCGCTGGAAAAATGGCAATCGGCTGTCGTGCCATCACAGCGAGACTTCTTCACCAAGTATGTTCAGCCGCAGCTGACCAAGAAAAACAAGGTTTGTGTCATCATTTCCGACGCGATGCGCTACGAAGTCGCGGAGGAGCTCGGCTCCCGTATCCGCCAGGAAAATGGCTACGATGCCGTTCTAGAAGCTCAACTTGGCGTGCTTCCGAGCTACACCCAGCTGGGCATGGCGTCCTTGCTGCCGCACACGAAGCTCGAACAGCAAGCCGGTAAGAACGCTTTGGTGCTCCTGGATGGCGTACCCTCCAGTGGCACGGAAAATCGCTCCAAAATCCTGTCAACCGTAGCAGGCAAAGCCATCAAGGCAACCTCATTCGCCGACCTTACTCGGGACGAGCAAAGAGAGCTATTCAGGGACAACCAGGTCATCTACATCTACCACGACACGATTGACCAAACGGGCGACAAACTCGCTACCGAAACCTCTGCTTTCCAGGCAGCAGAGCAGGCGTTGCTCGATCTGGTTTCCCTCGTCAAGAAGACAGCAGGCGCCAACGTCAGCAATATGGTGATTACGGCAGATCATGGGTTTATCTATCAGGACAAGCCCGTCGAGGCCAGCGATTTCCTGTCCGAAACCCCGCAGGGCGACGAATTTTTCTTCGAAAATCGCCGGTTCGTGCTCGGACGAAACCTTAAGCCTCTTCATGGTCTCCGGACCTTCAGTTCCGCCCAGCTCGGTCTCGAAGGCGACATCGAAATCCAAATCCCGAAGTCCATCAAGAGGCTAAAACGCCAGGGAGCCGGGGCGCGTTTCGTTCACGGCGGCGCGTCACTGCAGGAAGTTCTTGTTCCCGTCCTGCGGGTGAACAAGAAGAAGGCGGGCGACGTCTCACTCGTCGACGTCGAGATTATGCAGGAGAAGGACTCGATTACAACCAACCAGGTCGTGGTCGGTTTGTTCCAAAAAGACGCCGTCAGCGATAAAGTCCAGGCGCGGCAACTCAAGGTGGGCCTCTACTTTGGCGACCGGCTCATCTCCAATGAGGTGATCCACGATTTCGACCTGACCAACATCGACAAGAGGGAGCGGATGATTTCCCTGCAGCTCGTCCTGAGCAAAGACGCTGACGATCTCATGAAGGAAAACGTCGAGCTACGGCTCATGGCGAAAACCCCCAAAACCACACACTGGGGCGGTTACCGGTCAAAAACACTCAAGCTCAGCCGCTCGTTTACCAGCGACTTCGATCTTTAAGGGATAAACATGGATTTGTCGTTGTTGCGTGGGTTTGCTGCGGGTGTTCGGGTTGAGTTGGTGGGTGTTGTTGGGGCTCGTTTGGCTGGGGTGTTGTTGCCTGGGTCGGTGGAGCGGGTGGAGTTTCCTGAGGCGG
>NZ_JBQEMM010000024.1:0-2272 GCF_053470025.1 Arthrobacter sp. CP30
CTCCCCACCCCCGGTCCCACCGACGCGTTCACCCACCCGCCGACCAGCGAAGGACACACCATGACGCAGACCATCTCCCGGCCGCAGCAGATCCCCGCGACGGTTGACATCCGCGACGACGAGCGAGCCACGGTGGACAC
Source organism: Arthrobacter sp. CP30 (assembly GCF_053470025.1). Lineage (NCBI taxonomy): Bacteria > Bacillati > Actinomycetota > Actinomycetes > Micrococcales > Micrococcaceae > Arthrobacter > Arthrobacter sp. CP30. The sequence continues at coordinate 141 of NZ_JBQEMM010000024.1, forward strand.
CGCGGAACTCGGCGAACTGCTCCTCGGCAAGTGGGCGGACGTTCGCCGCGTCGCCCGTGAGCTGGCCGGCCGCCCCGAGGTCCACAAGATCGAGGGCCTGACGCACCACGACCACCGGCTGCGCTGCTTCGACCAGCTGCACTACCTGGTGCAGCAGCAGGCCGTGCACCGCGCCTTCCCGGTCGCGTTCGGCGGCAACGACGACCACGGCGGCAACATCGCCGGCTTCGAGGAGCTCGTCGTCGCCGACCCGTCACTGCAGATCAAGGCCGGCGTGCAGTGGGGCCTCTTCGGCTCCGCCGTCATGCACCTCGGGACGCAGAAGCACCACGAGGCGTGGCTCCCCGGCATCATGGACATGGAAATCCCGGGCTGCTTCGCGATGACGGAGACCGGACACGGAAGCGACGTGGCGAGCATCGCCACCACCGCGACCTTCGACGCCGCGACGGACGAGTTCGTCATCAACACCCCGTTCCGGGCCGCCTGGAAGGACTACATCGGCAACGGAGCCATCGACGGGCGCGCCGCCGTCGTCTTCGCCCAGCTCATCACCAACGGCGTCAACCACGGCGTGCACGGCCTCTACGTCGAGCTCCGCACCGAGGACGGCTCCTTCACGCCCGGTGTGGGTGGCGAGGACGACGGCATCAAGGGTGGCCTGAACGGGATCGACAACGGGCGGCTGCACTTCACCGACGTGCGGGTGCCGCGCACCAATCTGCTCAACCGCTACGGGGACGTCGCCGAGGACGGTACGTACACCTCCCCCATCGCCTCGCCCGGTCGCCGGTTCTTCACCATGCTCGGGACGCTGGTGCAGGGCCGTGTCTCGCTGGACGGTGCCGCCGTCGCAGCGAGCAAGCTCGCGCTCACCGCGGCCGTCACGTACTCCACCCAGCGACGGCAGTTCAACGCCTCGTCGGACCTCAAGGAAGAGGTGCTCATGGACTACCAGCGGCACCAGCGCCGCCTGCTCCCCCGCCTCGCGGCGACCTACGCGGCCTCCTTCGCCCACGAGGAACTCCTCGAGAAGTTCGACGACGTCTTCTCCGGCGCGCACGACACGGACGAGGACCGGCAGGACCTCGAGACCCTTGCCGCAGCCCTCAAGCCCCTCTCCACGTGGCTCGCCCTCGACACCCTGCAGGAATGCCGCGAGGCGACCGGCGGTCAGGGCTTCCTCATCGAGAACCGCTTCGCGTCGCTGCGCGCCGACCTCGACGTGTACGTGACGTTCGAAGGTGACAACACGGTGCTCCTGCAGCTCGTGGCGAAGCGCCTGCTGACGGACTACGCCAAGGAGTTCAAGGGCGTCGACTTCGGAGTGCTCGCCCGCTACGCCGTGTCCCAGGCCGCGGGCAGGACGCTGCACCGCTCCGGCCTGCGCCGGGTCGCACAGACCGTGGCCGACTCGGGATCCGGCAAGAAGTCGGCGATCGCGCTGCGTGACGAGGACACCCAGCACGAGCTGCTCTCGGACCGGGTGCAGACGCGTGTCGCCGAGCTCGCCGGCGCACTGCGCGGAGCCAAGGGCATGTCCCAGGAGAAGTCCGCCGCACTCTTCAACCTGCACCAGAACGAGCTCATCGAGGTGGCCCACGCCCACGCCGAACTGCTCCAGTGGGAAGCCTTCACGCGGGGCCTGAAGAGGATCGAGGATCCCGGGACGCGGGAGGTCCTCACCCGCCTCCGTGATCTCTTCGGTCTGTGCCTCATCGAGAAGGACCTGGCCTGGTTCCTGATGAACGGCCGGCTCTCCTCGCAGCGTGCGCGCACGCTGGACGGGTACATCAACCGGCTCCTGGCCAAGATCCGCCCGCATGCCCTCGACCTCGTCGAGGCGTTCGGCTACGGACCGGAGCACCTCCGGTCGGAGATCGCGACGGGCGTCGAGGATCTCCGCCAGGAGGAGGCGGCCGAGTACATGCGCCGCCGTCGGGCGGGCGGCGATGCACCCATCGACGAGAAGACCCTGCTCGCCCGCGTGGCGAAGGACAAGAAGGCGAAGAAGGCGAAGAAAGCCGCTCGCGCCGGCTGATCGGCGCAGGCGCCGGGCCGGGCTGATCGGGCCCCCGAGAGTCGGGCGGCGGGGTGGTGCAGGTCGGCCCCCCCCCCCCCCCCCCCCCCCC
>NZ_JBQEMM010000025.1:0-1770 GCF_053470025.1 Arthrobacter sp. CP30
CCCCCAGCACCAAATCCACCCACACCCCAACCCCCAACACCCGGGGACCGATGATCTCGCCTCCGCGAGCCGGCCACGATCGATCGTTGTATGCACGGGTCCGGCAGCCCCTCCAGTTCCAACCCCCGCCGCGCTCCGCCGGGGACGCCCCGTTCGAGGTACGCGTCTCCGGTCAGCCCGGCGAATGACGACCGTGGGACGACTGGTACCGAATGAGAGGTCGATCGTCAGCGGTGACACGAGCGACTTTCTCTCCTACCTGCCTGCCACGCCGTACCGGCGGACGAGGAATAGCTGACAGCCGAGCTCCAGGACGCTACGACCACGAGCCGGACTCGCCCGCACCCTGTGCTGCCCGAATCAGCAAGCATCCCTGCCGGCAGAGTGCTGCCCTACTCCGGGACGGCGGGTACGCCACAAGTGTTGTTCGAAAGTACTACCCCACGATGCACGCACAATCTTGATGTCCGACCTCGAGCAGGGCGCTTGGCTTCAAGTAGTCGGCGCCTACCCAACAAGGGCACTGCGACCCATCTGGCGGACAGCACCCTTCTGACTGGGCTGGACCTGCGTCCGGGTCGCTCGCCCGCAGGCGAGTGACAACCAGCGTCGCGATCGATGACCCATCAGAGTCTTCCCATCTCTGCCATATACGGAGACTCCTCCCCCAGGACGCGCCTTCCACAGCTCTAACCAAGGCCCCATCGCCTGACTGTGATGCTCTGGACCAGGGACTGGTGCCATCGCTGTGGCAAACGATCGAGTACGACTGAAATCCAGCCGCTGGCGAAGCGCAGTACCAGCACCGGGGCGTGCTTTCCGGCACCGCGCCCAAATTGAAGGCATACACCACGGGATAGAGGCTGCGCCCCTGAGGAGACAAGTGACGGGAAGACGCTGACAAGGAGAAGAGGATTGGAGAGAAGGTACTGGTCACTGGTCACTGGTCACTGGTCACTGGTCACTGGTCACTGACTACTCAGCTGCACACGGTGCTCCGACCACAATACCGAGCCCTGGCGGGGCTCTGAACTGTGGCTCCTACCGGTGCCAGCCATGACCTTAATTTGGTGTCCCCTCGTGCGCGCCGCCTATGAGACAGAACCCACGCGCACAGTCACACAATGGTGTCGGCTTCGGGGACGAGATTCGGACCGGTGGTCAAGTTGTCGAGCCTTTGGTGGAACCGCGACGTCCTGACCTGGGCCGGCGGTGAGAGCGGCTTCGAATTCATCGCGTGCCGTGCGATCGCCGTGCCCAACGGCTCCTACTCAGCGGCACTCTATCGGTCGAGCAATGGTCACTTGTCCAAGACCACGGCGCCTCATCACGATCACGACACCGCACCTGCCGACGTGGGCCAGATTCACCAGCCGGATCGACACCGATGCCTGCAGGTGCTCCAGGGTCCGCCATCCGGCGCATCTCGACGGCGGCCAAAGAACCCGAGCTCTCATGTTTGGCTCGCAGAGCAACACCGGCCAGCCATCGGTGCCCCCTGCTCTGGGCTGCTGAACGGGGTCACGCATGCACGCCGGTAAGTCCCCATTGCTGCCAAGGTGCTGCGCCGTTGACTGAGTCGCCCGTAAGTCTGACCCGCGAACGACAGGCCGGAGCTGGCTGAGCCGGCTGAGCCGGCTGTACCGGCTGTACCGGCTGTACCGGCTGTACCGGCTGTACCGGCTGTACCGGCTGTACCGGCTGTACCGGCTGTACCGGCTGTACCGGCTGTACCGGCTGTACCGGCTGTACCGGCTGTACCGGCTGTAC
>NZ_JBQEMM010000026.1:0-1430 GCF_053470025.1 Arthrobacter sp. CP30
ATGGATTTGTCGTTGTTGCGTGGGTTTGCTGCGGGTGTTCGGGTTGAGTTGGTGGGTGTTGTTGGGGCTCGTTTGGCTGGGGTGTTGTTGCCTGGGTCGGTGGAGCGGGTGGAGTTTCCTGAGGCGGTGCGGCGTCTTGAGGGTGTGGTGGCGCGGGCCGGGCGTGATGTTGTGGTGGATCAGGTGGCGTATACGTGGTTCAACCGTTTGGTGGCGTTGAGGTTTATGGACGTGAATGGTTATTCGGGTGTGGGTGTGGTGTCTCCTGGTGGGGGTGCTGTGTCGGGTCAGCCGGAGGTGTTGGCGGATGCGAAGGCCGGTCATGTGGATGCCGGTGTGGTGGGGGAGAAGGTCCGGGACCGGGTGATTGGGTTGTTGTCCGGTTCTGTGGTGTCCCGTGACGGCCAGGGGGAGGCGTACAAGCTTCTGCTGGCGGCGTATTGCAATCACTGGGCGGGGCCGATGCCGTTCATGTTTGAGCGGTCGGGGGATTTCACGGAGCTGCTGGTGCCCGATGATCTGCTCTCGGAGCGGTCGATTGTGGCCCGGATTGTGCGGACGCTGACGCCGGAGGCGTGTGCCGATGTTGAGGTGATTGGCTGGCTGTACCAGTTCTATATTGCCGCGCGGAAGGATGAGGTTTTCGCGGGGTTCAAGAAGAACAAGAAGGCCACGGCGCTGGAGATCCCGGCGGCGACGCAGTTGTTTACGCCGCACTGGATTGTGAAGTATCTGGTGGAGAACTCGCTGGGCCGGTTGTGGCTGTTGAACAATCCGGGCTCGGATTTGGCGTCGCGGATGGAGTATTACATTGCTCCGGTGGAGCCGGAGACGGACTTCCTGAAAATCAGCGGTCCGGAGGAGCTGAAGGTCCTGGATCCGGCGTGCGGGTCTGGGCATATGCTCACCTACGCGTTCGATCTGTTGTTTTTGATGTATGAGGAGGCCGGGTACGCCCCGTCGGACATTCCGGCCCTGATCCTGAAGCACAACCTGTTTGGGGCGGAAATTGATCCGCGGGCGGGCGCTTTGGCGGCGTTCGCGCTGGTGATGAAGGCGCGAGGCAAGCAGAAGTCGTTCCTGAATCCGGGGAAGGGTACGGAGCCGAACATTTGTGTGCTGGAGCCGGTACGGTTCACCGCGGACGAGCTGGAGACCCTGTTGACCCGGGGTGGGGACAGGTATGCGGAGGTCGCGTTCTGGCAGGCGTTTGAAGACGCGGACACGTTCGGGTCGCTGATCCGCCCGAACCAGGACCTCATCAAGCCCCTCGCCGCGCATCTGGAGTCTTTGGGGGAGGCGCAGACCCTGTTCGGCGGGGACATCCTTGAACGCGCCGGAAAGGTGATCCGGCAGTCTGAGTACCTCTCCACCCGGTACCACGTGGTCGTCGCCAACCCCCCCTACATGGGCTCCGGCAACATGGGACC
>NZ_JBQEMM010000027.1:0-1383 GCF_053470025.1 Arthrobacter sp. CP30
GGGCTTCCAGGGCTGCCTGAAGGGTCGCCCGAAGTTCGGCGAGCTCTGCTGCTCCGGTTGCCTGAGCGGTGAGGGCCGCGTCCAGGGCCGACTGGGCGTCGGCAACGGCTTGGTCACCGGATGCCTGGGCCGCGAGGGCCGCAGCGAGTGCTGCCTGAGCGTCGGCGATGGCCTGGTTCCCGGCGGCCTGCGCGTCGAGGGCCGCAGCGAGGGTCACCTCTGCGTCGATGACGGCCTGCTCACCGGCAGCCTGGGCGGCAACAGCTGCGTCAAGGGCTGCCTGGGCGTCGATGACGGCCTGCTCACCAGCGGCCTGCGCGGCAACAGCTGCGTTAAGAGCTGCCTGTGCGGCGGCAAGGTCTGCCGCCGCAGCATCTCGTTCCCCGATGGCCAGGCCCAGATCGACCTGCAACTGGGTGACGGTGTTCTGCGCGGCATCCCGCTCGAGGATCGCCGCATCAACCTGCGCCTGCAACCCCAGGAGATTGATGGAGACCTGCGCGTCAGCCAGAGCTGCTGTAGCAGTACCGACGGCAGCGGTCGCGTTGATGACGGCCTGCGTAGGACCCGCGAGCAGTGTGGTCAGAGTGGCCTGGAGGCCATTGAGGGCTGTCTGGGCTGCTGCGTTGTTGGCCCGGGCGAGGTCGAGCTGAGCCTGGGCTGCGATGTCGTCGTTCGGATCAAGCAGGGTCAGGCTGGCCGCGAGTACGGCGGCTTCGGCTGTGACGATAGCGGTGACGGTTCCGGCGAGGGTCGTCGTGGCGCCGGTGATCGCGGCTGTCGTCTCAGCGATCAGTCCGTCCTGCTGGCCCTGTGCTGCGAGAAGGTTCGCCTCCGCGAGGTCGACGTCGGCCTCGAGAGCGAGCAGGGTGTCTTGCCCGGATGTGAGGTTACCGACCGCGACACCGACGGCGGCTTCGAGTGGAGCCAGTACGCCTAGTGCTGCGTCGACGTCGGCCTGCACGTTCAGGACATTGGCGTTCTCTGCCGCGAGGGCTTCTTCGGCGGCGTCGACCGCGTCCTGAGCGGCATCGACATCGGTCTGCAGTCCAGGAAGAGCGGCCTGAGCGTCTGTCACACCGGTCTCAGCCACGGTAACAGCGGCCTCGAGTCCAGGCAGGGCTGCTTCAGCGTCGGTCAGGCCCGTCCCGGCTTCGTCAACAGCGGTATCCAGTCCGGGAAGTGCAGCCCCGGCGGCGTCGAGAGCATCCGAGGCTGCAAGGACGTCAGCATCAAGACCTGCCTGGATTCCTTCAGCGTCGGTCAGGCCGGTCTGGGCGGCGGTGACGTCGGCGTCGAGGCCTGCCTGTGTTTCCGCGCCGGCGGTGACTGCGGCTTCGGCGTCGATTACTGCGGTGTCCAGTCCTTCCTGGGTGCCGGCAG
>NZ_JBQEMM010000028.1:0-1300 GCF_053470025.1 Arthrobacter sp. CP30
TATGTTGACGAGTGCCTCTACTCGCTGCGTTCGAACTGATCTGATCGAACGCTGAAGTGAGGTCGTCGGCCGCCGGCAGAGCGCGCTGCGGCATCACAATCACGAGCGTCACGCCCATTGAGGTTGTCGAGCAAGGTGACGACGTGGCCCCACAGGGATTGTCCTACAGGCTGTTGGACAATTGCCTCCTCGTCCCATGCCGCCCAGTGAGCCTCATGGTGTGCGCCTCGCACGCGTTCCTTCAGTGCCCGCAGCCTCGATCCGTACTCATCTGGCAAGGGAACGTCCGCGGAAGTCATGAGCATCATCCTTCCAGCATCAGCAATGCCGAGCGATCATACTTTGAGGGCGACGCTGACCTGCAGAGCCAGCCGCCGTATCAAAGATGATGCTGGCCTCTTTCATCAGCAGGCGCCACGCTGCACGCGGCCTTAATGGTCCCAGAACCCGATGTGAAGGTTGATAGAGGCTTGGCCCCATTGCCGGAGCCACCGTCGTTATAAGCAGAGAGAGGAGGGGTTTATGTGCTCCGGTAAGACCCCGTGCTCGATCGGACAATGAGACGAGGCGAGGAGGACTCATTGACGATCGGCTGACCGGCTGCCATAGAGATGAGTAATCGGATACATGAGCCACCAACTTCCCTGAATTCCTGGCGGACCGTTGTGAGGGAAGGCTCCCAGAACTGAGCGCCCGGGACGTCATCGAAACCGATGACGCTGATGTCCCGAGGGATCTCGAACCCGCGCTCCCGAATGGCCTTCATGAATCCGAGTGCCATCTGGTCGTTGGCCACGAAGACGGCGGATGGCCCTTCTTCGAGATTGATCGTCCGGCCGACGCGGTATCCGGATTGGGCGCTCCAATCCCCGTCGTACAGCTCCCCGGGCATGAGACCGTGCCGCTCCAGAGCGCTTCTCCATCCATTGATACGCCTGCGAGCGTCAACCCAGTCCAAGGGGCCAGCAAGGTGCGCAATTCGCTGATGCCCGAGCGCCACCAGATGCTCCACGACCTGCTGTGAACCGCTCTCCTGATTGAGGGAAATGTCGTTCTGTTCACTTGACCCTCCACCGACGGTAACCAGCGGGATGTTAGCCCGAGCGTGCTCGACGACCTCGAGCGCCGAGACATGAGGCGTGATCGCGATGACGCCCTCGACGCCGTGATTCAGAAGCCCCCTCAGCGCTTCGTCGACGGACGGCTCTGAGTAGCCATCGAGTGTCATGACAGTGAGGAAGTAGCCCGCCGCGCGTGCTGCTTCCTGGATGCCCATCAGTACGTTGGAGGGGCCGTACTG
>NZ_JBQEMM010000029.1:0-1016 GCF_053470025.1 Arthrobacter sp. CP30
AGTTCTGCCAGCGCCGCATCACGCTCTCGGCAATACGCTGCGGCAATGCGATCGAGGGCGGCGATCGAACGGACCTGCGCAGCGATGCGGAGATTGAGTTCAATGATATCCGCGCGGTAGACGTCGTTCAATTCCTGGACGACGGTATTGTGGGTGCTCTTGAGCATGAACATTCGTCATCTCCGGTATTGCGGCGCCTGCCACGTCGGCGCCGATGGGGATCTGGACTGGTGCCGCATAGGTACGACCCGAGGGCGCGGCCAGGCGTCCCGGGGGATCAGCGAAAGAAGCCGCCAGCGATCAGAATGAAGAGCCAGAGCGTTGCGCGGGACAACGCGCTGAAACCGCTATATTTGCGAGGCTCCCCTTTGTTTTCTCCAGCTGTCTCGACCATCGGCTTGCCGTGGAGGGCCGATTGGTAAATGAACTGGAGAAAAATCAGCGCAGCCATGGCCCATTGCGGCCAGCCCCAATGTGCTGTGAAATCCATCACTCGCCTCCCTTGAGTGCCGCGATACGGTTCATGGCGTGCTGGCGCAGCGCATCGGCATCCTCCTCGCTCAGCAGCGGAGCGAGCGCCGTCACCCGGCTGTTCACGTCCGGCACCAGTTCGGCGGCGTCGATTTCGGCTTTGGCGGATTCGAGGGTAGTGGATTCTCCGCGATCAGTTGCCGCGTGATCCGGAAGTGCGAACGGATCGTCCGCACCCAATAGTTCGGCCGTCCGCTTGTCGTATGCGTCCGAAACTCGCTGATGCAGAATGGCATTGCTCGCCTCGAGCTTGGCCATTGCGCGCTCGCCGCTTGCCTGCACTGCGGCAAGGCGCTCCAAGGAGGAAGCACCCTGGACAAAGCCGATATGATCGGCAGTCCATCTTTCGGCCGCATCGGAATTGGAGTACTGCGAAGTGCCGCTACGCCCCTGAGCGCCCTGCAACACCTTGACTTGGTGCGGAGCACGTTTGCCCTTCGTCGCAGTCAACGACATCACCATGTCGCGCTCGATATGGCTCATGT
>NZ_JBQEMM010000003.1:0-338464 GCF_053470025.1 Arthrobacter sp. CP30
GCCCCCCCCCCCCCCCCCCCCCCCGGGGGGGGGAACCGGCTGCGCACGGGCTTCATCGCCTCCCGGGCTCGGCCCGGCGTCGAAGGATCCGCACCGGTGACCACGCAGGCGGCGATCACCGGGCCGCGACGGCTAGAGGACGCTCCGGTACACCTCGAGGGTCGTCTCGGCGATTGATCCCCAGTCGAAGTGGCGTTCAGCACGCTCCCGTCCCGCTGCGCCCATCTCCCGGGCCCGTCCGGGATCACCGACCAGGGCGTTCAGCGCGGCTGCGAAATCCGCGACGAAGCGCTCGGCGTCCAGCGGGGTCCCCGTACCGTCCTGCACCTGCTCCAGCGGCACCAGGGTGCCGGTCACGCCGTCGTCGACGACCTCCGGGATCCCCCCGGTGGCCGAGGCGACGACGGCTGCGCCGCACGCCATGGCCTCGAGGTTGACGATCCCGAGCGGCTCGTAGATGGACGGGCAGGCGAAGACGGTGGCGTGGCTGAGGATCTGGACGACCTCGCGCCGCGGCAGCATCCTCTCGATGAGGATCACGGAGTCCTCACGACCCCGCTGCTCGCGGAGGGTGCGGATGAGCACCTCGGTCTCCGCGGCCAGCTCCGGGGTGTCCGCAGCGCCGAGGCAGAGCACCAGCTGGACCTCGGCGGGCAGGTGCACTGCTGCGCGCAGCAGATACGGGACGCCCTTCTGGCGGGTGTTGCGTCCGACGAAGACGACGCTGGGCCGGCCCGGATCGATGCCGTGGGCCCGGAGGGCGTCGTCGTCCTCGTCCCGCGTCCAGGTCGCCACGTCGATGCCGTTGTGCACCACGTGCACCTTCGCCGGGTCGACGTCCGGGTAGCTGCGGAGGATGTCGGCGCGCATTCCGGCCGAGACGGCGATGACGGCTGCCGCGGCCTCGTAGGAGGTCTTCTCGGCCCACGAGGAGAGCGCGTAGCCGCCCCCGAGCTGCTCGGCCTTCCAGGGGCGCAACGGCTCCAGGCTGTGGGCGCTCAGCACATGCGGGATGCCGTGCAGCAACGAGGCGAGATGCCCGGCCATGTTCGCGTACCACGTGTGGGAGTGGACGAGGTCCGCCCCACCGATGCCGTCGAGCATCTGCAGGTCCGTGCCCAGCGTCTGCACCGCCGCGTTGGCCTGCGCGAGGCCTTCCGGCACCCCGTAGGAGAACACGGCCGCGCCGTGGTAGTCCCCGGGACGCGGCGTGCCGAACGCGTGCACCCGCAGGTCGACCTGCGGCGCGAGCACCCTACTGAGCTCGGCGACGTGCACCCCCGCGCCACCGTAGATCTCGGGCGGGAACTCCTTGGTCACAATGTCTACTCGCACCGAACCAACGTAGTGCAGTGCGGCGGAGTCCTCTAGTGTGAAGTGACCGGAGGGGTTCCGGAACGCGGACCTACGCTTGATCGACCACCGGTCGTGGACGCAGAACACTCGAGGAAGAGCGGGGGGTCACCAGTGGCACCGAAGAAAGTACTTGCCGTGGTCTTGGCAGGCGGAGAAGGCAAGCGGCTCATGCCGCTGACCGCGGACAGGGCCAAGCCGGCCGTCCCGTTCGCGGGGAGTTACAGGCTCATCGACTTCGCCCTCTCCAATCTCGTCAATTCCGGCTACCTGCAGATCGTGGTGCTGACGCAGTACAAGTCGCACAGCCTCGACCGCCACATCTCCGAGACCTGGCGCATGTCCACCCAGCTGCAGAACTACATCGCGTCCGTCCCGGCGCAGCAGCGACGCGGCAAGAGCTGGTTCCTCGGCAGCGCCAACGCCATCTACCAGTCGCTGAACCTGATCCACGACGCGCAGCCCGACATCGTCGTCGTGATCGGCGCCGACCACGTCTACCGCATGGACTTCGAGCAGATGGTCGACGCCCATGTGAGGAGCGGGGCATCCGTGAGCGTCGCGGCCGTCCGGCAGCCGATGAACCTCGTGGACCAGTTCGGCGTCATCGAGACAGCGCAGGACGATCCGGGCAGGATCGCGGCCTTCGTCGAGAAGCCGGACTCCACCCCCGGCCTGCCCGACGACCCGAACAGCTTCCTGGCCTCGATGGGCAACTACGTCTTCACGACGGACGCGCTCGTGAAGGCACTCGAGGACGACGCCGCACGGCTGGACACGAAGCACGACATGGGCGGGGACATCATCCCCTACTTCGTCGAGCGCAACGACGCCGCGGTGTACGACTTCACGCAGAACGACATCCCCGGGGCCACCGACCGGGACCGGCAGTACTGGCGCGACGTCGGCACCATGGACTCGTACTACGACGCGAACATGGACCTGATCTCGCCGCTGCCCCTGTTCAACCTGTACAACCTGCAGTGGCCCATCTACACGCGGCAGAGCGTGTCCCCACCCGCGAAGTTCGTCCGCAGCTCCTCGGGCCAGTCCGGCGAGGCGCACGACTCCATCGTCTCCGCGGGCGTGGTCGTGTCCGGTGGCGCCGTCCAGAGCTCCATCCTCGCGACCGACGTCTTCATCGCGGAATCGGCCGAGGTCACCGGGAGCGTGCTCCTCGACAAGGTCAACGTCGGAGCGGGCGCCGTGGTGCGCCGGGCCATCATCGACAAGAACGTCCGCATCCCCGCAGGGGCGACGATCGGCGTGGATCCGGAGCTGGACCGGCGCCGGGGCTTCTCCGTCACGGAATCGGGACTGACGATCGTCAGCAAGGGACAGGCCGTGGAACCGGCCTGATCGGACAGCCGACGCGCCGGCACGAGGCGCCGTCAGAGCGAGAGCCCCGGCGTCCGCCGGGGCTCTCGCTGTGTCAGGACCCCACGTGACCGGATCCGACGTGACCGGATCCGACGGCCGGTAGCACGGCCGGCTACGCGACGCGCGTGATGGCCACCGTGACGTTCAGGGTTGATCCGCCGCCGCCGGACAGGATGCCCTTCAGCGGCGATACGTCCCGGTAGTCACGCCCGCGGGCCACGGAGACGTGGAAATCGCTGACGGGCCCGCTGTTCGTCGGATCCCAGCCGCGCCATTCGCCGTCGTACCACTCGACCCAGGCGTGGGACTGTCCGGCGACCGTCTCACCGACGGCCGCCGAGCGGCGCGGATGCAGATAGCCGGAGATGTACCGGGCGGGGATGCCGAGGCTGCGGAGCGCTCCGATCGCGACATGGGCGAGGTCCTGACACACACCCTTCCGCTCGGCCCACGCGTCCTGCGCGTTGGTCTGGACGCCCGTGGCCCCCTGCACGTAGTCGATCTCGGACCGCAGCCGGTCGAACACCGCGCGCGCGGCCTCGTGCGGGTCGAGGCCGCGCGCGGTCTCCGCCACGAGCTCCCGCACCTCGTCCCCGGGCTCGCTGAGCGCCGTCTGGCCGAGCCAGTCGGCGAAGTCGTTGGTGAGGGCCGGTGAGGCGAGGTCCTCCCAGGAGAGGATGTCGCCCTCGGCCGGGACGCGCTCCGTCCGACTGACCTCGACGGTGGAGACCGCAGTGACCTCGAGATGCTCGTGCGGCACGTGCACGTCGAAGGACGTCACCCTGGTGCCCCAGTAGTCGCGGTAGGTGGCGACGGCGGCACTGGACGGGGTGACCTTCAGCGTCGACTCGAGCACCACCTGCTGGGGATCGGTCAGCGGCGTCATGCGCGCCTCGTTGTAGGACAGGGACACCCGGCGGAGGTAGTCGTAGCCGGTGCGGTGTTCGATCAGCAGGCGTGTCATGAGACCTCTCCGACCCAGGGCAGCTCGTCGGCCTGGGAAAAGTACGTACGGGACACGGCGTCGGACGCCTTGGCGCAGGCCTTCTGCACGCGGTCCATGTGCTCGGGCAGCTCCGCCATGAGGTCCCGCGTCTGGTGGAACTCGAGGAAGGTCCTCGCCTGACCGACGATCCGGCTGGCGTCGTTGATGAAGCCGACACGCTGATAGGCCGGATTGAGCTGGGTCAGGCACTTCTCCGCGTCACTGAGCGCGTACACGATCGATCGCGGGAAGAGCCGGTCCAGCAGGAGGAACTCCGCTGCCTGCTGGTCGCCGAAGGCCGCCCGCCGGGTCCGCAGGAAGGACTCGTAGGCGCCGGCGCACCGCAGCATGTTGACCCAGGACAGTCCGGCCGCGTGGACGTCGTGGGTCGAGAGCATGCGCGCGGTCATGTCCGCCCGCTCGAGACTGCGCCCGAGCACGAGGAACTGCCAGCTCTCGTCGTGGCTCATGGTCGTGTCGGACAGGCCGCGCACCATGGCGGTGCGCTCCACCACCCAGTGGCAGAAACGGTAGGTCCCGACGACGTCCTTGCGGTGCTGGGTGAGGCCGTACCAGGTGGTGTTCAGGCTCTCCCAGACGCTGCTGGAGACGGTCTCGCGGGCCCGCCTGGCATTCTCGCGTGCGGCACCGAGCGCGCCGGCGATCGACGTCGCGCTCGTGCGGTCGTACGCAAGTGCCTGGAGGAGGTCCGAGAGCTCCAGGTCCTGCTTCTCCGGGCGGCTGCCCATGACGCCGAGCAGCTGGCGCGACGTCTCCCGCTGCTGCGGGAGCGGCATCTGGTTGAGCCGTTCGAGGTGCACGTCGAGGATGCGCGCGGTGCCGTCGGCCCGCTCCACGTAGCGGCCGATCCAGAAGAGCGATTCAGCGATGCGGCTGAGCATGGGTCCTGCCTTTCCGAAGGGGTGCTGGGACGTCCGGCGCTGGAAAACGGGTCATTGCTGCTGCTGTTCCGACTGCTTGTCCTGCCAGTTGGTCTCGATCGGCCACACGCTGGTCCGTTCCCGCACGCTGACGGAGGGCCGCTCGGCGGGGACGCTGCCGTCCGCGGGGCGCCGCACCTCGCCGTCGACCACCCACGTGTCCTTCGAGCCGCCGCCCTGGCTCGAGTTGACGATCAGCGAGCCCTCCTTCATGGCGACGCGCGTGAGCCCGCCCGGCAGCACCCAGACGTCCTCGCCGTCGTTGACCGCGAACGGGCGCAGGTCCACGTGGCGCGGGCTGAACTGGCCGCCGGACATCGTGGGCACGGTCGAGAGCTGCAGGACCGGCTGGGCGATCCAGCCGCGCGGGTCCTCGAGCACCTTCGCGCGCAGCGCGTCGAGTTCGGCCCGGGTCGCGTCCGGCCCGATCACGAGGCCCTTGCCGCCGGAACCGTCGACGGGCTTGACGACGAGTTCGTCGAGGCGGTCCAGCACCTCCTCGCGCGCGGGGGCGTCCTCGAGGCGGTAGGTGTCCACGTTGGCGATGATCGGGTCCTCACCCAGGTAGTAGCGGATGAGGTCCGGCACGTAGGTGTAGACGAGCTTGTCGTCCGCGACACCGTTCCCCACCGCATTGGCGATGGTGACCATCCCGGCACGTGCGGCGTTCACGATGCCGGGGCAGCCGAGCACGGAGTCCGCACGGAACTGCAGGGGGTCGAGGAACTCGTCATCGATCCGCTTGTAGATGACGTCGACACGCTGCTCCCCCGCCGTCGTCCGCATGTACACACGGTTCCCGCGGCAGATGAGGTCGCGGCCCTCGACGAGTTCGACACCCATCAGCCCCGCCAGGAGCGTGTGCTCGAAGTAGGCGGAGTTGAACACTCCAGGGGTGAGGACGACGACGGTGGGGTCGTCCACGCCCGGAGGCGCCGTCTTCCGGAGGGCTGCGAGGAGACGTCGCGGGTACTCCTCCACGGGGCGGATGTGCTGCTGGCCGAACGCCTCCGGCAGGCCCTTGGCCATGGCCCGGCGATTCTCCAGCACGTAGCTGACGCCGCTCGGGACCCGGACGTTGTCCTCGAGCACCCGGAAGGTGCCCTGCTGGTCGCGGACGACGTCGATGCCCGAGATGTGCACGCGCACGCCGCCCGCCGGGCTGAACCCGGCGACCTCCCGGTGGAAATGGGCGCTCGAGGTGATCAGCCGGCGGGGGATGACACCGTCGGCCACGACCGCCATCTTGTCGTAGACGTCGCCCAGGAACGCCTCGAGGGCTCGTACCCGCTGGGCGACACCGCTCTCGAGGACGTCCCAGTCGTCCCCGGCGATCACGCGCGGCACGATGTCCAGGGGGAAGGGCCGCTCCTCCCCGGCGAAATCGAAGGTGACGCCGCGGTCGAGGAAGGTTCGCGCCATGGAGTCCGCGCGGGCCGTCACATCGGCCAGGTTCAGGGCATCCAGGGCTGCCGCCACCTGGCCGTACTCGGTACGCGGTGACTGCCCGACATCGAACATCTCGTCGAACGCGGGCGTCTTGCGGGCGGCGGCTGCATAGTCAGCGAAGAGCTCGGACATGGGTCAACAGTGCCATGGATGACCCCGCCGGACACAGCCGTACACACCGCCTCCGTCACCGTTAACCTCCCGGAAACAGCCGCTGGGCCCCCTGCGGGCGCGTGGTTGAATGGCCGGATGGAGAACGAGAACCTGAGCCGGGACGAGGCGGCCGCCCGATCGGCGCTGCTGCGGACCGAGACCTACGCCGTCGAACTGGACCTCTCCGAGGCGCGGGACGCCCGGGAACGGACCTACCGGACCACCACCACGGTGGTCTTCACCTGCCGGGAGCCGGGTGCCTCGACCTTCCTCGACTTCATCGGCGACGTCACCGCCGTGGAGCTCAACGGAACGGCCCTCGACCCCTCCTCCGTCCGGGACGGAGCCAGGATCCACCTCGAGGCACGTGCCGGGCGGAACACGGTCACGGTCACCGGCCAGGCGCACTACAGCTCCAGTGGCGAAGGGCTCCACCGCTTCGTCGACCCCGCCGACGGCGAGACCTACCTCTACACGCAGTACGAGCCGGCCGACGCGCGCCGCGTCTTCGCCACCTTCGAGCAGCCGGACCTGAAGGCGTCCTTCTCCTTCACCGTGCTGGCCCCGAGTGGCTGGACGGTCGCCTCCAACGGCAGCGAGAGCGCCAGGGAGCAGGTCTCGGACACTGCGGCGCGCTGGACCTTCGCGCCGACCGAGCGCATCTCCACCTACATCACCGCCGTGCTGGCGGGACCGTACCACCGGGAGACGGACGTCTGGACCGGTACGGCCGGCACGGCGGGAGAGGGCCTCAGCATCCCGTTGGCCCTGTACAGCCGCCGCTCCCTCGCCCCTGCGTTCGATGCCCCGGAGATCTTCGACACCACCAGGCGCGGGCTCGATTTCTTCCACACCCTCTTCGACTACCCCTACCCGTTCGGGAAGTACGACCAGGCCTTCGTCCCCGAGTACAACCTCGGCGCGATGGAGAACCCCGGGCTGGTGACCTTCACCGAGAGCTACGTGTTCCAGTCGGCCGCGACCGACGCCCAGCGCGAGGCACGCGCGAACACGATCATGCACGAGATGGCGCACATGTGGTTCGGCGACCTCGTGACCATGACCTGGTGGGACGATCTCTGGCTGAAGGAGTCCTTCGCCGACTACATGGGGGCGCTCGCCGTGGCGGAGGCGACCCGGTGGAGCACGTCGTGGGTCAGTTTCGCGAATCGCCGCAAGTCCTGGGCCTACGTGCAGGACCAGCTGCCGACGACGCACCCCATCGTCGCCGATATCACCGACCTCGAAGCCGCCAAGCAGAACTTCGACGGCATCACCTACGCGAAGGGCGCCTCGGTCCTGAAGCAGCTCGTCGCCTTCGTGGGTCGGGACGCCTTCACCGACGCGGCCCGCCGGTACTTCCGCCGGCACGCGTACGGGAACACCACGCTGGCCGATCTGCTCGACGTGCTGGCGGAAGCCACGGGCCGCGACCTGACCGCCTGGTCGCGGTCCTGGCTGCAGACCTCGGGGGTCCCCGCGCTGCGCGCCGAGGTCGCGGTGCAGGACGGTGTCCTCACGGACGTGACCGTGGTCCAGGACGCCGTGGACCCCGTGACCGGCATCGACGAGTACCGGCCGCACCTCGTGCGCGTGGGCCTGTACGCGTTCGACGACGACGGCGCCCTCGTCCGGTCGGGATCCGAGGAGGTCACGGTCGACGGCGGACGCACGCGGGTCGCCGCACTGGTCGGTGTCCGGCAGCCGGACCTGCTGCTGGTCAACGACGACGACCTCACCTACGCCAAGCTGTCCTTCGACGAGCGATCGCTCGCCACGCTCCTGACCTCGATCGACCGGCTGCAGGATCCGCTGGCCCGCGCAACGTGCCTCACCGCGCTGTGGTCGAGCACGCGCGACGCAACCCTGCCCGTGCCGTCCTACCTGGACGCCGTCATGCTCGCCGCACCGGCTGAGACCGGCGTCGGGGTCCTCCAGGTCCTCCTCGCCAATGTCCGGACGGCCATCGGCAGCTTCGCACCCGCTTCCGAACGACCCGGGCTGTGGGAACGCGTGGGCGCCTTCCTCTGGGACGGCCTGCGTGGCGCGGAGCCGGGCTCGGACCTCCAGCTCGCCTGGGCGCGGGCGCTGGCTGCCACGGCGCGCTCGGCCCCCGCGGCGGCGGACCATCTGCGTTCGGTGCTCGACGGCGAGGAGAAGGTGCCGGGCCTGCGGCTCGACGCCGAACTGCGCTGGTTCTTCCTCCAGGGCCTCGCCGCGCAGCAGCGCGTCCTGCCCGGGGAACTGGAGGCGGAGAAGAGCGCGGACCCGACGGCGTCAGGACGGGTGGGCTTCGCGCTCGCGTCGGCCGCACTGCCCGACGCGGCGATCAAGAAGGCCACGTGGGACGAGGCCGTGCACGGGACGCGTCTGTCCAACGACCTCCTCAGCGCCGCCGTCGAGGGGTTCATGCTGGGGTCCCGGGACCTGCTCGGGGCGTACGAGGAGCCCTACTTCGCAGCGCTGCGCGACGTCTGGGCGACCCGTGGCATCGAGATGGCCAGCAGGATCGTGCGCGGACTGTACCCGGGTCACCAGGACCTCGAGGGTGAGCCCGCGGACCACTCCGTCGTCGTCCGGACCGACGACTGGCTGGCCGCCAACGCCGAGGCGCCCGCCGCGCTCCGCCGCATCGTCGTCGAGGAACGGGACCACCTGCTCCGCGCACTGCGCGCACAGGCTCAGGGGACGCGGTAGAGCCACTCCTCGGTTCCGAACTTCCGCTCCACGAGGTCCTCGGCCCGCTGGAGCTCGGTGGCGGACAGGGTGGCGTCCACGGCTCCGTAGCGCCGGCGGAACGTGGAGATCATCACCTGGATGATCTCCTCGCGGGTGATCCCGGTCTGTCGCCGCAGCGGGTCCACCCGCTTCTTCGCGCTGCGCGTGCCCTTGTCGGACATCTTCTCCTTGCCGATCCGCAGCACCTCGAGCATCTTGTCCGCATCGATGTCGTAGCTCATGGTGACGTGGTGCAGCATCCCGCCGTTGGCCAGGCGCTTCTGCGCGGCTCCCCCGATCTTCCCGAGGTCCGTCGCGATGTCGTTCAGGGGCTGGTACCACGCGGTGATGCCCAGCTTCTCCAGCGCCTCCATCACCCATGCGTCGAGGAAGGGGTAGGACTCGGCGAAGCTGAGGCCGTCCACGAGGGACTGCGGGACGTACAGCGAGTAGGTGATGGCGTTCCCGTGCTCCATGAACATGGCGCCTCCGCCGCTGATCCTCCGGACCACCGTCACGCCGTGGCGTTCCGCTCCGGCCGGATCCACCTCGTTGCGCATCGACTGGAAGCTCCCGATCACCACCGACGGGGACTGCCACTCCCAGAAGCGCAGGGTCGGGTTGTGCGCGCCCGTGCCGACGTCGTGCGTCAGGACCTCGTCCATGGCGACGTGCATCGCCGTGGACAGGGGCGTCGGCGGGATGATCTCCCACTGGTGGTCAGCGAAGCCGGTGGCCCGCCCGAGTGCACGGCGGACCGCCGTCGCGATGGCCTCGGCCGAGAACCCGAACAGGACCGCCGACGGGTCGAGCCGTGCGGTGACGGCTGCGGCGATCTCACCCGGTGCCGTGTCGGCGGGCAGGCCCTCGAGGGCGGCATTGATGTCCAGCAGCGCCTCGTCCGGTTCCAGGAAGAAGTCGCCGTTGACCGAGACCCCGGACAGCCGACCGTCGCGGACCGCGAGGTCGACGGCCGTGAGCTTCCCGCCCGGTGTCTTGAACTCGCCGTGCAGGCCGTCGGCGTCGGGGTGCTGGGCCATGGTCTGGTCCTCTCGTGTCGATCCGGCCGCGGCGGTCGGTACCGGCCGGCGGTCGGGGTGCTTCTCCTGGGTTAACGCAGCAGGAGCCGCGCCGGACCGGCGTGGCTCCTGCTGGTGGACCAGGGCATGCGCCCTCGGTCCGTGTCCCGTCGGGGACGTCCTACTTCTTGCCGCCGAAGCCCTTGAAGCGGGCGTTGAAGCGCTCGACGCGACCGGCGGAGTCCATGATGCGCTGCTTGCCCGTGTAGAACGGGTGCGACTCGGACGAGATCTCGACCTCGATGAGGGGGTAGGTGTTGCCGTCCTCCCATTCGATGGTCTTCGCGGAGCCGACCGTGGACTTGGTCAGGAACGCCTTGTCGGAGGCCAGGTCGCGGAAGACGACGGACTGGTACTTGGGGTGGATATCAGACTTCACAGGACTACCTTCTCTGGTTGCCTGGATTTTGCCAGGCACGGGACGTACGAAAGGGTGGCGGATGCGCCAGCTGTCCATACTAGCGCAGCCCGTGGCGGGCGGCTAAACGGCGGCTAGACGGTGGAGGACGCCGACGGCCCTGCCGGCGCGGAGCGGCACTCCCAGAAGGCGACGGCGGCAGCGGCGGCGACGTTCAGCGAGTCCACCCCGCCGTGCATGGGGATGGTGAGGGCGACGTCGGCTGCACCGAGGGCGTCCGCGCTCAGTCCGTCGCCCTCCGTCCCGAGGAGCAGGGCGAGGCGCTCGTGGTCGCGGCCGGCGAAGGCGTCGAGGCTGACGGCGCCCGGCACCAGCGCGAGCGCGGCGATGGTGAAGCCGGCGGCCCGGACCTCGGCGAGGTCATCGGGCCAGGAGGCGAGCCGGACCCAGGGAACCTGGAAGACACTGCCCATGCTGACCCGGACGGCCCTGCGGTACAGCGGGTCCGCGCTGCGGGGGCTGAAGAGGACCGCGTCGATCCCGAGGGCCGCCGCCGAACGGAACACCGCTCCGAGGTTCGTGTGGTCGACCATGTCCTCGATGATGGCGACACGGAGCGCGGTCGCGAGCACGTCGCCCAGGGTCCGGCCCGGCGGACGGTTCATCGCGGCCAGCGCACCCCGGTGCAGGTGGAAGCCCGTGATCGCTTCGAGGGTCGATTCAGGGGCGACGAACGCGGGCGCGGCGGGGAAGCGGCCGACGACGTCCTCGAGGTCAGGCAGCCACTTGGGGGCCAGCAGGAAGGACCGGGGAGCATGCCCCGCGTCGATCGCCCGGCGCAGGACCTTCGAGCTCTCCGCGATGTAGAGGCCTTCGGCGGGTTCCCTGGCGAGCCGCAACTGGACGTCGGTCAGGTTCCGGTAGTCGGCGAGCCGGGGGTCATCGACGGAATCGAGGTGGACCAGCATCAGGACCCCGGGGACGGAGAGCCTGCCGCGGTGCGGCAGGTCACGCCCGCGCGACCGCGCTGTAGCGGCCGTTCTCCTCCGTGACCTTCAGCGCGACGTCGAACGCGGCGCTCAGGTTGTCCTCGGTGAGGACGTCGGCGAGGGGTCCTGCGGACACGACCTTGCCGTCGCGCAGGAGGAGGGCGTGGGTGAAGCCGGGCGGCACCTCCTCGAGGTGGTGCGTCACGAGGACCATCGCCGGCGCGTCCTCGTCACGTGCCAGGTCCGTCAGACGGCGCACGAGGTCCTCGCGTCCCGCGAGGTCGAGGCCAGCGGCGGGTTCGTCCAGGAGCAGCAGCTCGGGATCGGCCATGAGTGCCCGCGCGATCTGCACGCGCTTGCGCTCCCCCTCGCTCAGGGAGCCGAAGGAACGGTTCATGTAGCGGGACATGCCCCACGTGTCCAGCAGGCGGAAGGCCCTGCGCTCGTCGAGGCGCTCGTACTGCTCGCGCCAGCGGCCGGTGACGCCGTAGGAGGCGGTGACGACGACGTCCAGCACGGTCTCGTGGTCGGGCACCTGCGAGGCGAGGGCCGCCGAGGCGAGTCCGATCCGCGGCCGGAGTTCGAAGACATCGACGGCACCCATGACCTCGTCGAGGATCCCGACGATGCCGCGCGTGGGGTGCAGCCGTGCGCCCGCGAGCTGCAGCAGTGTGGTCTTGCCCGCCCCGTTGGGGCCCATGACGACCCAGCGCTCACCCTCGCCGACCTGCCAGTTGATCCCGTCGAGCAGGGTCTTGCCACCCCTGACGAGGCTCACTCCCGCCAGTTCCAGAACGTCACTCATGGTCCTAGACACTAGGCTAAGGAGCGGCTTCGTGGCGAAACCACCGGCCTTTCGGGAGAGGCGCCGACCGCGGCGGGACAGGAGCGTACGGAGTGATCAAGGCACGGGTGGTCGCCTGGGCGGCGCGGCTCGACGACGCCCACCGCGACGGGCTGGCCACAGGACTCGAGCGCGCCGGCGCCGTCGTCGAGGTCGGGTCCCTGCACCGCGGCGCGACGTACGACGTCCTGACCCTGGAGGTGCGGGCCGGAGACCTCGACGCGTCGTTGCGGACCGGACTGGCCGCGTGGAGCGCGGCCTCCGGCATCGGCGCCGCCCTCGTACCGGAACCCGTCTATGCGCCCGCGCGCAAGCTGCTCATCATGGACGTCGATTCCACGCTCATCAAGCAGGAGGTCATCGAACTGCTCGCGGCCCATGCGGGACGCGAGGCCGAGGTCAGGGCCGTGACGGAGGCAGCGATGCGGGGCGACCTCGACTTCTCGCAGTCCCTGCACCAGCGGGTCCGTGCGCTCGAGGGCCTGCCCATGTCCGTGATCGACGAGGTGGTGTCCCGGATCGAGCTGAGCGACGGTGCGGAGCAGCTCGTCGCCGCCTACCGGGACGCCGGCCATGTGGTCGGCGTGGTCTCCGGCGGGTTCTCCCAGGTCCTCGCGCCTGTGGCGGAGCGGCTGCGCCTGTCCTTCGCGCGCGCCAACGAGCTGGGGCTCCAGGACGGGATGCTGACCGGCCGGGTGTCCGGCGCCGTCGTGGACCGTGCGGAGAAGGAACGCGTCCTGCGCTCGGAGGCGGAGCGTGCAGGGGTCCCCCTGGCCTCGACCATCGCGGTGGGTGACGGCGCCAACGACCTCGACATGCTCGCGGCCGCGGGACTCGGCGTGGCGTTCAATGCCAAGCCGGCCGTGCGTGCGACCGCGGATGTCGCGCTGGACCTGCCGGACCTCGACGTCGTCCGCCACCTGTCAGGACTCTGACAGGGCTGCAGCGCCGGACCTCGGACCGGCGCAGACGGCCCGGATCCTGCGGCGGACAGCGGCCCGGAACGAGCACGCTGCGATCCGCGCGGCGCGGCCAGCGGCCTGTGCTGCTCGGCCCCGCGCGGCCGGCGACCCGACGACGCCCATTCCGCGTCGGTCCGCGGTCACGCTGCGACCGCCCGCCCCGAGCCGGCCGCAGCGTCCCGCCGTGGGTGGACGTCAGCTCTTGGCGAGGAAGTCCTCCGCACCGCCGACGTACTCGGTGTGTCCGGTGGCGATGTCGGCCGTGGCCATCCGGACGATCTCCGTGGCGAACTCCGCCACGGAGTACAGCCGACCGGCTTCCTGGCGGCGGGCCTCGATGGCGCCGGGGGTGGCGCGGTCCAGCAGCGTGGCCGTCACCGTCCCCTCGATCATGTCGCCGGACACGACGACGAGCGAGATGCCCCTGGCCTCGAGGTCGGGTATGAGTGCGCGGAGCGCGTCCTCGCCCGCGCGCTTGCTGCGCGCAACCGGCTCGTAGGCATCCATCGTCTCGACCTTCTCGATGAAGTGTGCCTGGTGGCTCGTGATGAAGACCACGCGGGAGCCGGCCGGCATGACCTCTACGGCTGCGGTGAGCATGGCCACCTGCGCGTCGCGGTTGAGCCGGAGTGCGTAATCCTCCCCCATGGAGGTCTCCATGCCCCCGGACGCGTTCAGCACCAGGAGGTCGAGCCCACCGAAGGTCGAGACGGCGGCGTCGACGAGGGCCGCCGGGCCCTCCGGCGTGGTGAGGTCCGCGCCCACGGCGACGGCTTTGCCGCCGGCTGCCTCGATGCCGGCGACGACCTTCGTGGCGCGCGGTGCCTTCTGCCGGTAGTTGACGACGACGGCAGCGCCCTGCGCTGCGAGTTGCTGGGCGACATCGGCGCCGATGCCGCGCGACGAGCCGGTGACGATTGCAGTGGTTCCCTCGAGGGTGGACATGGTGCTCCTTGTTCTGGGGGCTGGTGCGGAAAAGGGTGCTTCGGGTGGCCGGGGCGAGCCTTCTGCGTCAGTGCCCCATGCCGAGGCCGCCGTCGACCGGGATCACGGCGCCGGAGATGTACCCCGCGTCCTCACCGGCGAGCCAGGACACGACACCGGCCACCTCCTCCGGCGAGGCGAACCGGCCGGCCGGGATGGTGGCGAGGTAGCTCTTGCGGGTGTCCTCGTGAAGTTCCGCCGTCATGTCGGTGTCGATGAACCCGGGCGCGACGACGTTGGCCGTGATGCCGCGCGAGCCGAGCTCCCGCGTGAGGGAGCGGGCGATTCCGATGAGCCCCGACTTGGAGGCCGAGTAGTTGATCTGTCCGGGCGCGCCGTACAGGCCGGTCACGCTCGAGATGAGGATCACCCGACCCCGGCGGAGCCGGATCATGCCACGGGAGGCGCGCTTGACCACACGGAAGGCACCGGTGAGGTTGGTGTCGATGACATCGGTAAAATCGCTCTCCGTCATGCGCAGGAGCAGCGTGTCCCGCGTGATGCCGGCGTTGGCCACGAGGACCTCCACCGGACCGTGCTCGGCCTCGACCCGGGTGAAGGCGGCGTCGATCTGCTCCTCGCTGGTGACGTCGGCCTTGACGCCCAGCATGCCCTCGGGAATGTCACCACTTCGGTAGGTGATGGCAACCTTGTCGCCGTTGGCTACGAATACCTTGGCGATGGCCAGTCCGATCCCACGGTTACCCCCGGTGATGAGGACGCTGCGGCCGGTGGCCGTCGTCGTGTTGTCTGCACCAGATGCCACGGGAAGAACTCCTCTGTCTGCGGGCCGGAAAGGGGTCCGCGTTGTCCGTATCGACGATCGTCGCGAGCGATCCGGCGGGGATGTACCGCGTCCCGCCGGCCCCGTCCGCGCATGTCCGTCGAACTATCCCGACGATCCTATCGGCGCATCCCTCGACTTCGGGAACGAAGCCCGAAGTGAGACAATAGAGGGAGTCTCTTTGGAGTGTGATGAGTAAACAAACGAAGCACAACACAGACGTCCACAGCATCTCAGACGCACGTGAATCACACAGCGATGAAATGCGAACCCGAATGATCCGCTACACGGTCTCGATGAGTATCCGCCTCGTCTGCTTCATCCTGGTCTTCGTCGTTCCCTACGGCTGGCTGTCCTGGGTCATGATCGCGGGCGCGGTCTTCCTGCCGTACTTCGCGGTCGTGGTCGCCAACGGCGGCGGTGACACGAGCAACATCCGGCACAGCGATGCGCTGATCGACCGTGCGCCGGTCCGCGAGATCGAGGCGAAGGTGGTCGACGCCGGTCCCGAGGACGACGACGACATCCTGAGTGGCGAGATCGTCGACGACAGCGTCGACCCTGCCCATCACGGATCACGCGCGGCGCGCACCGGAGGACCGGGCACGGATGCCTGACGTATCACCGCTCCCCCGACCCGCGGTCACCCCGACCGCGGGTCTCGGTCTGTTCGGTGTGCACCCGGCACCCGGCGACGCTCCGGTCTGCTCCCGCAAGGGATGCCGCGAGCGGGCCACCTGGCAACTGCTCTGGAACAATCCGCGGATCCATGCACCCGGGCGACGCAAGGCCTGGGCCTCCTGTCCCGAGCACGTGACGTGGTTCGAGGAGTACCTGCGCGAGCGCGGGCTGTGGAAAGAGACGCTGCCCCTGACCGCCGGCCGGCCGATGGGAGCCCGCTAGATGTACCGGTTCCTCTTCTCCGCACGCTGGTTCGGCTGGCTCGCCATGGTGATCGTGCTGGCAGCCGGCTGCGTGGGGCTCGGCCGCTGGCAGCTCGACCGGCGGGAGGCCGTCGTGGAGGACATCCAGCGCATCGAGGCGAATTACGACGCGGCGCCCCAGCGCTACGTCCCGGGCGAGAACGGCTTCGACAGGTACGACCCAGCACGCGAGTGGACCCCCGTGACCTTCATCGGTACCTATGACGTGGACAACCAGGTCGTGGCACGGAACCGTCCCCTCAACGGCCAGCCCGGATACGAGGTGCTCACGCCGTTGCGGCTCGACGACGGCACGGCCGTCATCATCGACCGCGGCTGGCTGCCGATCGGGAACATCGAGGCTGGCCGGCCCGATGAGATCCCGGCCCCTCCGTCCGGGCAGGTCGAGGTGACCGCGAGGATGAAGCCGGGTGAGCCGGCCGTCAACCGCGGAGCGCCGGAGGGCCAGGTGGCGTCGATCGACCTCGTCGCGCTGTCCGACCGCCTCAACTACCCACTGCAGGACGCGGCCTACGGACTCCTCGCGCTCGAGCGGCCAGGAGCCGCAGTCACGCCCGTCGCGGCCCCCAAACCGTCGATCGACGAGGGCCCGCATCTGTCCTACTCCCTGCAGTGGTTCGCCTTCGGGGTCCTGGCCTTCGTGGGCCTCGGGTACGCAGCCCGGCAGCAGCGACGCAGCAATGCCGAGCTGGACGGGACCGCCCCCGACCTGCCGACGCGGCAGCGCCGTCGTCCCTCGTCCGAGGAGGAGGAGGACGCCATCCTCGACGCACAGGGGATCCGCTAGCTCCGGATGCCGGGCTTCCGTCAGCGACGGAGCCAGCCGAGCGCAGCACGCTGGACCACGGGCAGCGACGAGACGACGAGGTCGTAGGAGTCCTCGATCAGGTCGCGGAGCATCTCCTCGTCCAGGGCGCCGTCGAGACGCACACCGTTCCAGTGCTTCTTGTTCAGGTGCCATGCGCCGGTGATCTCCGGATGGGCGGAGCGGAGCTGCACGGCGAGGGCGGGGTCACATTTGAGGGAGATGGAGAGCGGTTCCACCTCCACCCGGACGAGGGCGAAGATTCTGCCCGGGCCGGGCGGTGCGGCCCGTCCAGGGACCCGCACCCGGAACACGGCGATCTCCGGGCCGAACGGATAGTCCTCATAGGCACCGGTGAGTCCCAGGCAGGCGGCCCGGAGCCATTCGACGTCCATACGGCCACCCTAGTCCTGACGTCCGTGACTGCGCCGCCGGACCGGTGGAAAGTCGTCCGAGAAACGTCGGAGCTGATCGGTTCGACAGCCCCCTGAGGAGTTATGCTGACGGACCCTCGTGCTGATCACCTCGTGACCTGATCCGAGATCATCCCTTCTGGATACTCAGCAGTGCGATCGCGCTTTCGGCCCCGCCCCTCCGCTGGAAGGCGAACCTTGAAAAGCAGCAGTACAGCACGCCATGCCCACTCCCGCCCGAGCCGACGGGCGCCCGGCGCCCTGGCGGCGGGGGCGCTCGTCTTCACGCTGCTGGCCACGGCCAGCGGCCCCTGGTCGGCGTCCGCCGCCGAAGCCCCCGTGGGCCTCGGCACGGCCGGGTCCTACTCCGTCCTCGGCGGTGAGACCGTCACCAACACCGGTCCCACCACCCTCACCGGCAACCTCGGCGTCAGCCCCGGGTCCGCGATCACGGGCTTCCCGCCGGGCGTCGCGTCCGGAACGATCAATACCGCGAACGCCGAAGCACTTCAGGCGCAGTCCGACGTCGGGATCGCCTACGACGACGCCGCGAGCAGGGCCCTCACCGAAAGCGTTGCGGGCGATCTGGTGGGGCGCACGTTCCCTGCGGGCGTCTACAACTCCACCGGCCCGCTGGCGCTCAGCGGCACGGTGACCCTCGACGCGCAGGGCGACCCGAATGCCGTCTTCATCTTCCAGGTCGCGTCGACGCTCATCACGGCGTCCGCGAGCAACGTCGCCCTCATCGGCGGGGCCAGCGCCTGCAACGTCTTCTGGCAGGTCGGTTCTTCCGCGACCCTCGGGACCGCTTCCTCCTTCACGGGCACGATCCTCGCCCTCAGCTCGATCGCGGTGACGACATCCGCCACCGTCGACGGCCGGGCGCTCGCGCGGACCGGTGCCGTCACCCTCGACGACAATGTCTTCGTCACCGACTCGTGCGCCGCCGTACCGACGGCGGAGCCCACCGGGAGCCCCAGTGCGACGCCGACCGCCACGCCGACCGTGCCCCCCACGGCCACGCCGACGGTCACGGCCACGCCGACGCTCACACCGACACCCACGGCCACTCCCACTGCCACACCGACACCTACGGCCACTCCTACTGCCACTCCGACGGCCACTCCTACGCCGACGCCCACTGCCACGGCCACGCCGACACCCTCCCAGCAGCCGACCGCTCCCCAGCCGACGACCGGTCCCTCCGACGCGCCCGGCGCACCGATCCTGCCGGGCACTGGGGACGGTACCGGTGGTTCGGGCGGCACGGGCGACGGCTTCGGCGGATCGGGCGGTCTGGGCGGCGGCACCGGTGGTTCGGGCGGTATCGGCGGCGGCTCCAGCGGGTCGACCGACGATACGGCCGGCGGCGGCAGCAGGTCGCTCGGCATGAATCGCGGGACGAACGTCCAGACCTCGGCCACTGTCGCGGGCCCGTCGACGCCATTCACTCCGACGTTCGCCGGCGCTGCCCTGCTGTGCGCGGTCGCCGCGCTCGGCTCGCTTAAGGACGTGGGAATCAGGCGCACGGCGCGATCGCACCGCCGGCACTGACCCGCATCGGGCCACGGACCGGGCGCATCATCCGTCCGGCGTCGCGGCTGTTCTCGGGCCCCAGGTCGGTCGACGTCGGCCCGGACAGACCTGTCCACCGGTGCGAGGGTGCGGCCTCCGGGCCCACCCTCGTCCCTGTGGGTCCGCCGTCTCGGCTCAGCCGGTGACGGCGAGAGCAGCCGCTGACCTGTTGTTCCCCGCCGGTGGTTCGCCGCCGGTGGTTCGCCGGCGGTCGTTCCGCGGTCGATGGATCCATGTCACCGGCGCGTCCGTTCCGCGGACCGCCGCCGGGTGACGCGGATCAGGCCACCTGACGGATCAGGCCAGGGTGACGAGCTCCAGGTAATCCTGGTTCCAGAGGTCCTCGACGCCGTCGGGCAGTAGCACCACCCGCTCGGGGTCGAGCGCATCGACCGCACCCTCGTCGTGACTCACCATCACCACGGCACCGCTGTAGTTCTTCAGCGCCCCGAGGATCTCGGCGCGGCTCGCGGGATCGAGGTTGTTGGTGGGCTCGTCCAGGAGCAGCACATTGGCCGAGGAGGCGACGATCGTGGCGAGGGCCAGGCGGGTCTTCTCACCACCGGACAGCACTCCGGCCGGCTTGTCGACATCGTCACCCGAGAAGAGGAACGAGCCGAGGATGCCGCGTACTTCGGCGTCCTGCATGTCGGGGGCCGAGGACTTCATGTTCTCGAGCACGGAGCGTTCCGTGTCGAGCGTCTCGTGCTCCTGGGCGTAGTAGCCGACCTTGAGACCGTGACCGGCGATGACCTTGCCGGTGTCCGGCGTGTCGACGCCCGCGAGCATGCGGAGCAATGTCGTCTTGCCGGCTCCGTTGAGCCCGAGGATGACCACCTTGGAACCGCGATCGATGGCGAGATCGACGTCGGTGAAGATCTCGAGCGACCCGTAGGACTTGCTGAGCCCCTCGGCCGTCATCGGGGTCTTGCCGCAGGGCGAGGGCTCGGGGAAGCGGAGCGCCGCCACGCGGTCCGAGGCGCGGACGGCGTCGAGCCCGCCGAGCAGCCGCTCGGCCCGCTTGGCCATGTTCTGCGCAGCGACGGCCTTCGAGGCTTTCGCGCGCATCTTGTTCGCCTGGTCCATGAGGACCTGCGCCTTCTTCTCCGCGTTGGCGCGCTCGCGCTTCCGCGCGCGCTCGTCCGTCTCGCGCTGCAGCTGGAATCGCTTCCAGCCCATGTTGTAGATGTCGATCGTGCCGCGGTTCGCGTCGAGCTGGAACACCTTGTTGACGGTCGCCTGCAGCAGTTCCACGTCGTGGCTGATCACGATCAGGCCGCCCTGGTGGTTCTTCAGGAATTCACGCAGCCAGGTGATGGAGTCGGCGTCGAGGTGGTTGGTGGGTTCGTCGAGGAGCATCGTCTCCGCGCCGGAGAAGAGGATCCGCGCCAGCTCGACCCGGCGGCGCTGGCCGCCCGAGAGCGTCTTCAGCGGCTGGTTCAGGATGCGCTCCGGCAGGGCGAGGTTGGAGGAGATGGCCGCGGCCTCGGCCTCTGCCGAGTAGCCGCCACCGGCGAGGAATGCCGCCTCGATGCGGTCGTAGCGGGCCATGGCCTTGTTCCGCACCGACGTCTTCTCGCTCGCCATGTCCTCCTGCGCCTGGCGCAGTTCGGTCACGACGGCGTCCAGGTTCCGGGCGGAGAGGATGCGGTCCCGGGCGAGCTGCTCCATGTCGGGCGTGCGCGGGTCCTGGGGGAGGTAGCCGATCTCGCCGGACCGGGTGACAGTGCCTCCTGCGGGCAGCGACTCCCCCGCCAGGACCTTGGTCAGCGTCGTCTTGCCTGCGCCGTTCCGGCCCACGAGGCCGATCTTGTCGCCCTTGTCCACGCGGAAGGACACCTCGTCCATGAGCAGGCGAGCGCCGGCCCGGAGCTCCAGGTTCGATACGTTGATCACGGTCAGGGCCTTTCGATGGTGTGCCTGAGACGGCGGTTTGTTGTAGGAATCCCACAAGGGATCCCCTGGTGACCGGCGCTAGTCTCGGTACAGAAGCAGTTACGGCTGGAGGAAGTCGACAAATCACCGGAGCAACCGGTGCGACTCCGGCCCGCTGGAGGAGCGTGTGCCATGCAGCCGACCGAGAAGACCTCTCCCGGACCTGTCACCGACGGCCGTCCGTCGTCCCGCAAGCGGTGGGACACCACCGATCTCTCGCTGGTCGCGGTCTTCGCCGCCCTCATCGCCGCCCTTGCAATCGTACCCGGTATCCCGGTCGGCCCGCTCGGCGTGCCGATCACCCTGCAGACGCTCGGCGTCATGCTCGCCGGAGCGGTCCTGGGTCCAGGGCGCGGGACCGCCGCCGTCCTCCTGTACCTCGCCGCCGGACTGATCGGCCTCCCCGTGTTCAGTGGCTTCAGCGGCGGCTTCGGCGTCCTCGCCGGACCGTCCGCCGGCTACCTCATCGCCTTCCCGCCGGCGGCACTCGTCGCAGGACTGCTCGCCAGGGCGGTCCTGCGCAGTGCCACCCGTTTCCGCGCCGTCCTGCTCTTCCTCGCGTGCGTCGTCGCGAGCCTGTCGACCATCCATCCGCTCGGCGTGGCGGGGCTCATGGTGAACGCCGAGCTGTCCCTCCGTGACGCCGTCCTCGTCGACGCCGCATACCTGCCGGGTGATGTCGTCAAGAACGTCCTCGCGGCCCTCCTCGCGGTGTCGGTGCATCGCGCCTTCCCGCGGCTCCTCGCCCGACCCCGTGCCTGAGCGCCCCGACTGCCGAGCCCGCCGACGATGATCGAGTTCATCGGAGCGGCAGTGCGGTCGGACGACGACCGGCGCACGCTGCTGCACCCGCTGACCCTGTCCCTGGTGGAACGACGGATCTCCGTCATCGGCGCCAACGGCTCGGGCAAGTCGACCCTCCTCCGCCTCGTCAACGGATTGCGGCTGCCCTCGCAGGGGCGGGTCGAGGTCCTCGGTCGGGACACCCGGAAGGCCGGCAGCACCGTCCGCAGATCGGTGGGGTTCGTCTTCACCGATCCACTCTCGCAGCTGGTGATGCCCACGGGACGCGAGGACGTCGAGCTGTCCCTCCGGACCCGCAAGCTGCCTGCCGCGGAGCGCCGGCTGCGCGCCGGCGAGGTGCTGCGGCACTTCGGCCTGGAGCACCTCGCCGACCGCAGCATCTACGACCTCTCCGGCGGTGAACGGCAGATCCTCGCCCTCGCCGTGGTCCTCGCGGTCGAGCCGCACATCCTCCTGGCCGACGAACCGACCACGCTGCTCGACCTGCGGAACGACAGGGCCGTGCGAGCCCTGCTCGCCGGCCTCGGGCAGCAGGTGGTGTTCACCACCCACAACCTCGACTTCGCCCGGGAGGCGGAGCGTACCCTCGTCATCGACGGCGGACGGGTGGTGTTCGACGGCAGGCCCGACGACGCGGTGTCCTTCTACCGGGCGTTGTCCGCCCAGCCCGACGGCGGCCCGGCGGGCGACGGACACCTCCTGCCGTGAGGGGATTCGGCAGCACGCTCGGCCTGTACCGTCCGGGAGCGGGCCTCCTGTACCGGTTGCCGCTTGCACCGAAAGCGGCGGCGTCACTCGGTTGCGCGATCGCCGTCGTCGGGTGGGGTTCCGTGCCCACCACGAGCACCGTCCTGGTACTCGCGCTCGCCGGCCTGCTGATCGGCGCCCGACAATCCGTGCTGCAGACGGCGCGGATGCTGCTTCCGGTGGCCCCCGTGCTCGGGATCCTCGCGCTCTACCAGGGCTTCTCGCAGGGCTGGGTCCAGGCGTTCGTCGTGGTGGGCGGGATCGCGGGATGCCTCCTCGCGGCGCGGTCGGTGACGCTGACGACTCCCCTGCAGGTGCTGCTGGACGGCACCGCGTCGCTCGCCCGCCCGTTCCGGCGACTGGGCGCCGACCCGGAACGCTTCGCCCTGGCCCTGTCCATCATGCTGCGGAGCATCCCCTACCTCGCAGGCCTGTTCGTCGACGTCCGGGAGGCAGCACGCGCCCGGGGCCTGGAGCGGAGCCCCCGGGTCGCGGTGACCCCGCTGGTCCTCGGCGCCGTCGCCTACGCGCACCGGACGGGTGAGGCGCTGGCCGCCCGGGGGCTGGGTGAGCACGACGACGAGGAGGACGACCGCGGGCAGGACCACGGGAGCGTCGTCGGATGAAACCGCCGGGTCCGCAGAAGGGCGGTCCCGGTCGTCGCCGGAACCGCCCTCCATGTCCATCACGCCCGTCTGCAGCCGACATCGGCAGCCGGCGTCGGACGATCAGATGTTGAAGCCGAGTGCCCGCATCTGGTCGCGGCCGTCCTCGGTGATCTTCTCGGGACCCCACGGCGGCATCCACACCCAGTTGAGGCGCCACTCGTCCACGACGCCGTCCAGCGCCTGGCCGACCTGCTCCTCGAGCACGTCGGTCAGCGGGCAGGCCGCCGTCGTCAAGGTCATGTCGATCAGGAGGGCACCGTCCTCCGCGTACTTCAGGCCGTAGAGGAGGCCGAGATCGACGATGTTGACGCCCAGCTCGGGGTCGATCACATCACGGAGCGCTTCCTCGACGTCGCCCAGCGCGGTCTGCGCCTGCTGCACATCAGTCATCGAACTGTTCCTTTCGCGTATCCCGACGGCGGTCGGGAGATCGGAGTGGTCCTAGGCCTCGACCGGAGTCTGGGCCGTGAACCGATCGTAGCCCTCGGCCTCGAGCTGGTCGGCGAGTTCGGGCCCGCCCTGCTCGGCGATGCGACCGGCGACGAACACGTGGACGAAGTCCGGCTTGATGTAGCGGAGGATCCGCGTGTAGTGCGTGATGAGGAGCGTGCCCATCTCGCCCTTCGAGTGCTCACGGTTGATACCCTCGGAGACGACCTTCAGGGCGTCGACGTCGAGGCCGGAGTCGGTCTCGTCGAGGATGGCGAACTTGGGGCGGAAGAGCTCGAGCTGCAGGATCTCCACGCGCTTCTTCTCACCACCGGAGAAGCCCTCGTTGACGTTGCGCTGGGCGAAGTCCGCATCGATGCGCAGCTGGGCCATGGCGGTCTTGACGTCCTTGGTCCAGTGGCGGAGGCTCGGCGCCTCGCCGTCGAGGGCGGTCTTCGCGGTCCGCAGGAAGTTGGTCATGGTGACGCCCGGGACCTCGACGGGGTACTGCATCGCGAGGAAGAGGCCGGCACGCGCACGCTCGTCGACGCTCATGGACAGGACGTCCTCGCCGTCGAGCGTGATGGAGCCGCTGTCCACCGTGTAGCGGGGGTGGCCGGCGATGGTCGACGCGAGGGTCGACTTGCCGGAGCCGTTGGGCCCCATGATGGCATGGGTCTCGCCCGTGTTGATGGTCAGCGTGACGCCCTTGAGGATGGGGACATTCCCCTGCTCGGTGTCGATGCTGACGTGCAGGTCCTTGATTTCAAGTGTGGACATCGTGTTCTTTCTCCTTCGCCTGCTGGTGCAGGAAGAGTGCAGGAAGTAGGGGGTGCGGGACGGCGTTCCGTCAGCCGAACTGCGGTGCCGGCGCCCCGTTGGTGACGGTGGTGACATCGACGTAGACGTTGCCGTCGTGGATCTCCAGCGCGAAGACCGGGACCGGCTCGTACGCCGGGAGCTGCAGGGGGGCGCCGCTGCGCAGGTCGAACTGGGAACCGTGGCCCCAGCACTCGATGGCGCACCCCTCGACATCGCCCTCCGAGAGGGAGATGTCCGCGTGGGAACAGGTGTCCCCCAGCGCGTGGATCTCCCCGTCGGAGTCACGGACGACGGCTACGGGGTAGTCGTCGATGAGGACCCTCAGGGCCTGCTTGACCTGGATGTCGTCGACGCTGCAGATCAGCTCGCCGCGGGGTTCGGCAGCCATCAGAGGTTGCCCGCAGCGAGCTCGCGCTCGACGGACTCCGACAGGCGCTCCTCGAGGGCGGGCACCTTGATCTGCTGGATGACCTCGGTGAGGAACCCGCGGACCACGAGGCGGCGTGCAGCCTTCTCGGGGATGCCGCGTGCCATCAGGTAGAACAGGTGCTCGTCGTCGAAGCGGCCGGTGGCGCTGGCGTGGCCGGCACCCTCGATCAGGCCGGTCTCGATCTCGAGGTTCGGCACGGAATCCGAGCGCGCACCGTCCGTGAGAATCAGGTTGCGGTTGGTCTCGTAGGTGTCGGTACCCTCGGCGGCCTTGCGGATGAGGACGTCGCCCACCCAGACGGTGTGCGCGTCGTCGCCCTGCAGGGCGCCCTTGTAGGTGACGCGGGACTTGCAGTTGGGTACGGCGTGGTCCACCAGGAGGCGCTGCTCGAGGTGCTGGCCGGCGTCGGCGAAGTACAGCCCGTACATCTCGACCTCCGCGCCGGGCGCGGTGAAGATCGACGACGGCGTCAGCCGCACGAGGTCGCCGCCGAGGCTGACGACGACGTGCTTGTAGCGCGCGTCGCGGCCCACCTTCGCCTGCTGCGAGGAGACGTGCACGGCGTCGTCGTCCCATTCCTGGACGCTGACGACGGTGAGCTCCGCGCCGTCGCCGACCACGATCTCGACGTTCTGCGCGAGCGTCGCCGAGCCCTGGTGGTCGAGGACGACGACGGCCTTCGAGAAGGCCTTCGCGTCGATGAGTATGTGCTGCGCCGAGGCTTCGGCGTGCGTCCCCCGGACGCTGACCATGACCTCGCCGTCGGCCACGGTCTCCTGCGGGACGGTGATGACGGTGGCGTCACCGAAGGCGTTCCACGCGGCGGCGGACACGCGGTCCTCGGGGGTCGCCGAGGCGCCGAGCCGGACGTCGTCGCGACCGACCGTCTCGACGGTCACGTTGCCGGCCCCGGTGACCTCGACCGCCGGCGCAGCGGCGGACAGCGCCTCCGTGTGCAGGCCGCGCAGGCGCTTCAGCGGGGTGAAACGCCAGTCCTCCTCGAGCCCCGTGAGGGTCGGGAAGTCCGCGATGTCGAAGGACCTGCGACGCTCACCGCGAGACGCCTCCGGGATCACCGGGGCATTGCCGTGGCTGTGCTTCTTCAGGCCGAGCTGCTCGCTGCCGGTGTCCCCGGTCGAGAGGGACTCGCCCTCCTCGGTGAAGCCGTCGATCGCTCTCGAGCGGTCGACGGCGCCTGCGGGAGCGCCGAGGCGCGCCTTCTCGTCGAGGTCGCCGAGATCGGTGACCTCGGCGTCAGGCGCGGTGTCGGGTGTGGATTCCGTGTGGGTGGTCTCAGCCATTACTAGCCTACGGCCCCTTCCATCTGCAGTTCGATCAGCCGGTTGAGCTCGAGCGCGTACTCCATGGGCAGCTCGCGTGCGATGGGCTCGATGAACCCGCGCACGATCATGGCCATGGCCTCGTCCTCCGGCAGGCCGCGGGACATCAGGTAGAACAGCTGCTCCTCGCTGACGCGCGACACCGTCGCCTCGTGGCCCATGGTGACGTCGTCCTCGCGGATGTCGACGTACGGGTACGTGTCCGACCGCGAGATGGTGTCCACCAGGAGGGCGTCGCACCGCACCGTGTTCGCGGAGTGCTTGGCTCCCTCGCGGACCTGGACCAGACCGCGGTACGCGGCGCGGCCACCGCCACGGGCGACGGACTTCGAGATGATCGAGGACTTCGTGTTCGGCGCGATGTGCACCATCTTCGACCCGGTGTCCTGGTGCTGGCCCTCGCCGGCGAAGGCGATCGAGAGCGTCTCACCCTTGGCGTGCTCGCCGACCAGGTAGACGGCCGGGTACTTCATGGTGACCTTCGACCCGATGTTGCCGTCGATCCACTCCATGGTGGCGCCCTCGTGCGCGATGGCGCGCTTGGTCACGAGGTTGTACACGTTGTTCGACCAGTTCTGGATGGTCGTGTACCGGACGCGCGCGCCCTTCTTGACCACGATCTCGACGACGGCCGAGTGCAGGGAGTCCGAGGTGTAGATCGGGGCGGTGCAGCCCTCGATGTAGTGCACGTAGGAGTCCTCGTCCGCGATGATCAGCGTGCGCTCGAACTGGCCCATGTTCTCGGTGTTGATGCGGAAGTAGGCCTGGAGGGGGATCTCCACGTGGACGCCCTTGGGGACGTAGACGAAGGAACCGCCCGACCACACGGCCGTGTTGAGCGACGCGAACTTGTTGTCCCCGACGGGGATGATCGTGCCGAAGTACTCCTTGAAGATCTCGGGGTGCTCGCGCAGCGCGGTATCGGTGTCGAGGAACAGGACACCCTGGCGCTCCAGGTCCTCACGGAGCTGGTGGTACACCACCTCCGACTCGTACTGGGCAGCGACGCCGGACACGAGGCGTGCACGCTCCGCCTCGGGGATGCCGAGCTTCTCGTACGTGTTGCGGATGTCCTCGGGGAGGTCTTCCCACGTGTTCGCCTGCTTCTCCGTGGACCGCACGAAGTACTTGATGTTGTCGAAGTCGATGCCGGAGAGATCTGCACCCCAGGCGGGCATGGGCTTGCGGTCGAAGTACTTCAGGCCCTTGAGGCGGAGGTCGAGCATCCACTGGGGCTCGTTCTTCTTCGCGGAGATGTCACGGACGACCTCCTCGCTCAGGCCGCGGCGGGCGTTGTCGCTCACCTCGTTCTTGTCGGCCCACCCGTACTGGTAGGTACCGATGCCCTCGAGCTCCGGGTTCTTCTCCAGGATGTCGCTGATCACCGACTCCGGCACTACCGACGCGGCTGGCTTGCGGTCTACTTGATCCGTCATCACGGCCTTCCTTGCTGATGGATAGAAGGGGTTGCTGGATTGCTGGGCGGCGCGGCTTCCGCAGCCGCCGTGGATTCGGCGGCGCCGGGAGCATCCGGGCTGGCCGGCGCGGCAGGTGCCGCCGTCGTCCGTCCCAGGGGAATGTGGGTGGTGCAGACGTGGCCGCCTGCCGCCAGGGTGGAGAGGCGCCGGACGTCGACGCCGAGCAGCCGGGAGAACACGCCGGTCTCCTGCTCGCAGAAGGCGGGGAAGGCCGAAGCGAGCCCCTGGATGGGACAGTGGCCCTGGCAGAGCTGCACGCTCAGCATCACCGGCCTGGCCGAGGACGCGACGGGGCGGGAGCCCCGAAGCTGCGGCAGTCCGACGGTCTTGGTCGACCCGACGAAGCCGTCAGCGGTCAACGCACCGGCCAGCGCCCGGGCCCGTGCCTCGAGGTCCGGACCCGCGGCCTCGACGACGGGCCGGTAACGCTCCTCCATCCCGGAGAAGCGCGCACGGGCGAACTCCTCGATGGCCTCCGGGCCCGCGGCCGCACCGAGCTGCGCCAGCGCAGCGGTGGCGATGTCGAGGTAGTCGTCGCCCATCTCGGTCTGGCCACGCCGGCTGAGCACGTAGCGGCGTGCGGGGCGTCCCGCGCCGGTGGCGGAGCTCCGCGCGCGCTTCACCTCGATCAGGCCGTCCTGCGACAGTGCGTCCAAGTGCCGCCGCATGGCTGCGGGGGTGAATCCGAGACTGTCACCGAGTTCCGCGGCGCTCACGGGGCCGCACTCGAGGACCGCGGACAGGACCCGGTCCCTGGTGCGCTCGTCGGGATCCGGGGAGACGATCTGGGCCGTCCGTTGCGCTCTGCGCGGGCCGGCCGCCGTCGCGGGATCCGGAGTGGAGAAGGCGGCGCGTGGCGATACGGTCACAGTCCATTCCTTCCGTCGGCGACAAAATACACAACACAAGCATGACCTAATGTATTCCGGCCGACCACTTAGGCGAGGCTACCCATCGAGGACCCTCCGCAGCACTACTACCTGTCGTAGAATATGAGGGTGCCGACTACTGCCCCCGCCCTCGAGATCGACGGCCTGATCAAGGACTTCGGTCCGGTCGGCTCCCTCGACGGGCGCATGGTCCGCGTGCTGGACGGCGTGCACCTCCGGGCGTCGCACGGGGCGGTGACCGTGCTCCTCGGCGCGAACGGAGCAGGCAAGACGACCACTCTCGAGTGCGCGCAGGGACTCCAGCGCGCCGACGGCGGCGTGGTGCGACTCCTCGGCCAGGACCCGTATCGTGCATCGCCGGACCTGCGCGCCCGCGTCGGCGTGATGCTGCAGGACGGCGGATTGCCTCCGTCGGTGCGGCCGCTGGCACTGCTCCGCCACGTCGCCTCGATGTACAGCGATCCCCTGCCGGTCGACGACCTCGCCGGGCGCCTCGGGCTCGACGAATTCGGCGCCGTCTCGATCCGCCGGCTCTCGGGCGGGCAGAAGCAGCGCCTGGCCCTCGCCTGCGCCCTGGTGGGTCGGCCCGAGGTGGTGTTCCTCGACGAACCCAGTGCAGGTCTGGACCCCCAGTCGCGGACCATCGTGTTCGATCTCATCAGGGAACTGCGAGCGGACGGCCTCGCGGTCGTCCTGACCACGCACCTGCTCGACGACGCCCAGAAGCTGGCCGACTACGTGTACATCGTCGAGGGCGGCCGGACCGTCGCCGAAGGGACCGTCGCGGAGCTCACGGCCGACAGCGAGACGGACGGGATGCGCGAGCTGCGCTTCGAGACCGTCCCCGGGCTCACACTCCCGCCCGGCCTCCTCCCCCATCTGCACCAGCTCGAATCCGAACCCGGGCAGTACGTCCTGCGGGGCACGCTCACGGCGGAGGACGTCGCACACCTGGCCACCTGGTGGGCCTCCTGCGGCGTCATGCCCACGACCATCTCCCTGGCGCCCCGATCCCTCGAGGACGTCTTCCTGGACATCTCCGGACGGAGCATCCGATGAGCCGCCCCGACACGGCCTCCGGCCTTCCTGCCGCGCCCCTCCCCCGCGGCAGGACGACGTCGGGGACGGCCGCGCCACTGTCCGCGCGGGTGCTCCGGCACGGCGGCTACGAGGCGCTGGCGATGCTGCGCAACGGGGAGCAGCTGGTGCTCGCGATCGTGCTGCCGCTGCTCGCCCTCGTGGCCCTCGTCGTCACCCCCCTGCTGGACGCCTACGGGCCGAGCCGCATCGACGTCGCCGCCCCGGGAGTCCTGGCCCTCTGCACCATGTCGACGGCCTTCACGGGCCAGGGAATCGCCACGGGCTTCGACCGGCGGTACGGGGTGCTCCGCTTCCTCTCGACCACTCCGCTCGGTCGATCGGGCCTCATCCTCGGCAAAGCCGTCGCCGTGGCCGCCGTCCTCGCCGTGCAGCTCGTGGTGATCGGCGGAGCCGCGCTGCTGCTGGGATGGTCTCCCCGGCCGGAGGGGATCCTCCCCGCCGCCCTCCTGCTGCTCGTCGGCTCCGCGGCGTTCACCTCCCTCGGACTCCTCGTCGCCGGCACGCTGCGGCCCGAGGCGACCCTCGCGGTCACCAATCTCGTCTGGATCCTCCTCGCCGCCGCCGGCGGCGTGATCATCCCGGCCACGGGCCTCCCCGCCGCCGTCGAACCGTTCGTCTCGATCCTGCCGTCCTCCGCACTCGGCGACGGCCTGCGGAACGCCCTCGTGGACGGCGCCCTCGACCCTCTCGCGTGCCTGGTGCTCCTCGCCTGGGCCACCCTCGCCGGCCTGGCGGCCATCCGCTGGTTCAAATGGAGCTGATCTCATGACCTTCCCCGCACTTACCCGCCTCACCGGCCGCCTGCCGAGGACCACCACACCGCTGGTGCGCCGCCTCGCGATCGCATCCCTCGTGTCCCAGATCGCCATCGTCGTCACCGGCGGGGCTGTCCGCCTGACGGCCTCGGGGCTCGGGTGCCCCGAGTGGCCGCGCTGCACGCCGGAGTCGATCGTCACCACGCCCGAGATGGGCTTCCACGGGGTCATCGAGTTCGGCAACCGCCTCCTGACCTTCGTGCTCGTCATCATCGCCGTCGCCATGATCGTGGCCGTGCTCGGGATGCGGCGGGAGCGCAAGGACCTGTTCAGGCTCTCCGTGGGACTGTTCCTAGGCATCCCGGCGCAGGCCGTGATCGGCGGCATCACGGTATGGACGGGGCTGAACCCCTGGATCGTGGGACTGCACTTCATCGTCTCGATGGTCCTGGTGGCGCTCGCGACCGTCCTCGTCAACCGCGCACGGCTGACGACGGAGCAGTACGCGATCCGCAGGCCCGCGGCAGCCCCGGCACTCCTGCGGCAGCTCCTCGTCACCTCGACCGTGCTGACCTCGGTAGCCGTCGTCCTCGGCGTGATCGTGACGGGTTCGGGGCCGCACGCGGGGGACCACGGTGCCGCGCGCAACGGCCTCGACTCCGACCTCATGACGCGTCTCCATGCGGTCCCGGTGTACCTGCTGGTCGCCACGGTGGCACTCGCCGTCGTCGTCGCCTACCGCACGGACGTCCACGCGAAGCTCCGCAAGGCGCTCGTCCTGCTGACCGCCGTCGTGCTCGTCCAGGGAGCCATCGGCTACACCCAGCACTTCCTGCATCTGCCGGTCGTGCTCGTGGCGCTGCACATGCTCGGCGCGTCGCTGCTGATGGCAGCTGCGGTGCACGCGCACTACACCGGGACGACCCGACGCACCCTCCCGGGGACGGTCGCGGCGACGAGGGTCCCGCAGCCCGTCGCATAGCGCGACCGCCGGCATCGCGAGGTGATGCGCGAGTCCGGCGGCCACGTCGGCGGCCACGCCGGACGGACGGTCCGCGTCAGTCGTCGTCGAACTCGCCCTCGAGCACGTCGAGCAGCCGGCCGAGTTCGCGCAGCTCGGACCCCGGGCTCGGCAGCAGGGGCGGCCGCGGATCACCGGCGGCCACCCCGCACGCCCGTGCCAGGAGGTGGAGCCCGCTGATCTTCCGGAGGCCGGCCACATGGTCGACCAGGGGGGCGAGGACGTGCCGCACCCGGTCGATCTCCCTCTGCTCGCCGTCCACCACGGCAGACCTGAGGCGGGCGTAGACGGTGGGCAGCAGTGCTGCCGGACCACTGTGCCACGCGTCCGCAGCGACCTCGCCGGACATCATCAGGACATCCCCGCTGACGCCGTGGCTGAAGGATCCGCCGACCAGCGACCGCAGTGCACGGTGCCGCGCGTTGAAGGTCGCGGCGTCGGGCGCGGTGTCCTTGAACGCGACGACCTGAGGGAGCGCGGCCACCTCGGCGACCACGTCGAGCGAGTAGTCGAACTGGGTGGTACCGGGGTTGTTGTAGAGGCAGATCGGCAGGTCGGTGGCTGCGCACACCGCATGCACCTGCGCCACCACCTCGTCATCCGTGAGCGGCACGTAGGAGACCGGGGAGAGGACGAGTCCGGCGGCACCGGCCCGCTCGGCGTCGACCGCGGACTCGAGGACCTCCCGCGTGCCGACCGAGCTGATGCCCACGGCGACGGGTCTCCTGCCGCCCACCGCGTCGATGGCGGTGCGTGCCACCTCGGCCCGTTCGGTGCGGTCGAGGTAGGCGAAGCTCCCCGAGGATCCGAGGACCGTGATCGCGTCGACGTCCGACGCCGCCAGGCCGTCGAGGAGGGAGCGGAGGTCCGCGTGGGCCACGCCGCCGTCCGGGTCGAAGGGCGTGAGTGGGTAGGCGATCAGGCCGGTGAAGTCCATGCCGACAGCCTAGGGGCTCGCCCCACCGGTCCTCGACCGTGCGGGCGGATCGGCCGGCAGAAGATCAGGGCAGGACGGCCGATCCGACGAACGGATCGACGGCGAGGGCGAGGAAGAGAACCGTCAGGTAGCTGATCGACCCGTGGAAGACCTTCATCGCGGCCTTGTTGCTGAGCTCGCCCTGCTGTGCCAGGGAGTGGAGGCGGTGGGATTCGCGGATGAACCAGGCACCGCCGACGAGGGCCGCGACCGAGTACACCCAGCCGGCACCGGCGGGGATCAGCAGGAGCGAGCACGCGACCATGGCCCAGGCGTAGAGGACCACCTGGACGGACACCGTGCGGGCCCCGGCGATGGCTCCGAGCATCGGTACGCTGGCGGCGTTGTAGTCGTCGCTGTACTTCATGGACAGGGGCCAGTAGTGCGGCGGGGTCCACAGGAAGATGATGAGGAACAGCACGACGGCGGGCCAGTCCACGGAACCGGTGACCGCGGCCCACGCGATGAGCACGGGCATGCAGCCCGCTGCTCCACCCCAGACGATGTTCTGGGAGGTGCGACGCTTCAGGACCAGCGTGTACACAACCACGTAGAGGAAGATGGCTGCGACACCGAGCATGCCCGCGAGCGGGTTCGCGCCGAACCAGAGCACGGCGATCGCCACGATGCTGAGGACCCAGGAGAACACGAGTGCCTCGCGCGGGGTGACCTCCCCCGTGACGAGGGGCCGGTTCTCCGTGCGGTGCATCAGCTTGTCGATGTCGCGGTCGATGTAGCAGTTGAAGGCGCCGGCGCTACCGGCTGCGAGGGCCCCGCCGACCATCGTGGCGAGGATCAGCCCGAGGGGAGGGAACCCGCCCTGGGCGAAGATCATGGTGGGAAGTGTGGTGACCAGGAGCAGCTCGATCACGCGGGGCTTCGTCAGCGCGAGGTAGGCCTTCGCTTTGCGACCGAAACCCTGACGGGCCTGCGGGGAACGTGCCGGAGCAGGAGCCTGCTGGGTCTTCACAAGGCAACACTTTCGTTTCTTCCGGAGTAAAAGACAAGGCCCATCATACCCTTTTACGCTGTGTAGAAATCGGTGGGCAGCGGGGACGGCGGGCGGTTGCGGGACCGTGACGCTCCTTCCCGCGGGTCGGGCGTCACGGACGCCTACCGTCCTCGCCGCGCAGACCCCTCCTCCGGCGCCGGATGCAACCGCCGGATGTGAGCAACGACATTCTTGGACTCCCACGGACGTGAGCGGAGCTGAAGGGATAGTGTGGGTTCGAAAGCCCGCCGCGGATGCGCGCCCGGAATAGATTGCCGGGGCACAGTGCTGTCGCCGTGCGGAGCCTTACATGCAGTATTCAACGGTGAACGGCCAGTCCAACGGCATGCCAGCAGGCATGCCCGTCATCAGCTGAGCGGCCGTTCCGGACAGAGAGGGGCCCGGAAACGTGCCACAGACGCAAGAGCAGGAACTGACCTGGACCGAGCTGGACCAGAAGGCGGTCGACACCGTCCGCATCCTCGCGGCGGACGCCGTGGAGAAGGTGGGCAACGGACACCCGGGGACGGCGATGAGCCTCGCACCGGCGGCCTACCTCCTCTTCCAGAAGCTCATGCGGCACGACCCCTCGGACCCCGAGTGGACCGGACGCGACCGCTTCGTCCTCTCCCCCGGCCACACCTCACTGACCCTCTACATCCAGCTGTTCCTCTCCGGGTACGGACTGGAGCTCGACGACCTCAAGGCGCTGCGCACCTGGGGTTCACTCACGCCTGGGCACCCCGAGTACCGCCACACCAAGGGCGTGGAGATCACCACCGGCCCGCTGGGTCAGGGCCTTGCGACGTCCGTCGGGTTCGCCTACGGCCAGCGCCGCCAGCGCGGCATGTTCGACGCCGACGCCCCTGCCGGCACCAGCCCGTTCGACCACACCATCTGGGTCATCGCCTCGGACGGTGACCTCCAGGAGGGTGTCACGGCGGAAGCGTCCTCGCTCGCCGGTCACCAGGAGCTCGGCAACCTCGTGGTCATCTACGACCAGAACCACATCTCCATCGAGGACGACACCGACATCGCGTTCTCCGAGGACGTCCTCAAGCGGTACGAGGCCTACGGCTGGCACGTCCAGCGCGTCGACTGGACGAAGACCGGTGAGTACGTCGAGGACGTCGCCGAGCTGTACTCCGCGCTGGTCGAGGCCAAGAACGAGACCTCCAAGCCCTCGATCGTCGCCCTCCGCACGATCATCGGGTACCCCGCGCCGAACAAGCAGAACACGGGCAAGATCCACGGGTCCGCCCTCGGCAAGGACGAGGTCGCGGCGGTGAAGGAAGCCCTCGGCTTCGACCCGGAGAAGCACTTCGACGTCGACCCGGAGGTCCTCGAGCACGCCCGTGGCGTCGTGCAGCGCGGCGCGGAGGCCCACGCCGAGTGGCAGCAGGGCTTCGACGCGTGGGCAGCCGCCAACGCCGACCAGGCGGCCCTGCTGGAGCGCATCCAGGCCCGCACGCTCCCCGAGGGCTGGGAGGCGAGCCTGCCCAGCTTCGAGGCGGGCAAGGACGTCTCGACCCGCGCAGCCTCGGGCAAGGTCCTCACCGCGATCGGTCCCGTGCTCCCCGAACTCTGGGGCGGCAGTGCGGACCTCGCCGAGTCGAACAACACGACCATCGAGGGATCGCCGTCGTTCATCCCCGAGAGCCGCCAGACGAACGCCTGGTCGGGGAACCCGTACGGCCGGGTCCTCCACTTCGGGATCCGCGAGCACGCGGCGGCCGCGATCGTCAACGGCATCGTGATGCACAGCAGCACGCGCGCCTTCTCCGGCACCTTCCTCATCTTCAGCGACTACCAGCGGCCCGCCGTCCGCCTCGGAGCGCTCATGGGCGTCCCCGCGATCTACGTGTGGACCCACGATTCCATCGGCCTCGGGGAGGACGGCCCCACCCACCAGCCCGTGGAGCAGCTCTCCTCGCTGCGCACCATCCCCGGTCTCGACGTCGTCCGCCCCGGCGACGCGAACGAGGTCGCCATCGCCTGGCGCACCATCCTCGAGAACACCGATAACCCCGCCGGGATCGTGCTCACGCGCCAGAACATCCCCACCTACGAGCGGGGCGACGGCGTCGCATCGGGAGACACGTTCGGCTCGGCGGAGGGTGTGGCAAAGGGCGGGTACGTCCTCGCGGAGGCGAAGGACGGCGCCCCAGACGTCATCCTGATCGGTACGGGCTCCGAGGTGCAGCTGGCCGTCGAGGCCCGCGAGCAGCTCGAGTCGCAGGGCATCTCTGCGCGCGTCGTGTCCATGCCGTGCCTCGAGTGGTTCAACGCCCAGGACCCCGCGTACCGCGACAGCGTCCTGCCGCGCACCGTCCGTGCCCGCGTCTCCGTCGAGGCCGGCGTGTCCCAGAGCTGGCACGGGATCGTCGGCGACGCCGGACGC
This sequence comes from Arthrobacter sp. CP30, assembly GCF_053470025.1. NCBI lineage: Bacteria > Bacillati > Actinomycetota > Actinomycetes > Micrococcales > Micrococcaceae > Arthrobacter > Arthrobacter sp. CP30. The sequence continues at coordinate 35,505 of NZ_JBQEMM010000003.1, forward strand.
AGCGTGTCCCTGGAGCACTTCGGCGCGTCCGCCGACTACAAGACGCTGTACCGGGAGTTCGGCATCACCAGCGACGCCGTCGTGGCCGCCGCGAAGGACTCCCTCGAGGCCGTCGCCGCCGACCCCCTGGCACCGAACGGCACCGCCGCCATGGCCTCGGGCCACCAGTCCACCGAGACCGGCGACCAGCAGTAGCCTGCACCGCACGTCCTGCACCAGCACCCACCAGCACTCATCCGCAGCAGCGGACAAGGAGCACATCATGACCACAACACCCACCGCCGACCTCTCGGCCGCCGGCGTCTCCATCTGGCTCGACGACCTCTCGCGGGAACGCCTCAACTCGGGAGGCTTCAAGCGCCTCATCGAGGACCTGAACGTGGTCGGCGTGACCACGAACCCGAGCATCTTCGCCGCCGCCCTCAAGAACGGCGACTCGTACGCCACCCAGGTCGGCGCCCTCGCCGAGGCCGGAGCCGACGTCGACCGGGCCGTCTTCGACATCACGACCCACGACGTCGCCCAGGCCTGCGACCTCTTCGCCGCGGAGGCCAAGCGCACCGACGGCGCCGACGGTCGCGTCTCCATCGAGGTGGACCCCCGCCTGTCCCGCGACACGGCGGGAACCATCGCCGAGGCCAAGCGCCTGCACGCCAAGGTGCAGCGCACCAACGTGCTCATCAAGATCCCCGCGACGGTCGAGGGCCTGGAGGCCATCTCCGAGACGCTCGCCGCCGGCATCAGCGTCAACGTCACCCTGATCTTCTCCCTCGAGCGCTACCGGGCGGTGATCAACGCCTTCATGATCGGTCTCGAGCAGGCGAAGGAGAACGGGCACGACCTCGCCACGATCCACTCGGTCGCCTCCTTCTTCGTCTCGCGCGTCGACGCGGAGATCGACGCGCGGCTCGACGCCGTCGGCAGCGACGAGGCCACGGCGCTCAAGGGCAAGGCGGGTCTCGCCAATGCACGCCTCGCCTACCAGGTCTTCCAGGAGCAGTTCTCGTCCGAGCGCTGGCAGGTCCTCGAAGCGGCCGGGGCGAATGCCCAGCGCCCGCTCTGGGCCTCGACCGGCGTCAAGGATCCGAACCTCCCCGACACGCTCTATGTGGCGGGACTCGTCGCCGCGAACGTCGTGAACACCATGCCCGAGAAGACGCTCGACGCAATGGCCGACCACGGCGTGGTCGAGGGCGACACCATCACCGGCTCCTACGCGGAGGCCGCCGACGTGCTCGACGCCCTCGACGCCCTCGGCGTGTCCTACCAGGAGGTCGTCGAGAAGCTGGAGACAGAAGGCCTCGACAAGTTCGTGACCAGCTGGTCGGAGCTCCTCGAGACCGTCCAGACCGCGCTCGACGCAGCGAAGGGCTGACCCCCATGGGCTCCTTCGCTCTGACCGCCTCCGGCGATGCGCTCGCCGCCGTTGACGCCGCGGTACCCACGCTCGTCGCCGATCGTTTCGCCTCCCGGCTGATGGCCAAGGACGCCACCCTGTGGGGCGCCGACGCCGAGCCAGAGGCGTCGATCCGCCTCGGCTGGATCGATCTGTTCGACGGTTCCCGCGCGCTCCTGCCCGAGATCGCCGGGCTGCGCGCGGACCTCAACGGCGAGGGCGTGGACCGGATCGTCCTGTGCGGCATGGGCGGCTCATCACTCGCGCCCGAGGTCATCACCAAGGAGGCCGGAGTCGAGCTCGTCGTCCTCGACGCCACCGATCCGGAGCAGGTCCGGGCCGCCCTCGAGGAGGGGCTGCAGCGCACCGCCATCGTCGTGTCGTCCAAGTCGGGATCCACGGTGGAAACCGACTCCCAGCGCCGCGTGTTCGAGCAGGCCTTCACGGACGCGGGTATCGACGCCGCATCGCGCATCATCGTCGTCACCGACCCGGGCTCGCCCCTGGAGGAGGCCTCGAGGGCTGCCGGCTACCGCAGGGTCTTCACAGCCAACCCCGAGGTGGGCGGCCGGTACTCCGCGCTGACCGCGTTCGGCCTCGTGCCCTCGGGGCTCGCGGGTGCGGATATCGAGACGCTGCTCAACGATGCCGAGGACAGCGCCGAGTTCCTCGGTGACGACGACGCCGGCAACGTCGGGCTCCAGCTGGGTGCCGTCCTCGGAGGTACCGCTCCCCTGCGCGACAAGATCGTGTTCGCCGATGCAGGTTCCGGGCTCCCCGGCTTCGCCGACTGGGCGGAGCAGCTCATCGCGGAATCCACCGGCAAGCTCGGCACGGGCCTCCTGCCCGTCGTCGCGTCGATGGACGCTCCGGAACTGGCCGATGTCGCCGACGACGTGCTCCCGGTGGTCCTCGCCCCGTTCGACGAGGCGCCGAGTGACGAGTCGACGACCGGGACGCGGGTGACCGTCAGCGGGAACCTGGGCAGCCAGATGTTCGTCTGGGAGTACGCGGTCGCCGTGGCGGGCCGACTGCTCGGCATCAACCCCTTCGACCAGCCGGACGTCGAGGCCGCGAAGAAGGCCGCCCGCGGCCTGCTCGACGCCCAGCCCGAGCCCACGCCGGCCGCCTTCACCGACGGCGCCGTCGACGTGCGCGGCGACGCCGGACTGCTGGGGTCGGCCAGCACCCTCGCGGAGGCGCTCGAGGCACTCCTCGCGGCCATCCCCGCGAACGGTTACCTCTCGGTCCAGGCGTACCTCGACCGGCACCAGCAGTCGGAGCTCGAGGACGTCCGTGGCCCCCTCGCCGCTGCGACCGGACGCCCGGTCACCTTCGGGTGGGGTCCGCGCTTCCTGCACTCCACCGGTCAGTACCACAAGGGTGGCTCCGCCATCGGCGCCTACCTGCAGCTCACCGGTGCCGGCAGCACCGATCTCGCGATCCCGGACCGTCCGTTCACCTTCGGCGAGCTGATCGCGGCCCAGGCCGCGGGTGACGCCCAGGTCCTCGCGGACCACGGCCGTCCGGTCCTCCGGCTGCACCTCACCGACCGCACCGCGGGCGTCGCGCAGCTGCGGGACGTCGTCGCCTCCCTCGCCGCCCCCGGCGAGGTCCGTGGGAACGGCTGAGGATGGCTGACAGCGCACCGACCCGTGGCGGGAATCCGCTCCGCGACTCCCGTGACCGCCGGCTCAGCAGGATCGCGGGACCCTCGTCCCTGGTCCTGTTCGGCGTCACGGGCGACCTGGCCCGCAAGAAGCTCATGCCGGCGATCTACGACCTGGCGAACAGGGGCCTCCTGCCCCCGAGCTTCGGGCTCGTCGGCTTCGGCCGCAGGGACTGGAGCAACGAGGACTTCGTCCAGCAGGTCCGGGACTCCGTGACGCAGCATGCCCGGACGCCGTTCAACGAGACGGTCTGGGAGCAGCTCTCGGCGGGCATCCGCTTCGTCAGGGGGGAGTTCGACGACGACGACGCCTTCCGCGACCTGAAGGAGTGCATCGAGGAACTGGATGCGAGCCGGGGAACGCGGGGCAACCACGCGTTCTACCTCTCAATCCCGCCCAACGCCTTCGAGACGGTCTGCCAGAAGCTCTCCGAGCACGGCCTGGCCCAGCCCGACGACGGCGAGTGGCGCAGGGTGGTCATCGAGAAGCCCTTCGGCCACGACCTCGAGTCGGCGCGCGAGCTGAACAGCATCGTCGAGGAGGTCTTCCCTCCGGATGCCGTGTTCCGCATCGACCACTACCTCGGCAAGGAGACGGTCCAGAACATCCTGGCGCTGCGCTTCGCGAATCAGCTCTTCGAGCCGCTGTGGAACGCCAACTACGTGGACCACGTGCAGATCACCATGGCCGAGGACATCGGCATCGGCAGCCGCGCCGGGTACTATGACGGCGTCGGAGCGGCACGTGACGTCATCCAGAACCACCTCCTGCAGCTGCTCGCCCTCACGGCCATGGAGGAGCCCATCTCCTTCGACGCCCACCACCTGCGGTCCGAGAAGGAGAAGGTCCTCGCGGCCGTCTCCCTGCCGGAGGACCTGTCCGGGCGCTCCGCCCGCGGACAGTACGAGGCAGGCTGGCAGGGCGGTGAGCGGGTCAACGGGTTCCTCGAGGAGGACGGCATCCCCGCTGACTCCACGACGGAGAGCTTCGCGGCCCTCCGCCTCGACATCAACACCCGGCGATGGTCCGGGGTGCCCTTCTACCTGCGCGCGGGGAAGCGCCTCGGACGCAGGGTGACGGAGATCGCCGTCGTGTTCAAACGGGCACCGAACCTGCTGTTCCGGGACCACAACGAGGAGGACTTCGGTCAGAACGCCGTCGTCATCCGCGTCCAGCCCGACGAGGGCGTCACCATCCGCTTCGGGTCCAAGGTCCCCGGGACCCAGACCGAGGTGCGCGACGTGACGATGGACTTCGGGTACGGCCACTCCTTCACGGAGTCCAGTCCCGAGGCCTACGAGCGCCTCATCCTCGACGTGCTGCTCGGCGAACCGCCGCTGTTCCCCCGCCAGGAGGAGGTCGAGCTGTCGTGGAAGATCCTCGACCCGTTCGAGAAGTACTGGGCCACCCTCGACGGCCAGCCCGAGCCCTACGTGCCCGGTAGCTGGGGCCCCACATCCGCCGACGAGCTGCTCGCAGCCGATGGACGTACCTGGAGAAGGCCATGATCGTGGAACTGCCGGACACCACCACCTCGAAGGTGTCCAAGGAACTGATGGCGATGCGTGAACGCGGTGGCGTCGTCGCGCTCGGGCGCGTCCTCACACTCGTCGTCATCACGCGTTCCGGGTACGAGGAGGAGGCGATCGACGCGGCGAACGACGCGAGCCGAGAGCACCCGTGCCGCATCATCGTCCTCGCCGAGGGATCGCCCGACGAGCCGACCAGGCTCGACGGCCAGATCCGGGTGGGAGGTGACGCCGGCGCCTCGGAGGTGATCGTCCTGCGCGGGTACGGCGACCTCGCGGACGAGAACGAATCCCTCGTCTCCGCCCTGCTGCTCCCGGATGCGCCGATCGTCGCCTGGTGGCCCCATGGCGCGCCGGAAGCCGCCGCGCAGACGTCGATCGGCAGCATCGCGCACCGTCGCATCACCGACTCCGCCAATGAGGAGGACCCCACAGCGGCCCTGTTCACCATCAGCAGCACGTACACGGCCGGGGACACCGATCTCGCCTGGACGAGGCTGACGAACTGGCGCATCCAGCTCGCGGCGGTCATGGACCAGGTGAAGGGTGACCAGCCCGTCACCGCCGTCACGGTCGAGGGCGCCTCGGACTCCCCCAGCACCGTCCTGCTCGCGGCGTGGTTGACCATGACGCTGGACGCCCCCGTCACCATCGCGGCGGGACCCGCCGGCACGGGCCTGAAGCGGGTCCGGCTGAAGCGCAGCGGCGGGGACATCGAACTGCACCGTCCCGGTCACGACGTCGCCGAGCTGTACCAGCCCGACCAGCCGGTGCAGCGCATCTCGCTACCCCGCCGCGGGCTGCGTGACTGCCTCGCGGAGGAGCTGCGGCGCCTTGACCCGGACGAGGTCTTCGGCGAGGTCATCACCGAGGGATTGTCCCGCACCAACCTGAGGAGTGTACGAACGAGTGAGCGCTGAACCGAAAGTCAGCATCCATCCGTCCCAGACCTCGCTCGCGGCAGCCGTCGCGGCCCGGCTCATCACGAGACTCGTCGACGTGCAGAGCGACCGGGGCACCGCCACCGTGGTGCTCACCGGGGGCTCGATCGGTACCGCGGCACTGAGGGCGGTCGCCGAGTCCCCGGCGCACACCGCCGTGGACTGGTCCAACGTGCACGTCTGGTGGGGTGACGAGCGCTTCCTCGCGGCCGACGATCCCGAGCGGAACGCCGTCCAGGCCCGTGCGGCCCTCCTGGACAAGGTCGGCGTCGATCCGGCGAAGGTCCACGAATTCGGTGCGAGTGATGCGTTCGACGACGAGGATGCCGCAGCAGCGGACTATGCTGTCCAGCTCGCCGCTGCCGCCAGGGCCGAGCTCGACGCCGATCCTGATGCCGTGCAGACGGATCCCCGACTCCCCCGATTCGACGTCCTCCTGCTGGGCGTGGGGCCGGATGCCCACATCGCCTCGTTGTTCCCCGAGATGGCGGGCATCCGCACGAAGGGTTCGACGACGGTGGGCGTGGCAGATGCGCCGAAGCCACCGCCGAAACGCGGCTCCCTGACGCTGGAGACGATCAACACCGCCCAGGAGGTCTGGCTGTCGGTGAGCGGCAGCGACAAGGCCGGCGCCGTGGGCCTCGCCCTCGCGGGCGCCGGCCACGTCCAGGTGCCGGCCGCCGGCGCACGCGGGCTCCGGAAGACCCTGTGGCTCATCGACCAGGACGCGGCACAGAAGCTCCCCGGCCGGCTGATCGACCACGACGAGGAGCAGGCCGGCTGACGGCCGCCACCTCGGGAACGACAAGAGAGCCCCCGCTTCGTCGAAGCGGGGGCTCTCTTGTCGTTTCGGAAGGGTCAGGATTCGCCGGCGAACCGCTGGATCAGGCCGAGTGCCACGATCACGACTCCCCAGGCGAGGCCGAGGGCCACCGTGAAGCGATTGAGGTTGCGCTCGGCTACACCGGAGGATCCCATGCTCGAGGTCATCCCGCCGCCGAACATGTCCGACATTCCGCCACCACGGCCCTTATGCAGCAGGATCAGCAGGGTCAGCAGGAGGCTGGTGATCCCGAGCAGGACGAGCAGGATGATACGAAGGATGTCCACGGGGCCCTTTCAAGGCTCGGTAAGCCGCTCGTCGGAGCGGCAGGCGCAGGAACTAGTCTGTCACCAGATGCTGTTCGAACCTGACAATACTAGCAAATTCGGAGACGTCGAGGCTCGCACCGCCGACGAGCACGCCGTCGACGTCGCGCTCCTTCAGGATGCTCGCGGCGTTCGCGGCCTTGACCGATCCGCCGTAGAGCAGGCGTGTCTTCGCCGCTGTGTCGGCGTCGAAGAGGGTTGCAAGCTCGGCGCGGATGGCGGCACACATCTCCTGCGCGTCCTCGGGCCCGGCGACCTCGCCCGTCCCGATGGCCCAGACGGGCTCATAGGCGACGACGAGCTTTCCTGCCTGATCCGCATCGAGACCGGCGACGCCCTGGCGCAGCTGCTCGAGGGTGTGGGCGACGTGCGTGCCGGCCTGGCGGATCTCGAGTCCCTCACCCACGCACAGGACGGGCACGAGGTCGTGGCGGTAGGCCGCCTGCACCTTGCGGTTCAGGACCTCGTCCGACTCGTGGTGGATGGTACGGCGCTCGGAGTGGCCCACGAGCACGTAGGTGCAGTCGAGCTTGGCGAGGAACTGGCCGGAGATGTCGCCGGTGTAGGCACCGGAGTCCTCGGGTGAGAGATCCTGGCCGCCGAAGACCACCTCGAGGTTGTCGCCCTTCACGAGGGTCTGCACGCCCCGGAGGTCGGTGAACGGAGGGAAGACCGAGACCTCGACGCGTGAGAAGTCGTGGCCGGCGTCGTCGAGGGTCCAGGCGAGCTTCTGCAGGAACGTGATCCCCTGCATGTGGTCCAGGTTCATCTTCCAGTTGCCCGCGATGAGCGGCCGGCGATCGAACGCGCCGTTGGTCGAGGTGGTCATCGTCTTCTCCATCATGGTCGTGTCATGGCGGCGGGATCCGGTGCCCTGGGGCTCCGGATCCCGCCGGTGTGGATCGTGCATCGGGACCGCCGGACGGATCCGGACCGGCCCCGTCGGGCCCTACCCGCGCTCGAGGGCGCTGAGGCCGGGCAGTTCCTTGCCCTCGAGGTATTCGAGGCTCGCACCGCCACCGGTCGAGATGTGCCCGAACTGGTCATCGGCGAAGCCGAGCCCCCGGACGGCTGCGGCGGAGTCGCCACCGCCGACGACGGTGAGGGCACCGGCGCCCTGCGCATCGACGAGCGCCTGGGCCACGGAGCGGGTGCCTCCGGCGAAGGAATCGAACTCGAACACGCCCATCGGGCCGTTCCAGAAGACCGTCTTCGCCTCGGCGATGTTCGCCGCGAAGTCCTGCGCGGTCACCGGACCGATGTCCAGCCCGAGACCCCCCGCGCCGTACGGCCCCGATTCGATGGCGTCGGCGGCGATCACGCTGCTGCCGGCATCCGCGGCGAACGTCTCCGCCACCACGATGTCCGTCGGCAGCACGAACTGCGTGCCGTCCCGGGGGCCACGCTCGAGGTAGCCTCGCACCGTCCCGATCTGGTCCTCCTCGAGGAGGCTGGCGCCGACGCGGTGACCCTGGGCTGCGAGGAACGTGAACACCATGCCGCCGCCCACGAGGATGCGGTCGGCGGTGCCGATCAGGTTCTCGATCACGGCGAGCTTGTCCGAGACCTTCGACCCCCCGAGTACCACGACGAACGGCCGCTGCGGGTCCTTCGTCAGCCGCTCGAGGACCACGAGCTCCGCCCTGACCAGGTCCCCCTGGTGGGCGGGCAGCAGCGCTGCGATGTCGAAGACGCTCGCATGCCGGCGGTGCACGGCACCGAAGGCGTCGTCCACGTACGCAGCGTCCTCGCCGGCGAGCTCGGCCAGCTCCCGCGCGAAGGCCGTGCGGTCGCCGTCGTCCTTGCTCGTCTCGCGGGCGTCGAAGCGCACGTTCTCCAGCACGAGCACCTCACCCTCCTTCAGCGCGGCGGCAGCGCTCCGCGCCCCCTCGCCCGTGGTGTCGGTCGCGAGGCGGACCGGGAAGTCGGCCAGCTCGCGGAGGACGTCGACAGCCGGCGCTAGGGAGTACTTCGCCTCGGGCGCCCCCTTGGGCCGGCCGAGGTGTGCCATCACGATCACGGCCGCCCCTGCCTGGACCAGCTTGCGCAGGACGGGCAGGGACGCGCGGACACGGCCGTCGTCGGTCACCGTCATGGACGGGACCTCCCCCTCGAGGGGGACGTTGAGGTCGGAGCGGACGAGGACGCGACGTCCCCGGACGCCCTCGGCGAGCAGGTCGTCGAGCGATGCGTAGGCCACGGGCGGATCCGCCTAGGAGAGCTTTGCCGCGACGATTTCGGTCAGGTCGACCAGGCGGTTCGAGTAGCCCCACTCGTTGTCGTACCAGCCGACGACCTTGACCTGGTTGCCGAGGACCTTGGTCAGGCCGGAGTCGAAGATGCACGACGCCGGATCCGTCACGATATCCGAGGAGACGATGGGGTCCTCGGTGTAGGACAGGTAGCCCTTCAGCGAGCCGTCGGCAGCTGCTGCCTTGTAGGCGGCGTTGACCTCGTCCGCGGTGACCTCGCGGCCGACCGTCACGGTCAGGTCCGTCGCGGAGCCGGTGGGGACCGGGACGCGGATGGCGTAGCCGTCCAGCTTGCCCTTCAGCTCGGGCAGGACCAGGCCGATGGCCTTCGCCGCTCCCGTGGAGGTGGGGACCATGTTGATCGCGGCGGCGCGCGCACGGCGGAGGTCCTTGTGGGGACCGTCCTGCAGGTTCTGGTCGGCCGTGTAGGCGTGCACCGTGGTCATGAGGCCGCGCTCGATGCCGAAGGAGTCGTTCAGCACCTTCGCGAGGGGGCCGAGGCAGTTGGTGGTGCACGAGGCATTCGAGATGATGTGGTGGTTCTCGGGGTCGTAGTCGCCGTCGTTGACGCCGAGCACCACGGTGAGATCCTCGTCGGAGGCGGGAGCCGAGATCAGGACCTTCCTCGCACCGGCGTCGATGTGCTTCTGCGCGTCGGAGGCCTTGGTGAAGAAGCCGGTGGACTCGATGACGATGTCGACACCGAGGTCCTTCCAGGGGAGGTTCGCAGGATCGCGCTCGGCCAGCACCTTGACGCGCTTCCCGCCGACCACGAGGTCACCGCCGTCGACCTCCACGGAGGCCTTCAGGCGCCCGGTGACGGAGTCGTACTTCAGCAGGTGCGCGAGGGCCTCGGGGCTCGTGAGGTCGTTGACGGCCACGATCTCGAGGTCGGCACCCTGCTCCAGGGCGGCGCGGAAGTAGTTGCGGCCGATGCGGCCGAAGCCGTTGATTCCAACACGGGTAGTCACGGGTTTCCATCTCCTTGATAGGTGGTGCCGTCGGCACTCCCTCTCGGGTGACGCCGGCGACGAATACATCTTGTACCGGGCACCCCTTCGTGCCGACGTTGATCGGGTCCTGCGGGCTCCTTGCGGAGCCGGACATCCGTTCGGAGCCGTGCGGGGATCTCTCCCTGCACGGCTCCAACCTTACTCAGCGCTGCGTTCCCGCACGCACTCGTGACGCGGGGTTGCCCCGCCGGTCAGCGCGTGGTGGCTTCCGGAGGTCGAAGCGCGCCGGATGGTGCGCGGTCGGGTGGCTAGTGGCCGGGGGTGATCAGGCTCGACGCCCCGGTCCTCGCGGCCTGGAAACGGGCCTGAACATCGGCCCAGTTCACCAGGTTCCACCACGCCTTCACGTACTCGGGCTTCACGTTCACGTAGTCCAGGTAGAACGCGTGCTCCCACATGTCCAGCATCAGCAGCGGGACGGTGCCCACGGGCACGTTGCCCTGCTGGTCGTAGAGCTGCTCGATCACGATGTTCTTCCCCAGCGGCTCATACGCCAGCACCGCCCACCCCGACCCCTGCAGCGACGTCGCGGCGGCGGTGAAGTGCGCCCGGAACGCGTCGAAGGACCCGAACGCGTCATCCAGCGCCGCGGCGAGCTCACCCTCGGGCTTGTCCCCGCCCTCGGGCGACATGTTCTTCCAGAAGATGCTGTGGTTGATCACACCACCCACATGGAACGCCAGATCCTTGGAGAGCTTCGGGATCGTCCCGAACTCGCCCTTCTCACGGGCCTCGGCCAACTGGGCCAGGGCATCATTGGCGCCCTTCACATAGGTGGCCTGGTGCTTGGAATGATGCAGCTCCATGATCCGGCCCGAGATGTGCGGCTCCAGGGCCGCGTAGTCGTAGTCAAGATCCGGCAGTACGTAGTCGCTCACGTAGTCCTCCATGTAGTGATCCCGTGTACCCGCGCTGCCCGCAGCCCCTCACGGGCTCCGAACGGCGGGAGTCCCGCCGGATCAGCTATCGACCGCGAGCGGGCTTGCTCTTCCATCCTATGCACTCATTCACTCGTCGAGCATGTCCGCGGTCACATTGGCGTCGGTCCCCGGGATGCCGATGTCCGAGGCCCTCTTGTCGGCCATCGCGAGGAGCCTCCGGATACGGCCGGCGATGGCATCCTTCGTCATGGGCGGGTCCGCGAGGCGACCCAGTTCGTCGAGACTGGCCTGCTTGTGGGCCACCCTCAGCTCCCCGGCATAGCGCAGGTGCTCCGGGACGGTCTCACCGAGGATCTCGAGTGCGCGCTCCACGCGGGCCCCGGCGGCGACGGCTGCCTGGGCGGAGCGGCGCAGGTTGGCGTCGTCGAAGTTCGCGAGGCGGTTCGCCGTCGCCCGCACCTCCTTGCGCATGCGCCGTTCCTCCCACACCATGAGGGCGTCGTGTGCGCCCATGCGGGTCAGGAGCGCGGCGATCGTGTCACCGTCCCGGATCACGACACGGTCGACGCCGCGTACCTCGCGGGCCTTCGCGGCGATGTCGAGGCGGCGGGCGGCACCGACGAGTGCGAGGGCGGACTCGGGGCCGGGGCAGGTGACCTCGAGCGACGACGAGCGCCCGGGCTCCGTCAGCGATCCGTGGGCGAGGAAGGCACCACGCCAGACGGCCTCGGCGTCCGCGGTCGAGCCGTTGACGACGGCGGAGGGCAGTCCCCGCACGGGGCGGCCACGGGTGTCGAGCAGTCCGGTCTGTCGCGCGAGTGACTCCCCGTCGCGCACCACGCGCACCACGTAGCGGTTACCCCGCTTGAGGCCACCGCCCGTGACCACGATGATCTCGCTGTTGTGGCCGTACACCTCGGCGATCGCGGCGCGGAGGCGGCGCGCGGTCGACGCGAGATCCACCTCGGCCTCGATGACGATCCGGCCGGAGATGATGTGGAGTCCTCCGGCGAATCTCAGCAGCGCGGACACCTCGGCCTTGCGCACCGAGGACTTCTTGACGTCGAGGTGCGAGAGCTCCTCCTTGACGTCGGCGGTCAGGGCCACAGATACACTCCTAGTTCTCCCCAAACATGTCGTTGTAGGACGTCGCCAACCGCAACGGATCATGGACGGGCTTTCCGGTCGAAACTCCCACTGTACCGAAGACGGCACGCCCGCCCATCCCGGCGACGGCCCGCTCGAAGGCGGCACGGTCCGCCACCACGGCGGGGTCGACGAGGACGACGTCGACCGTGAATTCCGGCGCGTAGCGCGAGATCACCCTGAGGTGGTCGATGGCGCTCATGCCCTGCGTCTCCTTCGTGTCGTTGCTGAGGTTCATGGTGAGGCAGCGCCGGGCCGAGGTGCGGCAGAGGGCGTCCCGCAACTCGGGGAGGAGCAGGTGGGGCAGCACCGACGTGTACCAGGAGCCGGGCCCGAGCACCACCCAGTCGGCGAGTTCGATCGCCTCGAGAGCGTCCTGGCAGGCAGGGGCCGACGCCGGGAGGAGCCGGACGTTGCTCACGTTGCCGGTCTCGGCCGCGACGGCGAGCTTCGCCTGGCCGGAGACGTTCGTCACGCGCAGGGCACCGTCCACCTCGCTAAGGACGTCCCCCTCGATCGTCAGGGGGACACTCGCCATCGGGAGCACGCGCCCGCGCGCACCGAGGAGCGCACCGGCCCACTGCAGACCGGCCACCGGGTCGCCGAGGAGCTCCCACAGCGTGACGATCAGCAGATTCCCCATGGCGTGGTGGTCGAGCGACCCCTCCACGCCGGGACGGGAGGTGAACCGGTGCTGCATGACGTCACGCCAGGTGCGGCCCCAGTCGGTGTCGTCGCACAGGGCCGCCAGTGCCATGCGGAGGTCCCCCGGCGGCAGCACCCCCAGTTCGTGGCGGAGGCGCCCCGAGGATCCGCCGTCGTCCGCCACCGTCACCACGGCGGTCAGCTCCTGCGTCAGGAGGCGCAGTGCGGAGAGGGAGGCGGACAGCCCATGGCCTCCGCCGAGGGCGACGACGGTCGGCCCGGGGCCCTGGCCCTCACCGGTCTGGCGCGCCGCCGGTGGGATGAGGGGCAACGGACCCGAGAACAGGGCCACTACTCACGCCCGAGGTCGCGGTGGTGGGCCGTGACCTGCACTCCGGGCAGCTGCGCCAGGCGCTGCGCGATCTCCTCGGTCACCGCGACCGAGCGGTGCTTCCCGCCCGTGCAGCCGACGGCGATGGTGGCGTAGTGCTTGTTCTCCCGGCGGTAGCCGTCGAGGACGGGGACCAGGGCGTGCACGTAGCGGTCGATGAAGTCGCCGGCCCCCTGCGCCCCGAGGACGTAGTCGCGGACCGGGGCATCCAGCCCGGTCTGCGGACGGAGGACCGGCACCCAGTGCGGATTCGGGATGAAGCGGACGTCGGCGACGTAGTTGGCGTCCACCGGCAGTCCGTACTTGAAGCCGAAGCTCATCACGTTGAGGCGCAGGACGATCGGGCCGGACTCCGAGAACAGCTCGGTGACGCTGGTGGCCAGCGCGTGGACGTTGAGCTCGGTCGTGTCGATCACGATGTCCGAGGAGTGCTTGAGCTCCTTCAGGACCTCGCGCTCGGCCGCAATGCCGTCGAGGATGCGCCCGTCCCCCTGCAGGGGGTGCGGTCGGCGCCCCTGCTCGAACCGGCGGACCAGCACGGCGTCGTCGGCGTCGAGGAACAGCACGCGGTAGTTGACGCCGGCGGCGCGCAGGGCGGCCAGCGAGGCCCGGATGTCGCTGAAGAGTTCCTTGCCACGCACGTCGATGACGACGGCCAGCTTCGGGATGGACTGGGGCGTCCGGGCCACGAGTTCCGTCAGCGTGGACAGCATCTGCGGGGGGAGGTTCTCCACGACGTACCAGCCGTGGTCCTCGAGCGCATTGGCCGCCGTGCTGCGGCCGGCGCCCGACATGCCGGTCACCACCAGCAGCTCGGACTCGGTGGGTTTGACCGGAGTCAGGCTCGTGGCCTCAGTCATCGTGGTGCATCCGTTCCGGATCGACGGGGGCCCGGTCCCGCTGGAAGCCCCGATGTTTGCGGTCTGTGGTCAGCTCGTGATCGGTGCGGCCTTCGAACCCACCGCTCCTTCAGCCTAGCTAATCCTCGATGATCTCGCCCGTGGTCATGTTCACGGCCGGTGCGGGAACATTCCCGGGCTCGACGGCGAGCGAGCTGAGGACGGTCTCGGCGAGTGCGGGCCCGATGCCGGGTACCGCGAGGAGCTCGTCGACGGACGCCGCGCGGATCCTCTTGACCGACCCGAAGTGCTTGAGCAGGGACTTCCGCTTGGCGGGCCCGAGCCCGGGGACGTCATCGAGGGCGGAGGCCGTCATCGACTTCCCCCGTTTCTGGCGGTGGAAGGTGATCGCGAAGCGGTGTGCCTCGTCCCGGATGCGCTGCAGCATGAACAGGCCCTCCGACGCGCGGGGCAGGATCACGGGGAACTCGCTGTCCTGCACCCACACCTCCTCGAGGCGCTTGGCGAGCCCGACGACGTGGACGTCGTCGATCCCCAGGTCCTCCAGGGCACGCGCCGCTGCGGCCACCTGCGGCGGGCCACCGTCCACGACCACCAGACTCGGGGGGTAGGCGAACCGGTTCCGGGTGACCGCCGTCGTCGTGTCCCGCATCGGCTCGCCCGCCCCGTCGACCTCCGGATGGTCGAGGACCGAAGCGGCGTCGTCCACGGGGTCGGTCTCCGGATCCGGCAGGTCCGCGGCGGCGTCACGCTGCTCGCCCGCCTTGCCGGCCAGGTAGTTGCGGAAGCGGCGGTGAATGACGTCGTACATCGACGCGGTGTCGTCCCGTGCCGCGTCACCCGTGATGGAGAACTTCCGGTACTCGGACTTGCGGGGCAGCCCGTCCTCGACGACGACCATCGAGGCGACGACGTTGGTGCCCTGGACGTGGGAGATGTCGAAGCATTCGATGCGCATGAGCGGCTGGGGCAGGTCCAGGGCCTCCTGCAGTTCCTGCAGGGCGGCGGAGCGCGTGGTGATGTCACCCGCGCGGCGGCTCTTGTGCAGGCGCAGCGCATCCGCGGCATTCTGTTCGACCGTGCCCATGAGGGTCGCCTTGTCCCCGCGCTGCGGCACCCGCACGTCGACGCGTCCGCCGCGCAGTCCGCGCAGCCACTCGAGCATCTGCTCACCGTTGCTCGGGAGCACGGGTACGAGCACCTCCCGCGGGATCTCCTCGTTGCTGCTGCTGCCCTCGCCGTAGACCTGCTGGAGCAGGTGCTCCACGAGGTCGGCCGTGTCCATGTCCTCGACCTTCTCGACGACCCAGCCGCGCTGGCCGCGGATGCGGCCGCCGCGCACGTGGAAGACCTGCGCGGCGGCCTCGAGCTCGTCCTCCCTCAGGGCGAAGATGTCGGCATCGGTGTCCTCGGAGAGGACCACGGTGTTGCGCTCGAACACCCGCCGGAGCGCCGCGATGTCGTCCCGCAGGCGTGCCGCTGCTTCGAAGTCGAGCTCGGCGACGGCTTCGCCCATCTTCCGTTCCAGGCTCGAGATGAACTTCTTGGAGTCCCCCGCCATGAAGTCGCAGAAGTCGCGGGCCAGCGCGCGGTGGTCGTCGGGGCTGATGCGTCCGACGCACGGCGCCGAGCACTTGTCGATGTAGCCGAGGAGGCAGGGCCTGCCGCTCCGCTCCGCGCGCTTGAAGACGCCGCTGCTGCAGGTCCGCACCGGGAAGACCCGGATCATCGTGTCCACCGTCTCGCGGATGGCCTTGGCGGGGTAGAACGGCCCGAAGTAGCGCGTGTCCTTCCTCTTGTCACCGCGCATCACCTGCACGCGAGGGTACTTCTCCCCCATCGTGACGGCCAGGTAGGGATAGGACTTGTCGTCGCGGAACATGATGTTGAAGCGCGGATCGAACTCCTTGATCCAGGTGTACTCGAGCTGCAGGGCCTCGAGTTCACTGCCGACCACGGTCCACTCCACGCTGGCAGCGGTGAACACCATGGAGCGCGTCTTCGGCAGCAAGCCCTGGGGGTTCGCGAAATAGGAGTTCAGGCGGGAGCGGAGGTTCTTGGCCTTGCCGACGTAGATGACCCGGCCGTGCTCGTCACGGAAGCGGTAGACCCCGGGATCGAGCGGGATCTCGCCGGTCTTCGGACGGTAGGTCACTGGGTTTGCCACGCCATCAATCCTAGGGCTGCGCGGTGACACGCCCCGACCGTACGGGCCCCTGTCCGCTGACGGCTGCACCACCGTCCGGCCGGCGCCGGCAGGGGTGCGGGGGCCTACTCCGCGGGCGGGCTCTGGTTGTAGTGGCCCACGCGTTCCTGGCCGCTCAGAGCCGCGATGCTGTCCATGATCGTTTCCGTCGCGTTCCGACGGGCCGGCAGCGGGTGGCCCGGACCCGTCCGGGCGAAGACGAGGGGCTCACCGATCCGCAGGGTGAAGTGCTGGGGCCGGACGCCCCGGCGCCCCGCGGGCTGCAGGGCGTCGGTCCCGATGAGGCCGACGGGCACCACGGGTGCGCCGGTGGTGAGGGCCAGCCATCCGACGCCGGTCCGGCCCCGGTACAGCCGGCCGTCCCGCGAGCGGGTGCCCTCGGGGTAGATGCCGACTCCGTCGCCCTGCTCCAGCAGGTCCAGGAGCGTCCTCAGTGCGGCGACGCTCGCCGCCTGCTGGCCCCGCTCCACCGGGATGGACCCGACGCCCTCGAAGAACGACTTCATGAGCGAGCCCCTGATCCCCGTGCCGGTGAAGTACTCGGCCTTGGCGAAGAACGCGACGGGCCGCGGCATGAGCGCCTGGACGAGGACGCTGTCGAGGAAGGACAGGTGGTTGGGCGCCACGATGAACGGACCGGTCCTGGGTACGTGGTGCAGGCCCTCGACCGTGGGACGGCACAGACCGGCGATAAGTCCCCGCGTGGTGCTGCGTGTCAGGTCATAGACCCCCACGGAGCACCTCCAGTAACTGCTCGGCCGTGTGCACGACGGCGGCCGCCCCCGCCTCCTCGAGCTCGCCGGGGGCGGCGAAGCCCCACGTGACGCCGACACCGGGGAGGCCGTTGGCACGGGCGCCTTCGACGTCGTGCAGCCGGTCCCCGACCATCACGGCGCGCTGAGCCGCAGCGGGGTGGGCGTCGAGTGCGGCCCGGATGATGGTGGTCTTGCCCGTCGCTGCCCGGCGCTCGTCCCGCGGGGACCCGTGGACCGACGCGAAGAGGGACCGCAAGCCCTGCGCCTCGAGCAGTTCCTCGGCCAGCCATTCCGGTTTCTGCGTGGCCACGGCGACGACCGCCCCGGCCTCCGCGAGCGTCCCGACGCACCGCGCCACCCCCGGGTACGGACGGCTCTGCTGGATGCCGGTCGACCGGTAGCCGGCCCGGTAGGTCGCCATGACGGCACCGATCAGCGGAGCCGGGACCCCGGCGATGCCGCCGAGCGAGTGGAGGAGGGGCGGGCCGACCATGGACTGCAGGGCGTCCTGGTCGGGGACGGCGAGGCCGTGGGCACGCAGGGCCCCGCTGATCCCCCCGGTGATGGCGCCGGCCGGGTCGACGAGGGTGCCGTCGAGGTCGAAGAGGATCAGCGAATACGGAGGATGCACCGGGCAAGCTTGCCATAGTCCCCGGGCGGCATGCATCATGCATGCCGTCCCGGGAATACCAACTGGAGCCGGGTGGGTCAGACCGCGGCTTTGTCGAAGATCTCCTTGAGGAACGTCCCGGTGTAGCTGCGATCGCTCTTCGCGACCGCCTCGGGCGTTCCTGTCGCGATGATCTGACCTCCACCCGAACCGCCGTCGGGTCCGAGGTCGATCACCCAGTCGGCGCTCTTGATGACGTCGAGGTTGTGCTCGATCGTGATGACGGTGTTGCCCTTGTCCACGAGTCCCTGCAGGACGATCAGCAGCTTGCGGATGTCCTCGAAGTGCAGGCCCGTGGTCGGTTCGTCCAGCACGTAGATGCTGCGGCCGTTCGACCGCTTCTGGAGCTCACTGGCGAGCTTGACGCGCTGCGCCTCGCCGCCGGAGAGCGTCGTCGCCGGCTGGCCGAGCCGCACGTAGCCGAGCCCCACTTCCACCAGGGTGTTCAAGTGCCGCGCGATCGGGCTGAACGCCGCGAAGAACTCGGCACCCTCCTCGATCGGCATGTCCAGCACGTCCGCGATGGTCTTGCCCTTGTAGTGCACCTCGAGCGTCTCGCGGTTGTACCGCGCGCCGTGGCACACCTCGCACGGGACGTAGACATCGGGCAGGAAGTTCATCTCGATCTTCAGCGTGCCGTCACCGGAACACGCCTCGCAGCGGCCGCCCTTGACGTTGAAGGAGAACCGCCCCGGCAGGTAGCCGCGGACCTTCGCCTCGGTGGTCTCGGCGAAGAGCTTGCGGATGTTGTCGAAGACGCCGGTGTAGGTCGCCGGATTCGACCGGGGTGTCCGGCCGATGGGGCTCTGGTCGACGTGGATGACCTTGTCGAGATGCTCCAGCCCGTCGATCCGCTTGTGCCTCCCGGCGACCTGCTTGGCACCGTTGAGCTTGTTCGCCAGAACCTTGTAGAGGATGTCGTTGACCAGGGTGGACTTGCCGGACCCGCTGACGCCGGTCACGGCGGTCAGCACGCCCAGGGGGATCGTGGCGTCGAGGTTAGTCAGGTTGTGCTCACGCGCACCGACGATCTTGAGTTGGCGCGACCGGTCGATCTTCCGCCGCTTCTTCGGGATCTCGATCTTCCGTCGCCCCGAGAGGTAGTCGCCCGTCAGCGAGTTCTCGTTGGTCAGCAGGTCCTCGAGGAGACCGGAGTGGACCACCTCGCCGCCGTGCTCGCCGGCGCCGGGTCCGATGTCCACGATCCAGTCCGCCTCGGCGATCGTGTCCTCGTCGTGCTCGACGACGATCAGCGTGTTGCCGAGGTTGCGGAGCCTCGTGAGCGTCTCGATGAGGCGCCGGTTGTCGCGCTGGTGCAGGCCGATCGACGGCTCGTCGAGGACGTAGAGCACCCCGACGAGGCCGGAGCCGATCTGCGTGGCCAGGCGGATGCGCTGGGCCTCGCCACCGGACAGCGTGCCGGAGGCCCGCTCGAGGTTCAGGTACTCCAGTCCGACGTCGAGGAGGAACGTCAGGCGGGCCTGGATCTCCTTGAGCACCTGGTTGGCGATCTGCGCCTCGCGTCCGGTGAGGACGAGGTTGTCGAGGAAATCCGCGCAGTCCCGCATCGGCATGGCCGAGACCTCGGCGATGGACCGCCCGTTGATGAGCACCGAGAGCGACGCTGGGTTCAGCCGCGCCCCGCCGCACGTGGGGCAGGGGATCTCCCGCATGTACTCCTCGTAGCGGTCCCTGGCGTGGTCCGACTCGGTCTCGAGGTGCTTGCGGTGGATGTACTGGATGGCACCCTCGAAGCCCGTGCTGTACTTCCGCTCGCGCCCGAAACGGTTCTTGTACTGCACCACCACCTTGTGGTCCTTGCCGTACAGCGCCGCCTCGCGGGCGCGGTCCGGCAGCTTGCGCCACGGCGTCGTGATGTCGAACTTCAGCTCCGAGGCGAGGCCCTCGAGGAGCCGCGTCCAGTACTCGAGGGTCGCGGTCCCGAGCGACCACGGTGCGATGGCACCCTCGGCGAGGCTGAGATCCGGGTTGGGGACCACGAGCTCCTCGTCGACCTCGAGCTTGGTGCCGATGCCGGTGCAGGCGGGGCAGGCACCGAAGGGGTTGTTGAACGAGAAGGAGCGCGGCTCGATCTCGTCGATGGCGAGCGGGTGCTCGTTCGGGCACGCCAGATGCTCCGAGAAGGCGTGGAGGCGCTTCTCGTCGTCCTCGGGGAGGTCGACGAATTCCGCGAGGACACGACCGTCCGCGAGCTTCAGTGCCGTTTCGACCGAGTCGGTGAGGCGCTGCTGGATTCCGCCCTTGACCACCAGGCGGTCGACGATGACCTCGATGGTGTGCTTGTACTGCTTGCCGAGCTTCGGCGGATCACTGAGCTGGATCAGCGTGCCGTCGACGCGGGCACGCGAGTACCCCTTCGCCGTCAGCTCCTGGAAGAGGTCGACGAACTCGCCCTTGCGTGCGCGCACGACTGGCGCGAGGACCTGGAAGCGGGTCCCCTCGTCGAGTTCGAGCAGCTGGTCGACGATCTGCTGGGGGGTCTGCTTGGCGACGGGCTCGCCGCACACCGGGCAGTGCGGCCTGCCGACGCGCGCCCAGAGCAGACGCATGTAATCGTAGATCTCGGTGATGGTGCCCACCGTGGAGCGCGGGTTCTTGCTCGTCGACTTCTGGTCGATCGACACCGCGGGCGAGAGGCCCTCGATGAAGTCGACGTCGGGCTTGTCCACCTGGCCGAGGAACTGGCGCGCGTAGGCCGACAGCGACTCGACGTACCGCCGCTGACCCTCCGCGAAGATGGTGTCGAAGGCGAGCGAGGACTTCCCGGAACCGGACAGACCGGTGAACACGATCATCGCGTCACGCGGGAGGTCGAGGTCCACGTTGCGCAGGTTGTGTTCGCGGGCGCCCTTGACGATCAGACGCGAGAGGTCCTGGGGAGCGGGGTCCGGGTGATGGGCATGCTGCTCGAGAGAATGTGCTGTAGCCACCCGTCCACTGTAGGGGAAAAGGGGTTCGAAGACATATTCGAATAGGACATCTTCCGCCCTGATACTGCGCGGGGAACGGACCCGTTCACGCTCGGCGCAATGCGGCCCTGATGATCGCCACCGCGTCGGCCTCGGAGAGGCCCACCGAGCGGACCGTCTCCGCGAATTCCTCGGCGGCAGCACCCACCTTCTGCCGTGCGTCGTCGCTCCCCGCCGCGATGACGGTGCCTGCCCTGCCGCGCGTCTCCACGACCCCCGCCTGTTCGAGTTCGCGGTAGGCCCGGGCCACCGTGTTGGCCGCGATGCCCAGGTGGGTGGCGAGCACGCGGACGGGTGGCAGGCGGGTTCCGACGGCGGCCCTGCCGGAGTTGGCCGCGGCCATGACGGCGTGCCTGACCTGCTCGAAAGGCGGGACCGCACTCGTCGGATCCAGCCTCAGCCAACGGGGGATGTCCTGCTCCATGCGTGTCCTTCCGTGGAGGCCGGCAACGGGTGGGCCTGGTACCTGCACCCTATCCCCGGCCGCGGAGTTGCCTCGGCCCTCCGTACCCCGGACCTCCGATCGCCGTGCTTCCTGCGGGCCCCGCTCCCCTGCCTACACTGAACCCATGCACCAGCTCAGCGAAGTGACCATCCGTTCGATCGCCGTCTCCGAGATGGACAACAACGTGTACCTGCTCACCTCCCGGTCCTCGGGCGCGCAGGTCCTGATCGACGCGGCGGACGACGCGCCGGCGATCCTCGCCCTGCTGGCGGATGCACAGGAGGACACGGATGCCGAGGCCCGCGTGGCCCTCATCATCACCACCCACGCGCACTGGGACCACGTCCGGGCGCTGGCCGAGGTGAAGGAGGCCACCCACGCCAGGACGGCGGCGGGCGCGGAGGACGTCGCGGACATCGCCGTCCCCACCGACGTCGCCCTGCAGCACCACGACGTCGGGTCCTTCGAGGGCTTCGAGCTGGAGGCCATCCACCTGCGCGGGCACACACCGGGGTCCGTCGCCCTGCTGTACCGCGACCCGCACGGTCCCGCCCACCTGTTCACGGGCGACTCGCTGTTCCCGGGAGGCGTGGGCAACACCCAGGGCGATCCCGCCCGCTTCGCGTCCCTGATCGAGGACGTCGGGACACGGATCTTCGACTACCTGCCCGACGACACCCTCGTCCACCCCGGCCACGGCGCGGGCACCACGCTCGGGGCGGAGCGCGGCTCGCTCACGGAGTGGAAGCAGCGCGGCTGGTAACCGGCGGGGACCCCCGAGGGACCGCGCCGTTCCGGCCGGCGGAGGGCCGGGAGTCCGGTGAGCCCACCGACCCCCGGCGTGAGTGGCCACCGGTAGGCTGGACCCACCATGAGGATCCACGAGCACCTGTCCCGGCACGACGACGGCCGCCTCACCGCTGATGCGGTCTACGAGGCCTTCACGGGGTGGGCGGTCGAGCGGGGACTGACGCTCTATCCGGCACAGGACGAGGCGGCCATGGAGCTCGTCTCGGGGAGCAACGTCATCCTCGCCACGCCCACCGGATCCGGGAAGTCCCTCGTCGCCGTCGCCGCGCACCTGAAGTCCTTCGCAGAGGGGCGCACGAGCTACTACACCGCGCCCATCAAGGCGCTCGTGTCCGAGAAGTTCTTCGCGCTCTGCGAGATCTTCGGTCCTGAGAACGTCGGCATGATCACGGGCGACTCCGGGGTCAACCAGGACGCACCGATCATCTGCTGCACGGCCGAGATCCTCGCGAACCTCGCGCTGCGGGAAGGCGCGCTGGCCGACGTCGACACCGTGGTCATGGACGAATTCCACTTCTACTCCGACCCGCAGCGCGGCTGGGCCTGGCAGGTCCCCCTCCTCGAGCTCCCCCAGGCGCAGTTCCTCCTGATGTCGGCGACCCTCGGCGACGTCAGCAGGTTCGAGAAGGACCTCACCGATCTGACGGGTCGCCCCACCGCGACGGTGACCTCCGTCGAACGGCCCATCCCGCTGCACTTCTACTACGTCGAGACGCCGGTGCAGGAATCGCTCGAGGAACTGCTCACCACGCGGCAGGCCCCCGTGTACGTGGTGCACTTCAGCCAGGCGGAAGCCATCGAGCGAGCCCAGAACCTGATGAGCATCAACATCTGCTCGCGCGAGGAGAAGGACCGGATCGCCGAACTGATCGCCACGTTCCGTTTCTCGGCGGGCTTCGGCAAGACGCTGAACCGCCTGGTCCGGCACGGCATCGGCGTGCACCACGCCGGCATGCTGCCGAAGTACCGCCGCCTCGTCGAGCAGCTCGCCCAGGCCGGCCTGCTCAAGGTGATCTGCGGGACGGACACGCTCGGCGTCGGGATCAACGTGCCCATCCGCACTGTCCTGCTGACCGCGCTCAGCAAGTACGACGGCGTCCGGACGCGCCTGCTGAACTCCCGGGAGTTCCACCAGATCTCGGGCCGCGCGGGCCGCGCGGGCTACGACACGGCAGGCACCGTCGTCGTCCAGGCCCCCGAGCACGTCGTCGAGAACGTGAAGGCCATGGCGAAGGCCGTGGGCAAATTCGGCGACGATCAGAAGAAGCTGCGCCAGGTGGTCCGGAAGAAGCCGCCGCAGGGCTTTGTGTCTTGGGGCAGACCGACCTACGAGCGGCTCGTCGAGAGCGTGCCGGATCCGCTGACGTCGTCGTTCTCCGTCAGCCACTCCATGCTGCTGAATTTGCTCGAGCGCCCCGGCGACCCGTTCGCCGCGGCGAAGCGGCTCCTCACCGAGAACCACGAGACGCGGGCGTCCCAGCTGCGGCTCATGCGCCGGGCCATCGGCATCTACCGCGAACTCGTGACCGCCGGCATCGTGGAGAGGCTCACCGAACCGGAGCCCGACGGCCGGATGATCCGCCTCAAGGTGCACCTGCAGGCGAACTTCGCCCTCAACCAGCCCCTCTCGCCCTTCGCCCTTGCAAGCCTGGAGCTCCTCGACCCCGACGCGCCGGGGTACGCGCTCGATGTCGTCTCGGTCATCGAGGCCACGCTCGAGAAGCCGCGCCAGGTGCTGAACGCGCAGGAGAAGAAGGCACGCGGCGAGGCCGTCGCGGCCATGAAGGCCGAGGGTATCGACTACGACGCACGGATGGCGCGCCTCGAGGAGGTGACCTACCCGAAGCCGCTGGAGGAACTGCTGCAGCAGGCGTTCGACGTCTACCGCTCATCGGCGCCCTGGCTGGGCGACTTCGAGCTCGCTCCGAAGTCCGTGGTCCGCGACATGTACGAGCGGGCCATGAGCTTCGGGGAGTACGTCGCCTTCTACTCCCTCACGCGCTCCGAGGGGATCCTGCTGCGCTACCTCGCCGACTGCTACAAGGCCCTGCGGCACACCGTTCCGGTCGAGGCGCTGAGGGAGGACCTCAGCGACACCATGGAGTGGCTCGGCGAGCTCGTCCGCCAGGTGGACAGCAGCCTGCTCGACGAGTGGACCCAGCTCTCCGCCGGTATCGACGCGGGTGCGGCCGCGGCTGCCGCCGTCGACCTGCCGGAGGAACCGCCGTCGGTCACGTCGAACGAGCGCGCGTTCCGGGTGATGGTGCGCAACGAGATGTTCCAGCGGGTCAAGCTGTTCGCGGACGAGCAGGACGAGGCGCTCGGTGCCCTCGACGCGGAGTCCGGCTGGACCGCGGATCGGTGGGCCGAGGCGCTCGACGGGTATTTCGGCGACTACGAGGACATCGACGACGGGCCGGCGGCCCGCGGTCCGGCCCTCCTGCTCATCACGAAGGCGCCCGGCACGTGGCGTGTCCGGCAGATCCTCAAGGACCCCGAGGGCAATGGGGACTGGGGCATCAACGCCGAGGTGGACCTTGCGGCGTCCGACGATGCGGGGAGCCCGGTCGTGCGGATCGTCGGTGTGGGCGCACCCGCAGCCTGAACCGCTCCTGCCGTCCGGGTGCCGGACGGGTGCCCCGGCGTCGTTAAACTTGCCTCATGACGATCCGCGAAGCACGCCCGGCCGATGTCCCGGTGATCCTGCAGCTCATCCACGATCTCGCCCTGTACGAGAAGGAGCCCGACGCCGTGAGGAACACGGCGGAGGGGTTGGAGGCTGCTCTGTTCGGTGACCGCCCCACCATCTACGCACACGTGGCGGAGGCGCAGGGCGAGGTGCAGGGTTTCGCCCTGTGGTTCCTCAATTACTCGACGTGGGAGGGCGTCAACGGCATCTACCTCGAGGACCTGTACGTGCGTCCCGACGCACGCGGCGCCGGGTACGGTAAGGCGCTGCTGTCGAATCTCGCCCGCATCGCCGCCGACCGTGGGTACGCCCGTGTCGAGTGGTCGGTCCTCGACTGGAACGAACCGTCCATCCGCTTCTACGAGAGCCTCGGAGCCCGACCGCAGTCGGGCTGGAGCACGTTCCGCCTCACGGGCGACGCCCTGGCCGAGGTCGCCGCACTGTGACACCGATCGCCGGGTCCGGCGTCCCAAACGCCCCGATGGACGCAGCGGACCACACCACCGGACCGACGCTGGTGATGAGGGGCCTCCGCGCAACCGGTCACGTCTTCACCGTGCCGCTGGACCACGCAGACCCGGCCTCCCCGACCATCGAGGTCTTCGCCCGGGAATACACGTCGCTGGACCACGACGACCCGGACGCCGCCCGGCTCCCCTGGCTGCTCTTCCTGCAGGGTGGACCGGGCGGACGCGGTGTGCGGACCACGCAGCTCTCGGGCTGGATGAAGGCCGCGGCGAAGGACTTCCGCATCCTCATGCTCGACCAGCGGGGCACCGGCCTGTCGACCCCCGCCGACGCCGCGACGCTCGGCGGCTTCCGGACTCCGGCGGAGCAGGCAGACTACCTCACCCATTTCCGGGCGGATTCGATCGTGGCGGACGCGGAACTGATCCGCCGCGCGCTCGGCAGCGGCCCGTGGACGGTCTTCGGCCAGAGCTACGGGGGCTTCTGCACCCTCACCTATCTCTCCCTCGCGCCCGAGGGGATGGAGCGGGCGATCATCACGGGCGGCCTCGCTCCCCTGTCCGGGCCCGCCGACGACGTCTACCGCGCCACGTTCGCGCGGGTGGAGGAGCGCAACCGCGAGTACTTCGCCTGGTATCCCGAGGACCGGGACCTGGTGACGCGCATCGCCCGCCACCTGGACGGCGTCGAGGAGGTCCTCCCCAGCGGGGAACGCCTCACCGTGCGGCGCTTCCAGATGATCGGGGCCTTCCTCGGCGGCAACACCCGGGTGCACGCACTGCACTACCTGCTCGAGGACGCGTTCGTCGAGATCGACGGACGGCCCCGGCTCTCCGCCGTGTTCCTCGAGCAGGTCCACGCCGTGGTGAGCCGGGCATCGCAGCCGCTCTACGCCGTGCTGCACGAGTCCATCTACTGCCAGGGCGCCTCGTCCGCCTGGGCCGCCGAGCGGGTCCTCGGAGCACATCCGCAGTTCCTCCCCGACGCCGCGGAGGTCCTCCTCACCGGCGAGATGGTCTACCCCTGGTACTTCGAGGAGGACCCTGCCCTCCGCGCTCTCCGCCCCGTCGCGGAACTCCTCGCCGTCAAGGAGGACTGGGGGCGACTGTACGACGCCGACGTCCTCGCCACGAACACCGTGCCTGCCGCTGCCGCCGTGTACCGGCACGACATCTACGTGGACCGGGACCTGTCCCTGCGGACCGCTGCGGCCGTCCGCAGCCTCGAGGTCTGGGAGACGGACGAGTTCCACCACGACGGCATCGCCGACGACGGCGAGGCGATCTTCACCCGCCTGCTGGGCATGACCCGGAGGTAGCCCCCGCCCGTGCCCGTGTCCCGGGGCGTCGATGCCGTCCGGCGTCGCGTGGCGCCTCCGGTGGCGGTCCGGGTCCTGCCTGTGCCGCGCAGCGGGACGCAGAAGGACCCCCGTGCGTGGCGGCACGGGGGTCCTTCGTCAGGTCGGGTGTGGAGTGGCCGGCACGTCCGGGCCGCCGCACGAGGACAGGACGCGGACAGGACCGGAACGATTCCGCCTGCTAGCGGCGGGTGTCCTTCGCTCCGGCGTCGCCCGCCGCATGGTCCAGATCCTCGTCGACGACGGGGGCCTCGGCGACCTCACCCTTCTCATCTGCGCGCCGCCGAATTCTCCGTCACACGGGAGCGGATGAGACTGGCGACGACGGCGATGACGATGGTCGCGATGATGACGGCCAGCGACACGAAGGTGGGGATCTCGGGCGCCCACTCGATGTGCTCGCCGCCGTTGATGAAAGGCAGCTCGTTCACGTGCATCGCGTGCAGGACGAGCTTCACACCGATGAACGCGAGGATCACGGACAGCGCGTGCTTGAGGTAGATGAGACGTGTCATCAGGCCGCCCAGCAGGAAGTAGAGCTGACGGAGCCCCATCAGGGCGAAGATGTTGGCCGTGAACACGATGAACGCGCTCTGCGTGAGACCGAAGATGGCGGGGATGGAATCGACCGCGAAGAGGAGGTCCGTGAGGCCGATCGTGACGAACACGATCAGCATCGGCGTGAAGACCTTCTTGCCGTCGACGACGGTGCGGATCTTGTTACCGTCGTAGGACTCGGACATCGGCAGGACCGACTTCAGCTTGGAGATGAGCTTGTTGTCCCCTGCGTGCTCCTCGTCCTCGCCCGAGTCGGTCGCCTGCTTGTAGGCGGTGTAGAGGAGGAAGGCGCCGAAGATGTAGAAGATCCAGCTGAAGTTCTCGATCACGGCCGCACCCAGAGCGATGAAGATGCCGCGCAGGATCAGCGCGATGATGATGCCCACCATCAGCACTTCCTGCTGGTACTTCCTGGGGACCGAGAACCTGGCCATGATGATGATGAACACGAACAGGTTGTCGATGCTGAGGCTGTACTCCGTGACCCAGCCGGCGACGAACTGCCCCCCGTACTCCGGACCTGTGAAGACGAACATCAGTGCCGCGAACACGAGCGCGAGGCCCACGTAGAAGGCGACCCACAGGCCGGCTTCCTTCATCGAGGGCTCGTGCGGGCGCTTGACGACGAGCAGCAGGTCGAACAGCAGGATGATGCCGAGGACGACGAACGTGCCGACCTCGAACGCGAGGGGCAATGTGGGCATGGAGTACCTTCCGGGGGTGCAGTGACGTGCCGTAAGTCTCTCCGCCGCGGCATGCTGCCGACCGACCGCTACGCCCGGCGGAGCAACGATGCTCAGCGTGTTGACGTCCGTAGCGCGTGGGATACTCCCTTACGTCAGGCCAATCCTACCCGCGGCGCAGGGATACCGGGGCATGGGCACCTCGAGCCTTGACATCGACTCGGCGGGGGCACCTCATGGGCCACCGCGGACGATGCACGTCGGCGACCGGCTCGCCGACCGGTATCGGGACAGGACGGGACCCGGACCGCGCGACGACGTCCGCGATGCCGCCGGTCAGGCGTGACCGGCCGACTGCATCTGTCGCAGCTCCTTCTTGAGGTCGCCGATCTCGTCCCTCAGGCGACCGGCGAGCTCGAACTGCAACTCACCGGCAGCCGCATGCATCTGGTCGGTCAGCTGCTGGATGAGATCGGTCAGGTCCTCCGCCGGCACCGAGGCGAGCCCGTCGTGCCGCCCTGCGCCCTTCTTCGGCTTCCGGCTCTTCCCGGCCTCCTCGAGCAGCGCGCGCGTATCGGCGTCCTCCCGGTTGATGGTGTCGGTGATGTCGGCGATCCGCTTCCGGAGAGGCGTCGGGTCGATACCGTGCTCGAGGTTGTGCGCCACCTGGATGGCCCGGCGCCGATTGGTCTCGTCGATCGCCCGGTCCATCGAGTCCGTGATGCGGTCGGCGTACATGTGGACCTCGCCGGACACGTTGCGGGCTGCACGCCCGATGGTCTGGATGAGCGACGTGGTGCTCCTGAGGAAGCCCTCCTTGTCCGCATCCAGGATGCTGACCAGGGAGACCTCCGGCAGGTCGAGGCCCTCCCGGAGGAGGTTGATGCCGACGAGGACATCGAAGGTCCCCATGCGGAGTTCACGCAGGAGCTCGACGCGCCGCAGGGTGTCGACGTCCGAGTGCAGGTACTCCACCTTCACGCCGTGTTCCAGCAGGTAGCCCGTGAGGTCCTCCGCCATGCGCTTCGTGAGCGTGGTGACGAGGACGCGCTCGTTGATCTCCGTGCGCTTGCGGATCTCCCCGAGCAGGTCGTCGATCTGGCCCTTTGTCGGCTTGACGACCACCTCTGGATCGATCAGGCCGGTGGGCCGGATGATCTGCTGGACGAAACCGTCCGCCTTGCCGAGCTCGTACTTGCCCGGGGTCGCCGACAGGTAGACGGTCTGTCCGATCCGGTCGAGGAACTCGTCCCACTTGAGCGGCCGGTTGTCCATCGCCGAGGGGAGCCGGAACCCGTGGTCCACGAGGGTCCGCTTGCGGGAGGAGTCGCCCTCGTACATGGCGCCGATCTGCGGGATGGTGACGTGCGACTCGTCGACGACGAGCAGGAAGTCGTCGGGGAAGTAGTCGAGGAGGCAGTGCGGCGCGGAAGCCGGATCGCGCCCGTCGATGTGGCGCGAGTAGTTCTCGATGCCGTTGCAGAACCCCATCTGCTGCATCATCTCGAGGTCGTAGGTCACGCGCATGCGGAGCCGCTGGGCCTCGACGAGCTTGTTCTGCGACTCGAACTCGGCCAGCCGCACCTGCAGCTCGTCCTCGATGTCCTTGATGGCGCGCGTCATGCGGTCCTGGCCCGCGACGTAGTGCGAGGCGGGGAAGACGTACATCTCCTCCTCCTCACGGATCACGTTGCCCGTGAGGGGATCGAGCGTGTAGATGTTCTCCACCTCGTCGCCGAAGAACTCGATCCGCAGGGCGTGCTCCTCGTACATGGGGATGATCTCGACGGTGTCCCCGCGCACCCGGAAGGTCCCCCGGTGGAAGTCCATGTCGTTGCGGGTGTACTGCATGCCTACGAACTGACGCAGCAGCTCGTCACGGTTCATCTGGTCGCCACGACGGAGCGTGACCATCTTGTTGATGTACTCCTCGGGGGTACCGAGGCCGTAGATGCAGGACACGGTGGCGACGACGATCACGTCGCGCCTCGTGAGCAGGGCGTTGGTGGCCGAGTGCCGGAGGCGTTCCACCTCCTCGTTGATGGAGGAGTCCTTCTCGATGAACGTGTCCGTCTGCGGGACGTAGGCCTCGGGCTGGTAGTAGTCGTAGTACGAGACGAAGTACTCCACCGCATTGTTGGGCAGCAGCTCCCGGAACTCGTTGGCCAGCTGCGCGGCGAGGGTCTTGTTCTGCACCATGACCAGGGTGGGGCGCTGGACCTGCTCGATCAACCACGCCGTCGTGGCACTCTTGCCGGTTCCGGTGGCTCCGAGCAGCACCACGTCCTTCTCGCCGGCGTTGATGCGTTCCGCCAGTTCCTTGATCGCCGTGGGCTGGTCACCCGCCGGCTGGTACTCGCTGATGACCTCGAAGGGCGCGACCACACGCTTGATATCCTGCGCAAGACTCATGCGTCAACGGTATCGCCTGACGGTGACACTTCTCCCCCGTTTTCCTGCGGGCTGAACGCGGCTCGGCAGCCATCTGCGGCCTTCCCGTCCGAAGCCCGCCCGCGCGGTGCCGAACGCGACCGAAAGAGGGCCTCACGACTCCTCGGGGAGCAGTCCAGCGTCCACGGGCAGCACGGTCACGGTGACGTCGAGCGCCGGATCCGCCGACCGGTGGACGACCGTGTCCGTACCTGACCGGTGGACCCCTGCGTCGGAGCCCCAGGGCACCTCCGTCCGCGGGAAGCCCGCCGCCGCCAGGGCAGCGGACACGGCAGGCAGGTCCTCCCCGGATCCCGGCCGTACGAGCACCTCCGCGACGACGACGTCGGACCCGGGGCCGGGCTCGACGGCGACGCCGGCAGGGAGGGCGGCGGTGAGTTTCGCCGCCACCCGCCGGGCGAGGCCGTGCGTCCCCGCGAGGCCCGCGGGGTCGTCGGCACCGTGGGGCTCCGGCGCGGCGGGAGGGCGGGTGCCGGCCGGTCGGCCGTGCAGGACGTTCGCCGCGAACGGGACGATCCTGACGTCCCAGAGGGCCCGAGTGGCGGTGAGGATTTCCGCCAGCGAGCCGTCATTGACGAGGACGGCGTCCGCGGCGGCTCGTCGCTCGGCGCGTGGAGCCTGAGCCGCGATCCGCTGCTCGGCGTCCTCGCGGTCCATCCCACGCCGCTCGATCATCCGGGTGATCCGCACCTCGTCCGGGGCGTCGACGACCAGGACGAGGTGGAAGCGCGCGGCCTGGTGCGTCTCGACGAGGAGCGGGATGTCCTCCACGACCACCGCGTCGGCCGGCGAATCGTCGATCAGCCGGGCGGCCTCCGCGCGGACCCGGGGATGGATGATCCGGTTCAGCGTCTCGCGCGCGGCGCTGTCGCCGAAGACGAGCCGTCCCAGTGCCGGCCGGTCCAGGGCGCCGTCCGGCCCGAGCACGTCCGTGCCGAACGTCCGGACGACCTCGTCGAAGCCTGGCATGCCCGGCTCCACGACGGCCCGTGCCAGCAGGTCGGCATCGATCACCACCGCTCCCAGGCGTCCGAGTTCCGTGGCCACCGCGGACTTCCCCGCGGCGATGCCTCCTGTCAGACCGATGCGCAGCATGAGCACACCCTAGCCCGTCGCACGCCCCCTCCGTCGTCCGGTCGAGACCCTCTGTCAAGGGTCTCCTCGCAACTCACCCGACCCGGGGAAATGTCGTTACCCGTGAATACGCTCAGTGGACTTACTTTCTCGAGGAGGACCGTGTCGATCACGCTGCAGGACCTTCAGCACACCGCTGCTTCCACCTTCGACTGGGACGATCTGCGGTCCGGCCAGGAGCATGCCATGGAGGCGGTCCTCGAGGACCACAGCATCCTCTGCGTCATGCCGACGGGCTCCGGCAAATCCGCCATCTACCAGGTTCCGGCCATGGCGCTGCCGGGCGTCGCCGTCGTCATCTCACCCCTCATCGCGCTGCAGCACGACCAGGCCGAGGCCATCAACGCCCATGCAGGCTCGCCGCGGGCCCGTGTCATCAACTCCGCCCTGCGGAAGCGCGAGCTCGAGGCCGCGTGGGAGGCAGCGGCCGACGACGACGAGCAGACGCGCGCCAAATTCCTCTTCCTCGCACCCGAGCAGGTCGCGCGGGACGAGGTCGCGGCGCGGCTGCGGTCACTCGACGTCTCCCTCGTGGTCGTGGACGAGGCGCACTGCGTGTCCTCGTGGGGCCATGACTTCCGCCCCGACTACCTGCAGCTCGGCCATTTGGTGCGGGACCTCGGAGCGCCCGTGGTCGCGCTGACCGCGACCGCGTCGCGCCCCGTGCAGAAGGAGATCGTCGAACGTCTGCATCTGAAGGACCCGACGATCCTCGTCGAGGGCTTCGACCGTCCGAACCTGCATCTCGAGGTGGTGCACCACGTCGAGGACGCGGAGAAGCACGACGCCGTCCGCGGCGAGGTGCTCGGGCTCGCCGGACCCGGCCTCGTCTATGTCGCCACCAAGAAGGCGGCGGACCGGCTGGTCGCCGAACTCCAGGAGCGGGGCACCAACGCCGACGCGTACCATGCAGGGCGGAGCAAGAAGGACCGTGCCTCGGTGCACGAAGGGTTCCTTGACGGTCGCGTCGACGTCGTCGTCGCCACGACCGCCTTCGGCATGGGCATCGACAAGCCCGACGTCCGCTTCGTGGTGCACGCAGACATCTCGGACTCCCTGGACAGCTACTACCAGGAGATCGGTCGCGGCGGCCGCGACGGGCTCGATGCCCGGGCCATCCTCCACTACCGGCCCGAGGACCTCTCGCTCCGTCGGTTCTTCGCCGCGAAGACCGCGCATCGCACCCAGCTCGGGGACCTGTTCCGGCTCATCTCGGCGCAGGGGAAGCCCGTGAAGATGAAGAAGCTCAAGGACCTCACAGGTCTCTCCTCCCGCAAGCTCACGGGCCTGCTCAACCTCCTGACCGCTTCGGGGTGCGTGACCGACGGAGTGAAGGGGTACCGGGCCCGGACGATGAGCGCCGGGGAGGCCGTCGACCGCGCGGTGGAGCAGGCAGCGAACCGGGAGCGGATCGACCGGTCGCGGATCGACATGGCCCGCCGCTACGCCGAGACGAAGGGGTGCCGCCGACAGTTCCTCCTGTCCTATTTCGGCGAGGAATTCCCGAAGACCTGCGGTGCGTGTGACAACTGCGAGCGGAGAGCCGGATCGGGCACGCCGGCCGGGACGCAGGAAGCATCCCCGAACGGCACTCCGGCGGGCAGTGCCGACGGCAGCGCAGAGGAGACGCCGGACCACCATGACATGCCTTTCGCGGTCGACACGGCGGTGGAACACCCCGAGTGGGGGCGGGGCTCCGTGATGGGATACGAGGACGGGATCGTCACGGTCCTGTTCGAGACGGTCGGCTACAAGACACTCTCCCTCGCGCTCATCGAGGAGAAGGACCTGCTGACAGGCGTGGCGACCGCCGACTAGGCCAGATGGAGCGTCGGAGGACCCGAACGCGGGAGAGACCGAGAACGGAACGGCCCGCCCCGGCGACGGCAGGCTCGAGGGGACGGCCGGCTCGGGGGGACGGCCGGCTCGGGGGGACGGCCCTTCGATGGGACGTGCCCGTGTCACCTCGGCTGCGCCGGGTTGGTCGGATCCCCCTGCGACGGCGGGTTGGTGGGCGGACCGGATGTCGCAGGGCTGACCGGCGACCCGCCGGCCGTGCTCTCCATTTCCGGCATCGACGTGGCGGCCCCTTCCGAGAGTTCGGCACCGCTCAACACGGCGTCGAGCCTGTGCTGCAGCACCACCTTCACCGGAAGCCGGTCCCCGTGAGCCTCCTCGTAGTCGATCAGCGCCTGCAGGCCACCCGCGTCGAGGCCCGTGATGCGGGTGGGAAGGGTAGCGATCGGGATGTGGTCGTAGTCGGTCAGGGGCAGTGCATGGTGGTCTGCTGATCCGCTCACGTCGACTCCTCGGGGTATCGGTAAGCATGCTGGGTCATTCCACCCTAGGGACGGCCGATCGAGGGGTGCAAGCACCCTGCCGCCTGCCCGCCACTGGACCGGGAGCAATCCTCCGGTGTACGCGGGCGGCTGTCTGCCCCGGATCCGGGACACGATCGACCATGGCCAAGGGGCGGCGCTGTGTATCCTGATACTTTGTATCCGATCAGAACCACTCTGTTGCCGAGGCTGGAATTTTGACGTCACCGATGGAAGAACTGACCGTGGTCTTCGCCCGGCTCAAGAGTCTCCTCCTGACCGAGCTGAAGGCCGGACAGGCGGTCGAGGACCTCGCCGAGGCCGTGAAGAAATCGGTCCCCGGATCACTCGGCGCCGGAGTCTCACTCATCGACGATCAGGGCCGCAGACGCAGTACGGGGTACACCGACGACGTCGTGGCCGCCGCCGACGCCCTGCAGTACGAGCTGGGACAGGGTCCCTGCCTCACCGCCTGGGCGGCGGAGTCGACGGTGCAGATCGATGACGTGCAGCAGGACGACCGCTGGCCGCTCTGGAGCGAAGCGGTCGCCGGCCTCCCCCTCCGCTCCACCCTCAGCACCGCACTCATTCACGACGGGAAGAGCATCGGCGCGTTGAAGGTGTATTCGCCCCTGCCGTCGGCCTTCTCGACCCAGCACCGCAAGTAGCTCATGCTGCTCGCCTCCCCCGCGGCAACGCTCCTCGGCAGCGCCCAGCCGGACACCGCGGCCGGCACGGTGAGCAGCGCCCTCCGTGAGGCCCTGAACACCAGGGACGTCATCCTCACGGCACGGGGCATCCTTATGGAGCGGTACGGACTGAACCCCGAAGCATCGATGAGGCGCATGCTGGACGAGGCGTCCGCCGCGAAGACCGATGTGAGGACCGTCACCCTCACCGTGATCGACGGCACTGCCGGTAGCTCGCACTAAGGCGAAGCCCGTGGAGAACCATCCAGATCACGAATATCAGCGGATCCACCTCCTCAGGGCCATCCGGCATGCCCAGATCGACGCCAGTGAACTGTGGCTGCACTACTTCGGGCTCGGCGGGGATGCCGGCGAGTACGAGGTGGAGGCCTACCTGCACGGTTCCTTCACGCTTCCTCCGCTGCAGCGGGACCTGCTCGCCCACGCCGCCAACGAACTGATCGATCGGCTCCCACCACCTCCGCGCGCACCATACAGCACCGACCCCGCGGGGAAGGACCAGGACCTGCCGGACCAGGGACCGTCCGGCCCGGACAGGGCTTCCCCTGACGGCACGTCGCTCGACTGGCTCTTCGACGACCGGCGTGGGGACAACGAACCGGACGGCGGAGCCGGTCGCAGTCCCGGCACGCCCTGATGGGAGGGTCGGGCGTCCGAAGGCGGGCTCTACGATGGACCGGGTGAACCTCTTCGATCCCGACCTGCTGCGACGACGCCCCGATCTCGAAGCCCCGGAGCTGGTCGCCGTCGACGCGGCGGACCGCCTGCTGCTCGACGTCGCAGCGGACGCCCTGCGACGCACCGACGGCGGGATCGCGACGATCGGGGATTCCTACGGAGCGGTGACCCTGGGAGCCGCGGACCTCACGGGACGGAGTGACCTGCGGTCCTTCCAGGACGGCATCGTCCATGAGCGGGCCCTCGCCTGCAATGCGGCGGAGCAGGGGCTGCACAGCGCCTACCGCTCCTATCCCCTCTCCCCCGAACTCCTCGACGGCGTCTCGACGGTACTGCTTCGGTTGCCCCGTGCACTCGACGAACTGGACGAACTGGCGTGGACCATCGCAGTCCACGCCCGACCGGACGTCCAGGTGTTCGCCGCCGGCCGCCTCAAGCACATGTCCCTCTCGATGAACGCCGTCCTGGCTCGCTACTTCGGATCCGTCACCGCGAGCCTGGCGCGGCAGAAGTCGAGGGTCCTGGTCGCCCGGGAGCCGCTGACCGTCCCCCCCGCCGCCTTCCCCCGACGCTCCGGGCACGACGTCGGCCTCGACCGACCGCTCGAACTCCGCGCCTTCGGCGCCACCTTCGGCGGCGCCGCGCTCGATCCCGGTACGCGACTGCTCCTCCCTCACCTGCAGGGCATCTCCGTCGGCAGGCCCGTGGCCGACGGCATCGGCGGGCCGGTGGAGGAAGAGGTGATCGACCTCGGCTGCGGCAATGGTGCGGTCTCCGCCTATCTTGCGCTCAGCCGGCCCGACCTCCGCCTGCACGCCAGCGACCAGTCGGCGTCGGCGGTCGGCTCCACGCGCGCGACCGCTGCGGCCAACGGGGTCGCGGACCGCGTGGCGGTCAGCAGGGATGATGCCCTCTCGGCCCTACCGGATGCCTCCGCGCGCGTGATCGTCCTCAACCCGCCGTTCCACAGCGGGAGCACGGTCCATGAGGGCATTGCACACCGCCTCTTCGACGCGTGCGCGAGGGTACTGACGGAGGGCGGCGAGCTCTGGACGGTGTGGAACAGTCATCTCCGGTACCGGCCGGTCCTCGAACGCACCATCGGCCCCACGCGGCAGCTCGACCGGACCAACCGCTTCACCGTGACCGTCTCGACCAGGAGGGAGCGGCCCCACGAGTGATCGAGGTGCCGGCCTGTAAGGACGGAAGACCTCCCCTACGGCCCCCGACATGCACGAAGGCCCCCATCCGATGGATGGGGGCCTTTGTGTCAGCCGTGAACCGGTGGCTTACGCTCCGGTCAACTTCTCGCGGAGTGCCGCGAGTGCCTCGTCGGACGCGAGCGTCCCCGAACCGGAGTCGGTGACGACGGGCTCGGACGAGTAGCTGGTCGAGTTGGACTCGACCGGCTCGTTCGCCGCGGCGGCGTCGTCGGACGCGTGCTGGACGACCTGCTTCTTGTGGGCTTCCCAGCGGGACTGCGCCTCGGCGTACTGGGCTTCCCAGGCCGCGCGCTGCGTCTCGTAGCCCT
This sequence comes from Arthrobacter sp. CP30, assembly GCF_053470025.1. Lineage (NCBI taxonomy): Bacteria > Bacillati > Actinomycetota > Actinomycetes > Micrococcales > Micrococcaceae > Arthrobacter > Arthrobacter sp. CP30. The sequence continues at coordinate 71,831 of NZ_JBQEMM010000003.1, forward strand.
CGAGCCATTCGTTCGACTCGGGGTCGAAGCCCTCGGGGTACTTGTAGTTGCCCTCGTCGTCGTACTCGGCGGCCATGCCGTAGAGCGCGGGATCGAACTCGGTGCTGTCGGCGTCGACGCCCTCGTTCGCCTGCTTGAGGCTGAGCGAGATGCGGCGGCGCTCCAGGTCGATGTCGATGACCTTGACGAAGAGCTCGTCGCCGACGGAGACGACCTGCTCGGCGAGTTCCACGTGGCGGACGGCGAGCTCCGAGATGTGCACGAGGCCTTCGATGCCGTCCTCGACGCGGACGAACGCGCCGAAGGGAACGAGCTTCGTGACCTTGCCCGGGACGACCTGGCCCAGGGCGTGCGTGCGGGCGAAGGTCTGCCAGGGATCTTCCTGCGTGGCCTTCAGCGACAGGGAGACGCGCTCGCGATCGAGATCGACCTCGAGCACCTCGACCGTGACCTCCTGGCCGACCTCGACGACCTCGGACGGGTGGTCGATGTGCTTCCAGGACAGCTCCGAGACGTGGACGAGGCCGTCGACGCCACCGAGGTCCACGAAGGCACCGAAGTTGACGATCGAGGAGACGACGCCCGGACGGACCTGGCCCTTCTCGAGCTTGTTGAGGAACGTGGAGCGGACCTCGGACTGCGTCTGCTCGAGCCACGCACGACGCGACAGCACGACGTTGTTGCGGTTCTTGTCGAGCTCGATGATCTTCGCTTCGATCTGCTGGCCGATGTACGGAGCCAGATCGCGGACGCGACGCATCTCGACGAGCGACGCGGGCAGGAAGCCGCGCAGGCCGATGTCCAGGATGAGGCCTCCCTTGACCACCTCGATGACGGTACCGGTGACGACACCGTCCTCTTCCTTGACCTTCTCGATGTCGCCCCAGGCGCGCTCGTACTGAGCCCGCTTCTTGGAGAGGATCAGTCGGCCTTCTTTGTCTTCCTTGGTGAGCACCAGGGCTTCGACCTGATCGCCAACGGAGACGACGTCCCCGGGGTCGACGTCGTGCTTGATGGACAGCTCGCGGGAAGGAATGACACCCTCGGTCTTATAACCGATGTCGAGCAGGACCTCGTCGCGATCGACCTTGACGACCGTACCCTCGACGAGATCTCCGTCGTTGAAGTACTTGATGGTCGCGTCGATAGCTGCGAGGAAGTCCTCAGCGGTGCCGATGTCGTTGATAGCGACCTGCGGGGCACCTTGCTTCTCGGTGGTGGTGATGGTCATGTAGTTGGGACTCCGTTGTGGATGATGACGTGCTCCGGTCATGGTGAACACCGCGGTTCCAGCCATGCCGGAAGCGGGTTCCCCTGTCCGGATGTGGACGAAAGGGAAAGAACCTCGAGAGGTTCGACAGTGGTAGTGCCCTGCGGAGGACATCGGTCTGCACCGGGACCCGCCAGAGCGCACTACGCGCCTGTCCAGTCTAGCCTCGGCCCCCAACACCGTCAAAGCAGCCGGGTCGCGGCGAGCCGCCCGGACGGGGCCCTGCCAAACCCGGTCCGGCGCTCACCTTCGAAGCTAGAAGTGCGTGATGCAGTAGGGCTCCTGCGCCAGCCCGAACAGGACATCCAGCCGCTCGACCTCGGCCGCGCCGGCAGTGAGGCCACCGGCCGCCGCGAGGGTCGAGGCCTGGACTCCACCGAGGTAGAGCGATCCGAGGGCGTTGACCGTGAGCGTGACGTCGGCGGCGGTACCGTCGTCGACGGTGTGCACCTGCGCGACGCCGTCCGTCACCGCCAGCGCGAAGGTGCCATGTGCGAGGCCGAGATCGTCCTGCACCTCGAGGACGATGCTCCCGCTGCCGCGGTAGGACCGCGCTCCGAGCGCCGCGGGGACGTCGAGCATGCGGACCCAGAGGACGTCGTCCGTGCCCTTGACGGCGTAGCAGCGGCGGTCGCGCAGCGCCCACGGGAGGGGGTCGTCGCGCCGGGCCTCGTCCCAGGTGACCACCTGGATGAGGTCGAGCGATCCCAGGTAGCGCCACAGTTCCAGATAGGCCGACGGGGTGCCGGCGACGAGGTCCAGGACCTTCAGGGTGCGCGGCGACGTCTCCCAGCCCGCGAAGCGGTAGGTCACATAGCCCGCGGGCGTTCCCTCGGCGTCGTAGTGGACCGCCATCCGGACGGCTCGGTCCTCGACGGGCCGCTCGCGTCCCCAGTCGCCGGAGGCCCGCCGCGCATAGGCGTACTGTCGGCCCACGGATCCGAAGGTCGACGCCTGGAAGCCGGCGAACACCTCCCCGGCAAGGCGCACCGCGTGCTCGCGGGCCACGAGGGTCGTGGTGCCGGTGGCCGGAGCGGTCACCTCGAAGCGCTCCCGCACGTCCACCTCGATGCTCTGCGTGAACGTCGCTGCCCCGAACCCGAAGCGGCCGTAGATGGTCGCCTCCGACGCGGTGAGGATCGCAAGGGGAAGGCCACGGTCCTTCGCCTCACGCAGGTCGCGCGTCATCATGGACCGCAGGATGCCCCGGCGGCGGTGGCTCGCCCGGACGGTCACCGCAGTGATCTGGTGGACCTCGATCTGGGCCGAGCCGACGTTCAGGGGGTGGACCATGGTGCCATAGGTGCCCACCGGATGGTCGGCCCCGAGCGCTTCGGCCGGCTGGGCGTCGTCGTGGACACCCCACAGCACGCGACCGTCGGCCTGGTACGCCTCGAGGAAGCGCGGGATGTCCTCAGGATCGAAGGTGCCGTCGTGGAAACCGATGCCTTCGGCGTTCAGCCAGGTCGCGAAACGTCCCGTCGCCGAGGTGTCCTCGTCGGGATCGGGCGTGAAGATGCGGGTCTGGAGGGCAGGTGTCGTGTCGTGGCTCACGAGGACCACCCTAGCCCGGCGACCGCGTGCCGGTCCCTCGTCGTCACCCTGAGCGCAACTAGTGTGCGGCGTCGTGCCAGCTGGCGCCCGTGCCCACCGAGACGTCGAGCGGGACGGAGAGATCGGCCGCCGACCCCATCTGCTCGCGCACGAGTGCCTCGACCTCCGCGGCCTCGCCCGCCGCGATCTCGAGGACGAGTTCGTCGTGCACCTGCAGCAGCATCCTCGACGCGAGTCCGCGCCGGGTGAGGGCCTCGTCCACCCCGAGCATCGCCTTCTTGATGATGTCCGCGGCGGAGCCCTGGATGGGCGCGTTGAGGGCCGCGCGCTCGGCCATCTCCCGCAGCTGGCGGTTGTCGCTGGAGAGATCCGGGAGATACCGGCGGCGTCCCTCGATCGTGGAGGTGAAGCCGTCCTTGCGTGCCTGCTCCACGATGCCGCGCAGGTAGTCGCGGACGGCACCGAAGCGCTCGAAGTAGTCGCGCATCAGGGTGCGCGCCTCGTCGACGGAGATGTTCAGCTGCTTCGACAGGCCGAAGGAACTGAGGCCGTACACCAGGCCGTAGGACATCGCCTTGACCTTCGACCGCATCGCGTTGGTCACCTCCTCGGGGGCCACGCCGAAGATGTGCGAACCGACGAAGCGGTGGAGGTCCTCGCCCTCCTGGAAGGCGGCGATCAGCCCCTCGTCGCCGGAGAGGTGCGCCATGATCCGCATCTCGATCTGCGAGTAGTCCGCAGTCATCAGGCTCTCGAACTTCTCGCCGTTCCGTCCCTGCCCGACGACGAACACCTCGCGGATCCGCCGCCCCTCGTCCGAGCGCACCGGGATGTTCTGTAGGTTCGGGTTCGTCGAGGACAGCCGGCCCGTCGCCGCGATCGTCTGGAGGTAGGTGGTGTGGATGCGGCCGTCGTCGTCCACGGCTTTCCGCAGGCCCTCGACCGTCTGGCGCAGCTTCATCGCGTCGCGGTAGGCGAGCAGCTGCGTGAGGAACGGGTGCCCGGTCTTGACGATCAGATCGGTCAGTGCATCCGCGTCCGTGGAGTACCCGGTCTTGATCTTCTTGGTCTTCGGGAGCTCGAGCTCCTCGAACAGGACCGCCTGGAGCTGCTTCGGGGAACCGAGGTTGATCTCCTTGCCGATGATCCGGTAGGCCTCGGCCCCGGCCGCGCTGATGGTGGTGGAGAAGTCGTCGTAGAGCCGGTCCAGGCCCTCGACCGAGACGGCCACGCCGGTGAGCTCCATCCGGGCGAGGACCTCCGCGAGCGGGAGCTCGAGTCCGCCGAGCAGCTGGTTGGCCCCGCGCTCCACGAGCTGGCCGGCGAAGTGCTCGCTCAGCTGGAGTGCCGCGTAGGCCGCGACGACGGCGGGCGAGGCGACGTCGTTGCCGCCGAGGTCCAGTGCCTGCTGGCCCGAGGAATCGCTCGCGGCCGCCGTGATCGAGAGCCGGAGGTGGTACTGGGCCAGATCGGCCAGCTCGTAGCTGCGGCGGTCCGGCTGGATCAGGTACCCGGAGATCGCCGTGTCGTCGACCTCGCCGGCCAGCGCGAACCCGCGCGCGTGCAGCAGCTTCGCGACCGTCTTGTAGTCGTGCACGATCTTCGGTGCGTCCGTGGCGGCCAACCAGGCACCGAGGACCTGCTCCGCCTCGGCGTCGAGCTGCTCGAGCGGGATGAACGCGGCCTGCAGGGAGGTCACGACCGCGATCCCCACGACGTCCGTGGCGCCGGCCGTCGTCTCGGTGGCCAGGGAGAGGGAGGCCTGCGCCTGGTTGGTCGACGCGAACCAGTGCGTCAGCGCTGCAGCGTCCTCGAGCATCACGTGGGCCGGGGCGCTCTGCTCCTCCCCCTCCTCCTCGGACTCCTCCTCGCCGAAGAGATCGAAGAGGCGCTTGCGCAGGGTGTTGAACTGGAGCGAGTCGAAGAGATCCTCGACGGCGGAGCGGTCGGGGTGCTGGGACACCATCGCGTCGAGGTCCACCGGCAGCTCGAGGTCGGTGAGCAGGCGGTTCAGGCGGCGGTTGCGCTTCACGTCCTCGATGTTGGCGCGCAGCGAGTCGCCGACCTTGCCGCCGATCTTGTCCAGGTTCTCCAGGATGCCCTCGAGGCCGCCGTAGAGCTTGATCCACTTGGCGGCCGTCTTCGGACCGACCCCCGGTACGCCCGGCAGATTGTCGGCGCTCTCTCCGACCAGCGCCGCGAGGTCCGAGTACTGGTGGGGCGGAACGAAGTACTTCTCCTCGATGGCCTGTGCGTCCATCTGCGGGATGTTCGTGACGCCCTGCTTCGGGTAGAGCACGGTCACGCGGTCGTTGACGAGCTGGAAGGCGTCCCGGTCGCCGCTGACCACCTGCACGTCCCAGTCCGCCGCGGCCGCCTGGTAGGCCAGCGTCGCCAGGATGTCGTCGGCCTCGTAGCCGTCGAGCGAGATGGTGGGGATCCGCATGGCCTCCATGACCTTGATGATGAGATCCACCTGCCCGTGGAATTCCTCGGGCGTCTTGGATCGGCCGCCCTTGTACTCCGTGTACTCCTCCGAGCGGAAGGTCGGGGTGTCGAGGTCGAAGGCCACGCAGACGTGGCTCGGCTTCTGGTCCTTGATGAGGTTGATGAGCATCGCGGTGAAGCCGTAGACCGCGTTGGTGTGCTGCCCGGTGTCGGTGGAGAAGTTCTCCGGCGGCAGTGCGTAGAAGGCGCGGAAGGCCATCGAGTGACCGTCGATCACCAGCAGCCTGTTGCGCGAGCCGTCGCTCCGCCGAGCCGACGCCTGCCCGCCGGCCGGTGCCACGGCGCCGTCCGGAGTGCCCTCGGCGGGCGGCGTCATGGTCAGGGTGGCAGCAGGTTTGGTCGTTTCACTCACAGGTGCCAGCCTAGTTGCCATGACAGACAACCGCACCCGACCCGACGCCGTCCAGCAGCCCACGGAGGAGCGCCTGGCCGAGCTCACCGCCGCAGGGATCCCGCCCGAGATGCACGGCTGGCTCGGCCGGTACGGAGTGGGCGCACTGACCGTGAAGATGGGCATCGTCTTCCAGGAGATGAGCGCCGAGCGGATGGTCGCCACCATGCCCGTCGAGGGGAACCAGCAGGTCGCCGGCATCCTCCACGGCGGGGCGCACGTGGTGCTGGCCGAGACGCTGGGGTCCTTCGCCGCCGCCCTGCACGCGGGCCCAGGTCGGCAGGCGGTCGGGATCGAGGTCGGGGCCACGCATCACCGCAGCATCGATTCCGGCACGGTGACCGGCACGGCGACGGCGATCCATCTCGGGCGGACGCTCACCACCCACGAGGTCGTCATGACCGACGAGCAGGGCAGGCGTCTGTCCACGGCCCGCATCACCAACATGATCAGGGACGCGCGCGGTTGAGCCCCACCGCATCCCGGCCCGCCCCTCCTTCTGTCCAGCGGACGGACACCGTCCGCCCAGAGAACAGTCAGCCGATGCTCGGATACTGACTGCGGCCGGCCGGGGTGGGACGCCCCGGGGCGTCCGCCCCGGGGACACGTCGCCGGCGGGACGAGGGATGATGGCGGACACACAGCAGGGGCTGCGACCAGAGCCGGGATCGGTTCCGTGGCAGATCACGGCGACGCTCCGGTCCGCGTGGCACAGCTCGGTACGGACGGCCCGCAGGGCACCCCTCGCGCTGTCGGCCCTCGCCGCCGTCTGGCTCCTCGCCCTCGGCACGGGTGCACTGCCCGCCGGACCGCCCGCCGGGCTCGCGCCGTCCGTCCTCTTCTCCCCCCGCACCTCGGAGCAGCACCCCCTCTCCCTGCTGCTGTCCCTGGTCTGGGCGCCGGATCTTCCCGCCTACCTCGGAGCGACGGCGGCGACTGCCGCCCTCGGCATCCTCGCCGAGACCCGGCTCGGGACGCGGCGCTTCGCCCTCGCCGTCGTCGTCACCCACCTCGCGGCGCTGATCGGCGCCCTGGTGCTCGGTACCGCCGTCGCACCCCTCTTCCCCCGCTGGTCGGCAGCGTTCGGCACTGCATCGCTCGGCGGTCCGACGCTCGGGATGCTCGGTGCCATGCTGGCCGCCACCGCGGGGATGGGGCCCCTCTGGCGGCGGCGGCTGAGGATCATGGGCGTCCTCCTGCCGTTGACGCTCGTCCTCTACAACGGCGCGCTGATGTCCGTCGCGCTCCTGCTCGCAGCCCTCGCGGGCCTGGCTGCCGGGCCGCTCCTCCTGGGGCGCCACGCGCACCGACCGGCTGCGCCGTCCATCCGTGAGTCGCGTGTCCTGGTTGCGCTCGTCTGCGCCGCCGCCGCCGTCGGGCCCGCGCTCGCCGCCCTCTCGCCGCATGCGACCGGGCCGTTCGCGGTCCTCGGGATCCTCTTCACCTCTGTGGAGGGCGCCACGCCCGACGCCGTCCGAGCGGCCTGCGAGCCCGGCGGCGTGGTGCGGCGCTGCGCCGAGGCGCAACTGCAGGCACGGGCCGGTGCAGGGGGCCTCGTGATGTCCTGCCTCCCGACGGTCCTCCTGCTCGTCCTCGCCGACGGCCTGAGACGCGGCCGGCGCTTCGCGTGGGCCGGGACGATCGTGGTGCAGCTGGCCCTGGCGCTGCTGTCGGTCCACACCTTCCTCACCTTCCTGCGGCACCGCGCGGACAGTTAGCTCGCGACGCTCCTGGCGGGCGCACGCCCGGAACGGATCATCGCCGACCTCGTGGTGCCGGCGCTGCAGCCCGTGGTGATCGTCGTGCTCCTGGTCCTCGTCCGGCGCCTCTTCGTGCTTCGCGCGGCTCCCGGCACCTACCGCACCATCGGGCTTCACACGGCCGGCGCCCTCGTCGGTTCCGGCACCCTCTACGTGGGGCTCGGACTGGTGGTCGCGCGCCAGTTCAGCCCGGGGGCCACGCTGCCCACGCTCCTCGCCGACTTCCCGCAGCGGCTGCTGCCGATCGCCGCGACGCTGCACGTCTACCCCGGGTTCCTGCCCTCGGACAGCGCGGCGATCATCCTCTACGAGTGGATCGGGATCGCCTTCTGGGCTGTGGTCGCCGGACTCCTGCTCCGCTCCTTCCGGTCGGTCCGGCGCACCGGGGACGACGCCGACCGCGATCGCGCACGGAGCATCGCCTCGGTGGAGGGCCGCGGCTCCATGACCTGGATGGGCCTCTGGCCGGGCAACTCCTACTGGTTCGACGGGTCCTCCTACGTGCCCTACCGGGTGATCTCCGGCGTCGTACTGACCCTCGCGGGTCCGGTGGGACCGGCCGCCGACACCGGACGAGCACTGCGCGGGTTCTCGGAGTACTGCCACACGCAGGGCTGGATCCCCTGCTTGTACTCGGTCACCGGCAAGGTGGCGGACCTGCTGCCGCGTGGGTACCGGCGCCTGCAGGTCGCGGAGGAGACGGTCCTGGACCTCGACGGGCTCGCCTTCACCGGCAAGCGGTTCCAGGACGTCCGCACCGCCCTGAACCAGGCCAGGAAGAACGGCGTGCACAACGAGTGGGTCGATCCCGTGCAGACCCCGGCGGCGATCCTCGACCAGGTGCGCAGCATCTCCGAGGAATGGGTGGCGGACAAGTCGTTGCCGGAGATGGGCTTCACCCTTGGCGGGATCGACGAGCTCCGCGACCCCGCCGTGCGCTGTTCCGTCATCATCGACGACGGACGGACGGTCCACGCCGTGGCGTCCTGGCTGCCCATCCACGACGGCGGACGGGTGACCGGGTGGACGCTCGACTTCATGCGCCGGCGCGGCTCCGGCTTCAAGCACAGCATCGAGGTGCTGATCGCGCAGGCCGCGCTGGACCTGCAGGCGGAGGGCTGTACCGAGCTCAGCCTCTCCGGTGCTCCCCTCGCCCGGTCGGGGTCGGAGGACGCCGACGGCGACCCGGGCGACGCCCTCGACCGGATGCTCGGCGTCGTCAGCCGCACCCTCGAGCCGGTCTACGGCTTCCGTTCCCTCTTCGCCTTCAAGGCCAAGTTCGGCCCGCGCTACGTCCCGCTGTACCTGTGCTTCGAGGACCCGGCCACGCTGCCGGCGATCGGGCAGGCCATCACGCGTGCCTATGCGCCCGACGTCGGCGCGGCGGACGTGTGGCGGCTCCTCGTCACAGGGCCGCGACGCAGGGGCCGGACCGCACCCGGGCCGGCGCCGGCCTCCCTGCCCGTCCGCGCATCCGGTCCCGCACCCGCACCCGCACCGCCCCTCCGCGAGCGCGACCCGTCCCCCACCCGCTCCGGCGGACCGAAGGAGTAGCCATGGACCCGCTCGAGTGGGACCTCATCGACGGGCCCGCGCCCGCCGTCCTCGCCGCCCTGGGCGGACTGGCCCTCCTGTGGCTCGTGGCGGGCCGCCGGCGGCACCTGGTTCGCGCCGTCGTCCCGGCCGCACTGATCGGCGCGGTGGGGGGTGTCGCGGTCTGGTTCGTGACCGAGGAAGTCCTCAACATCTGGGGGGCGCCACAGCCCCCCTGGTTCTACCTGCTGGGCGGCACGGCGATCGCGGCGGTCCTGCTCGGCGCGACGGGGCTCCGCACCCGCCGGCGGTGGTGGCAGCGCGTGCTGACCGTCGTCGCTCCCGTCCTGGTCCTCGTGGCGGTCGCCGTGAGCATCAACGCCTACTACGGTTCCTTTCCCACCCTGCAGGCGGTAACCGGCGGTGCGGACGTTCCCCGCCTGGAGGCCGTCCGCACTCCCGAGGGCTCCGGTCCGTTGACCACCATCGACGACTGGGAGCCACCGGCCGACATGCCCTCCACGGGGACCATCTCGGTGACGACGATCCCCGGGACGGTCTCGGGAGTGGAGGCCGGTGACGCCTACGTCTACCTGCCGCCGGCGTATCTTGCGTCCACCCCGGCCCACCTGCCGGTCCTCGTCCTCATCCATGGCGACCCCGGCGGGCCCGAGGACTGGATCACGGGCGGTCGGCTTCCCGCGGTGATGGACGCGTACGCCGCGGCGCACAAGGGCCTGGCCCCGATCGTGATCCTCCCTGATGGCTCTGCCAGCACCGGTCCCACGCCGTCACTGTGCCTGGACAGCAACTACGGCAAGGCCGGGACCTATCTGTCCACGGACGTCCCCGCATGGGTGAAGTCCACGCTGAAGGCGGGCACCCATGCAGCTACGGACTGGGCGATCGGGGGATTCTCCTACGGCGGGACCTGCTCGCTGACCCTGGCGGCAGGACACCCGTCCGTGTACCCGACCTTCCTCGACATCTCCGGCGAGGACGAGCCCACCATCGAGGCGGGCCGCGACGCGCTGATCGCGAACTACTTCTCCGGTGACGCGGCGGCCTTCGAGGCCCAGGATGCCCTGGACGTCGTCACGACGACTCCCCTGCCCGGCACCGCGGGGATCATCACGGTCGGTGCCGATGACAGCTTCTACAGGCCGCAGGGCGAGAAGGTCGCGGCGGCCCTGACGTCCGCGGGCGTCGACGTCCAGCTGCAGACCGTACCCGGCGGTCACACGTGGGAGGCCTGGAATGCCGGCCTGCAGAACAACCTCAACTGGCTCATGCAGCGGGCCGGCGTCCTGGCCGGGTAGGAACCACGGTGCCGGAAAGCAAGTCCGCCCTGTGACCCCCGGGATGATTGCCCGGGCTCCCCGGCTCTTCCTACCGTGGAGGGAGGGCCGGTCCCCGATGACCGTCCTGCCAGAGCACAGAACAGCACCCGGACGGAGCCTCCCATGGCAGACAAGCATCACAGGACCATCGCCGCCCTCCTCGCCGCGAGCACGCTCTTCCTGGGCGGCTGCGACCTCGGCACCAAGGACAGCGACAACTCCGGGACGGACACCGGAAACTACGACGACAACAACGGCATCGACACCGACCTCGGCGACGATGCCCGCGGGAACGACAACTAGTGGCGGAGCGCGCGGCGGCCCTCGGCCGGGCGGCTCTCCGCGGTGCCGCGGCAGGCCTGCTGGGGACCGCGGCCATGACCGCCGGAGAACTCCTGGAGCAGCGCGTCACCGGCCGGCCGGACTCCCACGTCCCCGCGCGTACGCTGCGTCTGCTGTTGCGCCGGCCCACCGGCCAGGCGGCGCAGTACCCGGGGTGGAACCACGCGATGCACTGGCTCACCGGTGCCGCGCTCGGCGCGGTGCGTGGCATCTGGTCCGTCACGGGGATCCGTGGTCCGTCAGCGACAGCCGCCCACACCGTGCTGCGCCTCGCCTTCGACCAGACACTCGAGAACGCGACCGGGGCGGGCGCCGCTCCGTCGCTCTGGCCCTCCGGCGAGAAGACCGTCGACTACCTCCACAAGAGCGTGTACTCGGTGGTCACGGGTGCGGCGTCCGACGCGCTGAACCCGCCCGCACTCGTGAGCCGAGCCGGCGTGCGCTCGCACTGACGCAGGACCCACCCATCGGCACCTGCCGACATGGGTCAGGCGTCGGCGGCGGCTGTCCCCTCCTGGATGTGCCGTCGCAGCTCGGCGGGCCGGAAGGGCTTGCGGAGGTAGCGGTCCGCCCCGGACTCGAATCCCCGCTTCTCGTCCGAGGGATCCGCGCGCGCCGTCAGCATGACGATGAAGGTTCCCGAGAACCGACGGATGCGCTGCGCGACCTCGAAGCCGTCGATGTCGGGCAGGCCGACGTCGAGCGTCACGACGTCCGGCATCAGGCGCCGCACCATCTCGACCCCGGCGAGTCCCGCCGGCGCGGTGTGCACGCGGAAACCGGATCCGGTCAGCACGGTGTGCAGGAGATCCCGGACGTCGTCATCGTCCTCGATGACGACGGCAGTGCGGGCGCGGTCGGTACTCGGCATGCCGCAAGTTTACTCCGGGGCGTTTCCGCCGTGGCACGCAGCCCGACGGGATGCTGCAGCCGCGGGGAGGGTCAGGACTCGGGCCTGACCGTTACCTCGACCGCCTCGACGCCGCCGGACGGCTGGACCATCACGGTCCGGAGGGTGCCCGGCAGTTCGGGGAACAACCCGATCATGAGGAGTTCGCTCGTTTCTCCCGGCAGCGCTCCCCCGCTGTACTCCTCCACGAGTCCCACGACGTCCGGATCGGCCTCGCCGCCGTTCGCCGCCGCGCCCCACTCCTCGATCACCGCCGCTGCGGGTCGGAGTTCCAGCTCCTGCCCCTCGGGCGTGGAGACGGTCACGGTGTCCAGGTCGAGGGTCAGGCCACCCTCGGGATTCTGTACCGTGACCAGCGCGTAGGTCGCGGCGTCCCCGCCCAGCTCCGCGCGCAGGGCCTCCACGTCCGCCGGCTCCTCGGCGGGCAGGACGACATCCCCCTTCGCCTGGTCGACGAGGAAGGCGAAGCTGCCGCTGTTCGCATCCGCGAGCCCCTCCACGGAGGGCGCGTCGGACGGGGCCGCGGCCTGCTCCGATGCCGTCTCCGCCGGATTCGGCGTGGGCCCGGCAGGTTCGGGGCCGGTGGCCGGGTTGCCGCCGCACCCGGAGAGCGCGAGCAGCAGCAGGAGGGTCGATGGCAGGACGTTCTTCTTCATGGTTCTCCCAGCGGCCGGACATGGACCGGCACGGTGTCGGGCCCGGTTCCACCGGGACGCAGCAGCGTTCCTTCCTGTTCTACCAGCGGGCCATCGGCGTCGGGCAGGGAGCTCTGAGGACTACGGACCGTTGACAGGCCGCGTCAGTCCCGGCTACGTGCCCGGCTGGGCTGCACCCGCATCGGTTCCCCGGGCATCTTGGGGAAGTCCGGTGGGAAGGGCAGCTCCCCGAGTCCCTGCTCGGCATCGCGTTCCCACCACGACTGCAGCACGTCGATGCTCCCTGGTGCGTCATGCATGTGCTCCCACGGATCGCCGACCGTGCTCAGGCGTTGCGGGACAGTGGCGACCGTGAACGACGCCGGGTCGACGTCGGAGAGCTCCTCCCACGTCACGGGGCACGAGACAGGGGCATGTGGCAGCGCCCTCGGGCTGTAGGCGCCCGCCATGGTGCGGTCCCGGTTCGCCTGGTTGTAGTCGACGAAGATCCGCTCGCCGCGTTCCTCCTTCCACCATGCCGTAGTCACACGGTCCGGCATCCGGCGTTCCAGCTCACGCGCGGCGGCGATCACGGCGCGGCGGACGTCGAGGAACTCGTGGGCGGGCTCGATCGGCGCGAACACGTGCAGCCCCCTGTTGCCCGACGTCTTGACGAAGCACGTGAGCCCGGCTCCGGCGAGGACGGCGCGCAACTCGTGGGCGGCGGCCACGACGTCGGCGAACGTGGTGCCGGGTTGGGGGTCGAGGTCGATCCGCAGTTCATCGGGGAGATCCGGCGCGGCGGCTCGGGACGCCCACGGGTGGAAGACGACGGTGTTCATCTGTGCGGCCCACACGACGGACGCCGGTTCGTCGAGGACCAGCTGGGGGTGGGATCGTCCGCTGGGATATGTCACGGTCACGCTCCGCACGTAGTCAGGAGCACCCTTGGGCGGGTTCTTGCTGAAGAAGAAATCACCGTCCACGTCCGCGCCGAAACGCTGCAGGGAGACGGGGCGGCTGCCGTTCGCGCGGAGGAAGGCGGGAGCGACCTCCACGAGATACCGGGCGAGGTCCAGCTTGGTGAGGCCCACGTCGGGCCAGAGCACCCTCGAGGGGCTGGACACCCGGACCGGCCGTACGCCCTCCGGTCCGTCGACGTCGAGGATCATCGCTTCGCTGGCCATGCGCCCACAGTACCCGCGGGTCCTTCCGGGCGGCAGGCCCGGCGGGGGCCGTTTGCGGCGACATTTTCATGAGCGGGTCATTCGTCCTATCGACGGGCCTCCCCGGCATGTGAACACGGCGGGCGATGTCGGCTGCGCGTATAGAGTGCAAGCATGAAGAAGCTGGACACCATATCGCCGTACTCGGACGAGTTGGGGAACGAGATAGTCTACGAGGGAAGCCTCACGACGGGCGTGAGTGTGCAGTTCACCGGCAGCAACAATCGTCTCGTCATCGCCCCTGGGGTCAGGATCAAGAGATTGGCGGCACTGTTCGACTGCAACAATGCCTTGATTCAGATCGGCACGCACACCACCCGATTGGCTCCCCTGCAATTGTTCCTGCGCGTCGGAGAGGATTCGAAGATCATCCTCGGGGATGACCTCTCGACGACGAATCTCTGTGTCATCTCGGCCGTCGAGGGAACGACAGTGGACATCGGCGATGACGCGATGATCGCCACCGATACGGAGATTCGCTCCGACGACAGCCATCCGATCTTCGACATCAGGACGGGAGCGCGCATCAATCCTTCGAGATCAATCACCATCGGGAAGCATGTGTGGATCGCCCGTCGAGCAGTGATCATGGGTGGATCGATCATCGGCGACGGCGCCGTGATCGGTCACGGAGCGTTCGTCAAAGGGAAAATTCCCAACAATTGCGTAGCCGTGGGATCGCCCGCTCGCGTCGTCCGCAGGGATATCGCCTGGGAGCGCCCGCACCTGTCCATCAACGCACCCTTCTACAAGCCCGATGCGGACAGCATCACGAGGTCCGACTTCTGGCATCCCACGGACGAACAGATCGACGGCGTTCCGGCACCCGTCGTCCTCAGCTTCCACGTCGACGGGGTCGACTACGGCGTCGACTTTGCCGATGCTCAGACCGCACGGGACTGGTGGGATCCATCGGACCCGTCCCGGGCGACAATACTGACGAAAACGTCGACGAAGAACGCCGAGCGCCTCCTCGGTAGGGATCCCGGCACGGTCGCCTAGTCGAAGGACCTGATATCAGCGCTACGCGATACGCACAGGTGGATCTGCGGCAACGCGTGCATGCTTGCCGATCCGCTCATCGCCCAGGACCGTCTTCCAGTCATCGATGAGCCTCTGCTCGGAGAACCGACGCGCTATGGTCCTGGCCGTGTCGGACATCTGCTCACGCTGTTCGTCGTTCAGCAGCAGGAAGATGATGGAGTCCGCCAGATCCTTGATGTTGCCCTGCTGGACCAGCAATCCGTCGACGCCGTGGCGGACGAGGTCACGGGGACCGTACTTAAATTCGTAGCACACGGGTACGCAGCCGGCCGCCATACTCTCTGCCATCGAGAGGCAGAATCCCTCGTACTCGGAGGCCACGATCGAGACTGCGGCGCCGGAGAACACCTGCGACGCGTCGTCGCTGAATCCTCGCAGCGCAACAGATTCCCCCAGACCGAGCTCCGATATCGCTTCTCTGATCCTCTTCTCGTCGCTGCCACGCCCGTACAGGTCGAGGTGCGCATCCGGGACGGCGTCGAGGACCTGCTTGAAGGCCGAGAGCGCAGGTACCTGTCCCTTGACCGGTTCAAAGCGACCGAGCATCACGACCTTCCGCGGATCCCTCTGGCCACCACCGTCCGAAGGGACCATGTGATGAGGTATCACGTGAATGGACGGGAGGTAGCCCAGTTGCTTCCAGAGGTCCTGGCGCTGCTCCTCAGTGAGCACGATCACGTCATCGACGGTCGGTATGTGCTCGATGAAGTCCCGCATGTCGTCGCGAGTACCGCTCCCATACTGTCCTGGAACAGCCAGATGGTTGTTGTGCACGGTGTAGATGACACGGGCGCTGTTCTCGCGCTGCAGCTTCTCGAGGGCCAGGCGGCGCACGCCGTACTCCGAGATAATGGTCGGCGCAGTCTGTGCATCCCGGAGGACATACTCCTGCATCCAGTACGCGAAAAGCTCCACCGTGTCCTGGAAGAAGTAGCTGACACCGCTGGTACCGGTCACCACGATGCCGCGGACCCGTCCGGAGGGCGCATCCATGATGTCCTCCATGTAGCACGTGCCGTCACGTCGGAGGTACCTGACGAGTTCGGCCCTGTTGTCCGCATTCATGATCTCGACCTTGCAGACAGCACCGCCGTCGTCGTGCCACTCACGGCGCACGCGCTTCCCGTGCTGCAGATGATCAATGAAATGCACCCGCTCCCCACGGAACCATACGAAGTGCTGGTAAACCTTCTGTGCTGTGTAGCCGCGCCTGACCCGCGGCTCCTTCGGATCGACGACATAGTCCAGGGAAGCATCGAGCGGAGCCCGGTAGACGGCCTCAGCGGGATAGACATCCTCTCCGGCGAGATCGTGGTGCAGACTCCTCAGCCGGATGGCATCGCCGAGCCGGCCGCTCTGGCGCAGACCGTTGGTGTTGGAGTCGTAGTCCGGATAGAACGTGTCGATGAGGATGTCGGTCGAGATCGAAGCCTTCGCCAACGCCTGGGCACGCCGCAGCACGGACATCGCAAGACCTGTAGGGTGCGCCGGCATCGGTCCGAACATCGCGACGAAGACGTGCTGGTCCATAGTTCTGCTTTCTGGTGGCAATCCGCGAGCGGGTGGCTGGTCGAACACTCAATGTCGAGCGTACCGTCATCCGATCGGTCGTCCGCCTCCCAGCGGCCGATGGGTGATTGCCGCGACTGAGGGCAGTTCTTCGCGCCGCCTGCAGGCGGCCGCCTCTGGTGCCCGAAGTGGGACTCGAACCCACACACCTCTCGATACTGCATTTTGAGTGCAGCGCGTCTGCCAATTCCGCCATTCGGGCCGTGCCCGCCACGGCTGTGAGGAAGAAGGCCGACTTCCGTCCTCCGCCGGTGCGCGAAACCACTCTACATGCCGATAGGCTGGATGCCGGATCGGGAGCATGCCGTCCGCGGTCCGCCGGAACGCCGTCATCATCAAGGAGCAACAGTGTCTGAATCCACCGAAACCACGCCCGCCGGACCCGCTCGCCGGGTCATCGTGGCCGAGGACGAGACGCTCATCCGGCTCGACATCATCGAGATCCTCCGCGGCGAGGGCTACGAGGTCGTGGCGGAGGCCGACAACGGCGAGAAGGCGGTCGCCCTGGCTCAGGAGCACAGGCCCGACCTCGTCCTCATGGACGTCAAGATGCCCGTCATGGACGGCATCACCGCGGCGGAGCAGATCGTCAAGGCGCGCATCGCCCCCGTGGTCCTCCTCACGGCCTTCAGCCAGAAGGAACTCATCGAGCGCGCCCGCGATGCCGGTGCCATGGCCTACGTCGTCAAGCCGTTCACTCCCGCGGACCTGATCCCCGCCATCGAGATCGCGATGTCACGCCACGAGGAGATCAAGGCCCTCGAGGCCGAGGTGTCCGACCTCCAGGAGCAGTTCGCCACCCGCAAGCTCGTGGAGCGCGCCAAGAGCCTGCTCACCACCAAGATGGGCCTCACCGAGCCAGAGGCCTTCCGCTGGATCCAGAAGACCTCCATGGACCGCCGCCTCAGCATGCGCGAGGTCGCGGAGACGATCATCAACCAGGTCAACTGACCCCGCGGGGACTTCTCGCAGTCCCACCCCCCGGTCGTAGCGACTACAAGAAGACCCCCACCCGATCGGGTGGGGGTCTTCGTGGTCAGCGCGTGATCGCTACTTCTTCCTGACGGGCCAGGGGCCGACGTCCTCCTTGATGAAGGAGGTGTGGTCGTCGGGGAGCTGGCCGGCGTCCGTGATGTCGCCGACGCGGTGCACCTTGATCGAGTTGGTCGATCCTGCCTGCCCGGGAGGGGAACCGGCGGCGATGACCACGAGGTCGTCGACCTCGACGAGGCCCTGCTCGAACAGGACGCGGTCCACCTGCGACGTCATCTGGTCCGTGTGCTCGACGAACTCGACGAGCTTGGGCTGGATGCCCCAGATGAGCGACATGGTGTTCAGCGTGGACTGCACCGGCGTGAAGGCGAAGACCGGCTTCTTCGGGCGCAGGCGCGACAGGCGGCGCGCCGAGTCGCCGGACTGCGTGAAGGTGCAGATGTACTTCGCGTCGAGCTGGTCGGAGATCTCGACGGCCGCGCGCGTAATGGCGCCACCGCGGGTCTTCGGCTTGCTGCCCAGCGGCGGGACGCGCTCGAGCCCGTGGCGCTCGGTGGACTCGATGATGTCGTTCATGATCTTCACCGTCTCCATCGGGTACTTGCCGACGCTCGTCTCACCGGAGAGCATGACGGCGTCCGCACCGTCGAGGACGGCATTGGCGCAGTCCGAGGCCTCGGCGCGCGTGGGCCGCGGGTTTTCGATCATCGACTCGAGGACCTGGGTCGCGACGATGACCGGCTTGGCCCAGCGGCGGGCGAGCTCGATCGCCCGCTTCTGCACGATCGGCACGTCCTGCAGCGGGAGCTCGACGCCGAGGTCCCCACGAGCAACCATGATGGCGTCGAAGGCGTCGATGATCTCCTCGAGGGCGTCGACGGCCTGGGGCTTCTCGATCTTCGCGATGACGGGGACCCGGCGTCCCTCCTCGTCCATGATCTCGTGCACGCGCCGGACGTCACCGGCATCACGGACGAAGGACAGCGCGACCATGTCGACGCCGATCTGGATGGCCCAGCGGAGGTCCTCCTCGTCCTTGTCGCTCAGTGCGGGGACGTTGACGGCGACACCGGGCAGGTTGATGCCCTTGTTGTTGGACACCATCCCGCCGACGACGACCTCGGTGGTGACCTTCACGTTGTCGACGGCGGTCGCGCGGAGCGATACCTTGCCGTCGTCGATGAGGAGCATGTCACCGACGTTGACGTCGTGGGGCAGTCCCTTGAAGGTGGTGGAGCAGATCTCCTGCGTCCCCTCGATGTCCTCGGTGGTGATCGTGAAGACGTCCCCCGGGGCGAGGGCGTGGGGTCCGTCGACGAACCGGCCGAGGCGGATCTTCGGGCCCTGCAGGTCGGCGAAGATGCCGACGGGCTTGCCCAGCTCCGCCGAGGCGCGCCGCACATTCTCGTAAGTGCTGCTGTGCACGGTGTAGTCACCGTGGCTCATGTTCATACGGGCGACGTCCACGCCCGCCTCGAGCACGGCGAGCGTGTTCTCATAGCTGGCGATTGCGGGCCCGAATGTTGCAACGATTTTTGCGCGTCTCATAAACCTAGCCTAGTCGTGTTGGGGTCGTGGGGATGGTGTGGGGGCCGGTCAGAGAACGGCGATGGAGCGATCTGACGGTGCTACGGGCGCGGGCAGCTTCGTGGATCCCATGAGGTACTTGTCCACGGCGGCAGCGCACGCGCGGCCCTCCGCGATCGCCCAGACGATCAGCGACTGGCCTCGGCCGGCGTCGCCGACCGAGAAGACACCCGCGGTGTTCGTCATGTAGTAGCCATCCCTCGCGAGGTTGCCGTGGTCGTCGAAGGCGGCCTCGACCTGCTCGGTGATGCCGGCGGGCTCGGCGCCCGTGAAACCGAGCGAGAGCAGCACGAGGTCCGCCGGGATCTCCCGTTCGGAGCCGGCCTTCGGGACACGCCGCCCGTCCACGAACTCGGTCTCCGCGACCTTGATGCCGCGCAGCACGCCGTTGTCGCCGACGAACTCGACGGTGGACGCGAGGTAGCGCCGCTCGCCGCCCTCCTCGTGCGCACTGGCGATGTCGAAGAGCGTCGGGAACGTGGGCCAGGGCTGGTCCGGCCGTCGCTCCGCGGGCGGCTGCTGGCCGATGGCGAGCGTGGTCACGGACGCGGCCTTCTGGCGGTGAGCGGTACCGAGGCAGTCCGCCCCCGTATCGCCGCCGCCGAGGATGACGACGTGCTTTCCCTCGGCGTGGATCTGGTCCTCGACGGCGTCGCCGGCCACGACGCGGTTCGCCGGGACCAGGTAGTCCATGGCGAAGTGCACGCCCTCGAGCTCACGGCCCGGGATCGGCAGGTCGCGCGGGACCGTGGCTCCGGTGGCGACCACGACGGCGTCGTAGCGGCGCTTCAGCTGTCCCCAGCTGATGTCCTTGCCGACGTCGACACCGGTCCGGAAGCGCGTCCCCTCGGCCTTCATCTGGTCGACCCGTCGCTCCACATGGATCTTCTCCATCTTGAAGTCGGGGATCCCGTAGCGGAGGAGCCCGCCGATGCGGTCGTCCCGCTCGTAGACGGCGACCGTGTGCCCGGTGCGCGTGAGCTGCTGGGCCACGGCGAGGCCCGCCGGTCCGGATCCGACGACGGCGACCGTCCGGCCCGTCAGGCGCTCCGGCGGGTGCGGCTCCACCCAGCCCTCACCGAAGGCCTGGTCCGCGATGGACACCTCGACCTGCTTGATGGTCACGGGAGGCTGGTTGATGCCGAGCACGCACGAGGATTCGCACGGCGCAGGGCAGAGCCGGCCCGTGAACTCCGGGAAGTTGTTCGTCGCGTGCAGCCGGTCGATCGCCTCCCGGCCCTTCTCCCGGAACGTGAGGTCGTTCCACTCCGGGATGAGGTTGCCCAGCGGGCACCCCTGGTGACAGAACGGGATGCCGCAGTCCATGCAGCGGCCGGCCTGCGCCTTCAGGACGCCCTTCTCCTGGGCCTCGTACACTTCCTTCCAGTCCATGATGCGCACGGGGACCGGGCGTCGGGGCTGGGTCTGGCGCTCGCGCACCTTCATGAATCCGCGTGGGTCAGCCACCGGTTACCTCCAGGATCTTGGTCCACGCCTCTTCGCCGTCGGGGTCGAGCCCTTGGTCGACGGCGGTGGCACGGGCGTCCAGCACCGCGGCGTAGTCGCGCGGCAGGACCTTGGTGAGACGGGCGATGGTGTCCTCGAAGGACCCGAGCAGGCTTTCCGCGAGGGTGGACTCGGTCTCCTCGACGTGCTGGATCAGCAGCCGCCGGACGATCTCGATGTCCTCGGCGTCGAGGTCGACGAGCAGGAGCTCCCCGTTCTCGAGGCTCTGCTTGTTGACGCGCGCACGGTCCAGGTCCAGGACGAACGCCGTCCCCCCGGACATGCCCGCGCCGAAGTTGCGGCCCGTGCGTCCGAGGATGAGGGCCTGCCCTCCCGTCATGTACTCGCAGCCGTGGTCGCCGATCCCCTCGGCCACCGCCGTCGCGCCGGAGTTGCGGACGAGGAACCGCTCCCCCACCTGCCCGCGCAGGAACATCTCGCCGCTCGTCGCGCCGTAGCCGATGACGTTGCCGGCGATCACGTTGTGGTCGGCCCGGAACACGTTGGCACGGTCCGGACGCACGATGATCCGGCCGCCGGAGAGCCCTTTGCCCACGTAGTCGTTCGAGTCGCCGAGCAGGCGCAGGGTGATACCGGCCGGCAGGAAGGCCCCGAGGGACTGTCCGGCCTGCCCGGTCAGGGTGACGTCGATGGTGTCCGGCGCCAGGACGTCGAGGCCGAAGGTGCGGGTGACCTGGTGACCGAGCATCGTCCCGACGGAGCGGTCGGTGTTGACGACATCCAGTGAGATGCGGACCGGCGAACGGTGCTGCAGCGCGTCGGAGCTCATCTCGATGAGCTTGTTGTCGAAGTGCTGGTCCAGGTCGTGGTTCTGCTTCAGCATGTTGCGCATCGGCTCGCCGGAGTCGAACTCGTTTCCGCGCAGGATCGGGTCCAGGTCCAGCCCGTCGGCCTTCCAGTGCTCGATCGCCTTGCGGGCGTCGAGCAGCTCGCTGTGGCCGATGGCCTCCTCGAGCGTCCGGAAGCCGAGCTCCGCCAGGATCTCTCGGACCTCCTCGGCGATGAACTCGAAGAAGTTGACCACGAACTCCGGCTTGCCGGTGAAGCGGCTGCGGAGCTCGGGGTTCTGCGTCGCCACCCCCACGGGGCAGGTGTCGAGATGGCAGACGCGCATCATGATGCAGCCCGAGACCACGAGGGGGGCGGTCGCGAAACCGAACTCCTCGCCGCCCAGCAGGGCGGCGATGACGACGTCGCGCCCGGTCTTGAGCTGTCCGTCGACCTGGACCACCACGCGGTCGCGCAGGCCGTTGAGCATGAGGGTCTGCTGCGTCTCGGCGAGGCCGAGTTCCCACGGGATGCCCGCGTGCTTCAGGGAGTTGAGCGGGCTCGCGCCCGTCCCGCCGTCGTGCCCCGACACCAGGACGACGTCGGCCTTGGCCTTCGTGACGCCCGCGGCCACCGTGCCGATGCCCACCTCGGACACCAGCTTGACGTGGACCCGCGCGCTCGGGTTGGAGCGCTTGAGGTCGTAGATGAGCTGTGCGAGGTCCTCGATCGAGTAGATGTCGTGGTGCGGCGGCGGCGAGATCAGCGCGACACCGGGCGTGGAGTGCCGCGTGCGGGCGATCCACGGGTAGACCTTCTGGCTCATGAGCTGGCCGCCCTCACCGGGCTTGGCTCCCTGCGCCATCTTGATCTGGATGTCGTCGGCGTTGGTCAGGTACAGGCTCGTGACGCCGAACCGGCCCGAGGCCACCTGCTTGATGGCGGACCGCCGCTCGGGGTCGAGCAGGCGCTCGACGTCCTCGCCGCCCTCACCCGTGTTCGACTTCCCGCCCAGGCGGTTCATCGCGATGGCGAGGGTCTCGTGCGCCTCCTGCGAGATGGAGCCGTAGCTCATCGCCCCTGTGGAGAAGCGCTTCACGATCTCCGAGACCGGCTCCACCTCGTCGAGCGGGAGGGGCGGCCGGGCGTCGTCGCGCAGCCTCAGCAGGCCGCGGAGCGTCATGAGCTCGCGCGACTGGTCGTCGACGCCCTGCGTGTAGGCCTTGAAGATGTCGTAGCGGCGCTCACGCGTCGCGTGCTGCAGCCGGAAGACCGTCTCCGGGTTGAACAGGTGCGGCGGGCCCTCGCGGCGCCACTGGTATTCGCCGCCGTTGTCGAGGCCGCGGTGCGGGTCCTCGATGCCGTCCTGCGGGTATGCCGTGTCATGCCGGGCAGCGGTCTCCGCGGCGATGACGTCGAGGCCCACGCCACCGAGCTGCGTCTGGGTGCCGTGGAAGTACTCGTCCACGAGCTCCTGCGAGAGTCCGAGCGCCTCGAAGGTCTGCGCGCCGCAGTAGGAGCTGACCGTGGAGATGCCCATCTTGGACATGATCTTCAGGACGCCCTTGCCGAGGCCCTTGATGAGGTGCGCGACGGCGGCCTCGGCGCTCACGCCCGTGATGTCGCCGTTGCGGACCAGCTCCTCGCAGCTCTCCATCGCGAGGTAGGGATTCACGGCGGACGCCCCGTACCCGATCAGCACCGCGACGTGGTGGACCTCGCGGACATCGCCCGCCTCGACCACGAGGGACGTCTTGGTGCGGTTGGCGCTCTTGAGGAGGTGGTGGTGCACGGCGCTCGTCAGGAGCAGCGACGGGATGGGCGCCCACTGACCGTTCGAATCGCGGTCGGAGAGCACCACGTACTCGACGCCGCGGTTCAGGGCGCTGGAGACCTGCTCGCAGATCTCGGCGAGGCGCGCCCGGAGGGCCGCCTCCCCGCCGTCGTGCCGGTACAGGCCGCGCACGCGCACGGTCAGCCGGTCGCCGTCGTCGGTCTCGAGGTTGGCGATCTTCGCCAGCTCGTCGTTGGTGATGACCGGGAACTTCAGGGCGATCTGCTTGGACCGGACCTGGCCGGTGGAGAGCAGGTTGCCGTCGGGTCCGATCGTGACACCCATGGAGGTCACGAGTTCCTCGCGGATGGAGTCCAGCGGCGGGTTGGTCACCTGCGCGAAGGACTGTACGAAGTAGTCGAACAGCAGGCGCGGACGCTTGGACAGGACGGCGATCGGCGTGTCCGAGCCCATGGCGCCGAGCGGTTCCGCACCGTTCTTCGCCATCGGGCCGAGGAGGATGCGCAGCTCCTCCTGCGTGTAGCCGAAGGTCCGCTGGCGGCGGTTGATGGAGGCCTTGGTGTGCACCACATGCTCGCGCTCGGGCAGGTCCTCGAGCTGGATCAGGTTCTCCCGGACCCACTCCCCCCACGGGTTCGCCGCGGCGACCTCGGCCTTGATCTCCTGGTCCTCGATCAGCCGGCCCGCCTCGGTGTCGACGAGGAACATCTTGCCGGGTGAGACACGGCCCTTGCGGACCACGCGGGACGGCTCGACGTCGAGCACGCCCACCTCGGAGGCGAGGATGACGAGGCCGTCCTCGGTGACCCAGTACCGGGCGGGGCGGAGGCCGTTGCGGTCCAGCACGGCGCCGACGAGCCGACCGTCCGTGAAGGACACGGCGGCTGGTCCGTCCCACGGCTCCATGAGCATGGAGTGGTACTGGTAGAACGCGCGGCGGGCGGGATCCATGGTGGCGTGGTTCTCCCACGCCTCCGGGATCATCATCATGATCGAGTGCGTGATGGGCCGGCCGGAGAGCGTGAGGAGCTCGGCCACCTCGTCGAAGGACGCCGAGTCCGACGCGCCGGGCGTGCAGATGGGGTACAACTCCTCGGGCGAGGCCCCGAGCAGCGGGTTGGACAGCTGCGACTGGCGGGCCCGCATCCAGTTCCGGTTGCCCTTGACGGTGTTGATCTCGCCGTTGTGGGCGATGGTCCGGAAGGGCTGCGCGAGCGGCCAGGACGGGAAGGTGTTGGTGGAGAAGCGCGAGTGGACGATCCCGAGGCGCGTCTTGAACCGCTCGTCCGACAGGTCCGGGTAGAACGGTTCCAGCTGGGCCGTGGTCAGCATGCCCTTGTAGACGATGGTCTTCGACGACAGCGACGGGAAGTACACGCCGTACTTGTTCTGCGCCCTCTTCCGCAGGCGGAACGCGCGTCCGTCGAGGTCCGAGGCGTCACCGTCGGCGGGAGCCAGGAACAGCTGGACGAAGTGCGGCATGCAGGCGCGCGCCATGGCTCCGACCAGCTCGGCGACGACGGGCACCACGCGCCAGCCGAGGACCTCCAGGCCTTCGGACTCGGCGATGGACTCCAGTCCCGCGCGGGCGGTCTCCTCCTCCTTCGCCTCGGCGGGCAGGAACGAGGTCCCGACCACGTAGCCGCCGGCAGGGGGCAGGTCGAAGCCCGCGACGGCGCGGAAGAACTCGTCGGGGATCTG
Source organism: Arthrobacter sp. CP30 (assembly GCF_053470025.1). Classification (NCBI taxonomy): domain Bacteria; kingdom Bacillati; phylum Actinomycetota; class Actinomycetes; order Micrococcales; family Micrococcaceae; genus Arthrobacter; species Arthrobacter sp. CP30. Next base: position 96,284 of record NZ_JBQEMM010000003.1, read on the forward strand.
GGTGAGGAGGCCCGCACCGTCTCCGGTGCCCTCGTCCGCCCCGACCGCGCCGCGGTGCTCGAGGTTGCGGAGCGCCGTCAGGGCGGCATCGACGATGTCGTGGCCGGGTTCACCGCGCAGGGTGGCGATGACGGCGAGACCGCATGCATCCTTCTCGTTCTGCGGGTCGTACAGGCCCGTGGCCTCGGGCAGCGAGGCGAACCGCGTGAAAGGGGACTCGGCGGCGTCCGTCGAGGACGTGTCCGTGCCCGGGTCCGCCTGCAGAGGGTGTGGCGTCAAAGCAGTCATAGAAAGGATCCTTCCCCCATGATGGAGCGTCGGGAGGGGACAGCCTTGGCCCCGCGGGCACCGATCCGAGGGGAACGGGCACCGTCTGTCGATCTCGCGTGCACCGCCCGGCCCTGCGCCGCCCGGCGCTGTTGGCGGGCGATCACTGTGGTCATCCTGCGCTGGTCAGGGCGGTACCGGTGCAGGCTCGGAAGGTGATCCGGCCGTCGCACCTGTGGTCCACAACTGTGTGGTGTTGCGTCCTTGAGGGGCGGTGGCCCGGGGACTGCTGTCGGGGACCCAGTCCCGCGGCTCCGCTCTCGCGGGGTCCTCGGAGCGTGGATCGATCCTCAGGAGCCGTTTGTTTCGGACAGATTACCACGCTCGTTCCGCGCGTCCGCCGCTCCATCCGAGGCGTGGCCACCTGTGGCTGAAGCGTTACTCACGGATCGTCCGGCGTCGTCACGATCGGTGGGAGGCTCGGCACCTGCGGCATCCGCGGCAGCGGTGCCGTCGGTGACCGTGGTGTCCTTGGCGCCCGTATCCGTGGCACCCGTGGAGTCGACGTCCGCCCCGACGGCAGCCTTCGGTTCCCGGCCCGGCACATACACCGACGGCGCCTCGGCCGGCCGGCGCTTCACGGCGAGATACACGAGGACGGCCAGCGCGACGACGAACACGGCGATACTCGTCCAGACGTTCAGGCGCTGCGTGACGCCGAAGAGCGTCACCATCTCGGCGTCGTCGATGCGCAGGGCCTCGATCCAGACGCGCCCGAGCGTGTAGTAGGCGGCGTAGAGCCAGAACATGCGTCCGCCACGGAGGTTCAGCTTCCGCGCGAGCAGCAGGAGGATGGCGACTCCGGCGAGGTTCCACAGGAGTTCGTAGAGGAAGGTCGGGTGGAACAGCGTCCCGGGTTCCTGGTCGAGCGGGAAGTTGGCGTTGTCGGCATCGATCTCCAAACCCCAGGGCAGCGTGGTGGGCGCGCCGAAGAGCTCCTGGTTGAACCAGTTGCCGAGACGCCCCACGGCTTGCGCGAGGAGCACGCCCGGCGCCGCTGCATCGGCGAAGGCGGAGAGCCTGACCCCGGCCCGCCGCGCCCCGATCCAGGCCCCGACGGCACCGAGGGCGATGGCCCCCCAGATCCCGAGGCCGCCCAGCCAGATCTGCGGGATCCGGGCGAGATCCCCTTCGGGTCCGAAGTACGCGTCCGGCGACGACACCACGTGGTAGAGCCGTCCGCCGATGATGCCGAAGGGGATGGCCCAGATGGCGATGTCCCACACGGCGTCGGCGTGCCCGCCGAAGGCGACGAAGCGCTTCTGCGTGAGGATGAGCGCGAGGATGATGCCCGCGAGGATGCAGAGCGCGTAGGCGTGGATGGTGACCGGCCCGAGGGCGAAGCTCGCCCATTCGGACGGCGGGCTCGGGATGGACGCCGCGACGGCGATCCCGGTCATGCCGACCCTCCGGCGGACACCTTGGCGGCACCCGTGCTGAGCTCGCGCGTGAGGTCCGCGACCGCCTGCACGCCACCGTCCCTGAGGGCCGCCACGAGGGCCGTCCCGACGATCACGCCGTCCGCGTAGGCGCCGATCTCGCGCACCTGGGCGGAGGAGGAGACGCCGAGTCCCACGCAGACGCGCTCGGCGCCGGCGTCGTGCGCGGCGTCGACGACGGCCTGGGCCGCCGCACCGACGGAGGCCCTGGCACCCGTCACACCCATGACGGAGACCGCGTACACGAAGCCGCGGCTGGCGTCGACGGTGTTCTGCATGCGCTGCGGGGAGGTGGAGGGCGCGACGAGGAACACTCGGTCGAGGCCGAGCTCCTCGGAGACCTGCAGCCATTCCGCCGCTTCGTCGGGGATGAGGTCGGGGGTGATGAGCCCGGCTCCGCCGGCGGCGGCGAGGCGCTCCGCGAAGTCGCGGACACCCATCCGCATCACGGGGTTCCAGTACGTCATCACGAGCACCGCGGCATCCGTCTTCCGGGTGATGCCTTCCACGACGTCGAAGATCTGCGGCACGGTGAAGCCGTTCGCGAGGGCCTCGACCGTCGCCTCCTGGATCACCACCCCGTCCATGACGGGGTCGGAGTACGGGATGCCGATCTCGATGAGGTCCACGCCGTTCTCCGCCATGGCGATCCCGGCCTCGATGGTGGTCCTGACATCGGGGAACCCCGCGGGCAGGTAGCCAATGAGGGCTGCGCGACCCTCGCTGCGGGCCTTCTCGATGGCGGCAGCCGCCTTAGAGGCGGGTGCGCCGGCTGCGCCGGGCTCAGGTTGCTGCTGGTCAGGGACGTGTGTCGTCACAGCTGCTCACCCTCCTCTGCGATCTCCTGCTCCACGCTGTCGTCCGGCAGCAGGTCAAAGTAGCCCGCGGCGGTCGCCACGTCCTTGTCCCCGCGGCCCGAGAGGTTCACGACGATGATCCTGTCCGAGGGATGCTCCCCCGGGGCGAGGTCGGCGGCGAGGCGCCGGCCTAGCTTCATGGTCCCGGCAAGTGCGTGTGCGGTCTCGATGGCGGGGATGATGCCCTCGGTCTGGCTGAGGAGCTTGAAGGCCTCCATTGCCTCGGCGTCGGTAATGGGCTCGTAGTGCGCGCGCCCGATGTCCGCGAGGTAGGCGTGCTCGGGACCGACCCCGGGGTAGTCGAGGCCCGCCGAGATGGAGTGCGACTCCATGGTCTGGCCATCCTCGTCCTGCATCAGGTAGGACCGGGCGCCGTGCAGCACACCCGGTCGGCCGAGCGTGATCGTCGCGGCGTGGCGGCCGGTCTCCACGCCGTCGCCCCCGGCCTCGAAGCCGTACAGCGCGACCTCGCGGTCGTCGAGGAAGCCGTGGAACATGCCGATCGCGTTGGACCCGCCGCCCACGCAGGCCGTCACGGCGTCGGGCAGGCGTCCGGTCTGCTCGAGGATCTGCTCGCGCGCCTCGTCGCCGATGACCTCGTGGAAGTAGCGGACCATCGACGGAAAGGGGTGCGCTCCCGCGGCGGTGCCGAGGAGGTAGTGCGTGGTCTCGACGTTGGCGACCCAGTCACGCAGGGCGTCGTTGATGGCGTCCTTGAGGGTCTGCGACCCGTTGGTCACGGGGACCACCGTCGCGCCGAGCAGCTGCATGCGGGCGACGTTCAGCGCCTGCCGACGCGTGTCCTCCGCGCCCATGTACACGACGCACTCGAGACCGAGGAGGGCTGCCGCCGTCGCGCTGGCGACGCCGTGCTGGCCGGCGCCGGTCTCGGCGATGACACGGGTCTTGCCCATGCGCTTGGCGATCAGCGCCTGGCCGAGCACGTTGTTGATCTTATGGGACCCGGTGTGGTTGAGGTCCTCCCGCTTGAGGAAGACCCGGACGCCCCCGCAGTGCTCGGCGAAGCGCGCGGCCTCGGTGAGCAGCGAGGGGCGGCCGGCGTAGTTCCTGTTGAGCTCCGCGACCTGGGCCGTGAACTCGGGATCCGCCTTCGCCTTATCGAAGGTGTCCTGCAGCTCGTCGAGCGCCGCGATGAGCGATTCGGGCATCCAGCGGCCGCCGTAGGCGCCGAAGTACGGACCGGGGGCGTGGCGGAGGCTCTGGTCGTGGCTGAGGAAGGCCTCGGCCGTCCCGGCGTCGATGGCGTCCGCTGCTCCGGCGTCCGTGCCGGTCAGGCCCGTGTCCTGATGCATATCAGTCATGACTTCAGCAATCCTGTCCTGTTGGTCCTCGCCCGGACGGGGATGCGTCGCGGGCGCCGGCGGGTCCGGTGATCCGTCCCGTGTGCTGCTCGGTGGTGCTGGTGCCGACCGGTGGCCGGTGCTTGGCGGGCGCGTGCCCGGTATGGATGGTCCGGCTGGACCGCTCCCCGGTGGGAGCTGCCGGCGCCGGCCCGTCGACGCGTTCAGGCGCGCGCGGCCATACCCGACTCCCGCCAGGCGGTACGGCCCGTCCGGCGGAAATCCGCGATCGTCGCGGCCGGATCGTCGTGCCGGACGAGTGCCTCGCCGACGAGGACCGCGTGCGCGCCGCGGCCCGCGTACTCCTCGACGTCGGCGGCATCACGGACGCCCGACTCGGCGATGACGACGGTCCCCGCCGGGACGAGGTGGGCCAATCCGGCGAAGACGCCGCGGTCGATCTCGAGTGTCTTCAGGTTGCGGACGTTGACACCGATGATCGGTGCCCCCGCCGCGACGGCGCGCCGTACCTCGTCCTCGGTGTGGGTCTCGACGATCGCGCTCATGCCGAGTTCGTGGGTGAGGGCGAGGAAGCCGGCGAGTTCGGCGTCGGTGAGTGCCGCGACGATCAGGAGCACGACGTCGGCGCCGTGGGCCCGCGCCTCCCAGATCTGGTAGGCGTCCACCGTGAAGTCCTTGCGGAGCACAGGCACCTGGACTGCTGCTCGGACGGCGTCGAGATCGGCCAGCGAACCCCCGAACCGCCGCTCCTCGGTGAGCACGGAGATGACGGCGGCCCCGCCACGCTCGTAGGACGCGGCAAGGGACGCCGGATCGGCGATGTCCGCCAGGGCGCCCTTGGAGGGGCTGCTGCGCTTCACCTCGGCGATGACCGCGAGGTCTCCTCCCGCACCCGAGCCGAGCGCCGCGAAGGCGTCGATCGGCGCGGGAGCGGACGTCGCCGCCCTCCGGACGTCCTCGAGGGGAACGGCACGCCGACGCTCCGCGAGGTCCTCGCGGACGCCCCCGATGATGTCGTCGAGGACCGTCATCTAGTGGCCGTTGTTCTTGAGCTTGGAGCCGCCGACGCCGTAGCCGATCTTCCGGAGGACGAATCCGACGAGGAGGCCGACGAACATCACCGCGATCCCGATCCAGAAGAGGAGGGTGCCGAAGTCGTGGTTGCCCTCCGTGCTCGCCAGGATGTAGGCGAAGGAGGCCACAGCGGCACCGGCCAGCATGATGAGCACGCAGGTCCATGCCGCGGGGCTGTTGCCGTGACCAATCGTCTCGTCACCCATCCGGGCGTGGTTCGCGGGGGTGTTGCGGGTCGCGGAGGCGCGGGTCTCGGATGCCATGGTGAATCTCCTTCGAACGGGTCAGGTTCCATTCTGCCATTGATGGGGCGGTCGGGAGGAACCGGTGGGGACGTACGCGCCCGGCCGTCAGCCGGTCGGGTCGTTGCCCCGCGAGAGCTGGTCCCAGCTGTCGATCTCGTCCGCATGGGCGCTGGACCGGTCGCGGGAAGGGCGCGCCGTGGGCGAGGATGCCCCGCCGGTCTCGTCCCCGGCGGGGAGCAGTGGGTCGGAGGGTGCATCGGGCGCGGCCGCGGACCGTGCCGTCGCGGAGGATGACGCGCCTCCCGGGACCGGACGTCCGTCGACGGGACCTTCACTGCGTCCGTCGTCGTCATCGGCGACCGGGACCACCCCGGGGGCTACGTCTCCTGTGGAAGGCGCGGGCGCTCCGGGCTGCAGGTCACCGGCAGCAGGCGTGACCGCCCGCGAGGCCCCGGCGTCGTACCGTCGGTTCACTCCCCAGGTGCGGCCCGCCAGGACCACCCAGGCGGCCGCGAGCACCAGGAGGACGCCGGCCGCGACGGCGAGCCACGGGAAGATACCGGCCGTCGCCTCGGCACCGGCCAGGCCGCTCACGCCGATGGCCTCGCCGACGGCGGGTTCTGCAGCCGCCGCGGGATCGAGCGCGACACCCGCGCTGGACAGGGCGATACCGACGCCCGAGAGCACGAGGATCACGGCGATGACCCACCGCGCGAGGCGACCGGCGATCGACACGGCGAGGGCAGCCGCCAGTGCCACGAGGGCGAAGGCCGTCACGGGGGTCGACGCGTCACTCCCGGCGATCATCAGGTCCGGCGTCTGCACGGCCTCCTGCGGCAGGCGGACGGTGAGCCAGGTCTGGGTCGTGGAACCGAAGGCCAGGAGCGCGAGGACCACGATCCCCATGACGACGATGCCGCGCCGCGCGAACCTGCCCGGCTCGGTGCGCTCGGTGCGTCCGGCACTCATGGTGCCTCCACCGCCGCGGGCCGGAGCCCGGCCGCGGTGAGGGCTGCCCGCAGGGGTGCCGCAGCCTTGTTCACGGTCTCGAGGGCCTCGGCCTCCAGCACCGAATCGGCGACGATCCCGCCGCCGGCCTGGACGTATGCCGTGCCCTCGCGCAGGAGCGCGGAGCGGATGGCGATGGCCATGTCCATGTCGCCCGCGAAGTCGAGGTAGCCGACCACTCCTCCGTAGATGCCTCGGCGATGCGGTTCCACCTCGTCGATGAGGCGCAGTGCACGCGGCTTCGGGGCGCCGGAGAGTGTCCCGGCCGGGAAAGTCGCCGCGAGGACGTCGTAGGCCGTCTTCGCCGGCGAGAGCCGACCGACGACCGTGGAGACGAGGTGCATGATGTGGCTGAACTTCTCCACCTCCATGAACTGGGTGACGTCGACGCTGCCCGGCGTGCACACCTTGGAGAGGTCGTTCCGCGCGAGATCCACGAGCATGAGGTGCTCGGCCTTCTCCTTGGTGTCCGCCCGGAGTTCGACGGCGAGGTCGCGGTCCTCCTCCGTGGTCCTGCCGCGGGGGCGCGAGCCCGCGATGGGGTGGGTGATGACCTCGTCGCCCGTGACGGTGACGAGTGCCTCCGGCGAGCTGCCGACGATCGAGTAGCCGCGTCCGTCGGAATCCTCGAGGCTGAACAGGTACATGTAGGGGCTCGGGTTGGTGGTCCGCAGGATGCGGTAGACGTCCAGCGGAGAAGCGTCGCACTCGATCTCGAAGCGGCGACTGATGACGACCTGGAAGACCTCGCCGTCGACGATGGCCCGCTTGCCGCGCTCGATCGCGCGCAGGTACTCCGGCTCGAACCAGGACTCCCGGACGCGCTCCATCGACTCCTCCGCCGTCGGCGTGCCCTCGGCCATGACGGACACGGCGAGCTCGGCCGGGGCGACGAGCGTGGCGAGCATGGCGCGCACCCGCGCCACGGCGTCGTGCCAGGCCTCGTCGACCCGCTCGTCGGTGCCGTCGAAGTTGACGGCGTTGGCGACGAGGGTGAGCGAGCCCTCGGAGTTGTCATGGATGGCGAGGTCGGAGACCAGGCACATCGCCAGTTCGGGCAGCAGGAGATCGTCCTCGGGCGGACTCGTCAGCCGCTCCCAGTGGCGCACGGCCTCCCAGCCCACGAAGCCGACCATGCCGGAGGTGAAGGGAGGCAGTTCCTCGAAGCGCTCCGTGCGCAGGGCCTCGACGGTGAGGCGGAGCGCCTCGACGGGATCGCCTGCGACCGGCACGCCGGCCGGCGGCTCGCCCAGCCAGTGCGCTTCGCCGTCGCGCGTGGTCAGGGTCGCCCGGGAGTGCGCCCCGATGAACGAGTAGCGCGACCAGACGCCGCCGACGGCCGCGGATTCCATGAGGAAGGTGCCCGGGCGGCCGTCCGCGAGCTTGCGGTAGATCCCGATGGGCGTGTGCGCATCCGCCAGGACCTTCAGGTGCACGGGAACCACGCGCCGCGCCTTCGCCAGGTCGCGGAACTCCTCGAGGGTGGGGCTGATGGTGCCGAGCTGCTGCATGCGGGTCAGGATCCTTCCGCGTCGGGACGGCTGGAGATGACGGAGGGCAGGTCGCGGCCGTCGAAGCACGTGCGGCTGCCGGTGTGGCAGGCGGCGCCTTCCTGGTCGACGGTGACGAGCAGGGCGTCTCCGTCGCAGTCCAGGGCCACGCCCTTGACCCACTGACGGTGTCCGGAGGTGTCGCCCTTCCGCCAGTATTCGTCGCGTGACCGGGAGAAGAAGGTGACCCGACCCGTGGTCAGGGTCCGGCGGAGGGCCTCCTCGTCCATCCAGCCGAGCATGAGCACCTCGAGCGTGTCGTACTGCTGGACGACGGCGGCGACCAGGCCGGCGTCGTCCTTCTTGAGGGCCCCGGCGATCGCGGGATCGAGCAGGGGCGCGTCGCGCGCCGCCTGGCGTTCGGAGACCGGAGGAGCGCCTGTTCCGGCAGCGGACGGGGAGGACGTGGTGGGAGGCATCACCCCTGATTCTAGTGCGGCCCCGACGACGGCGCGGCGCGCCTGCCACCGCCCTCGCGCGGCGTGCTAGTTTCAGCAGTGATGCACTACGTAACCCCGTCCCGCGAGGTCCTGGCCGAGACGCTCCTGGCAGCCGGTCCCGATGCCCCCACGCTCTGTGAGGGGTGGCACACGCGCGATCTGGCGGCGCATCTGTACCTGCGCGAGCACAAGCCTGCCCTGGGCCTCGGCATGGTCGTGAAGAGGTTCGCCCCGATCACCGAGCGCGCCACGCGGGAGACGGCCGAACGTGCCGGATCCCCGGCGGGCTACGAGGCGCTCGTTCGGCGTTTCCTCGCCGGTCCACCCGCGCTCTCGCCGATGCGCCTCAATGCCGTCGACAAGAGCGCCAACCTGATCGAGTACTTCGTCCACACCGAGGACGTCCGGCGGGCCGGCTCGCGCTGGGCACCGAGGGCGCTCGACGAGGACTACGCGAACGCCCTGTGGGAGGAACTCGTGAAGCGCGCCGCCATCCTCTACCGCGGCGTGGATCTCGGGATCGTGCTGGTGCGGACGGACGGTCCCCGCCACGTCGCGAAGCGCGCACCCGTATCGGTGGCCATCGTGGGCGAGCCGGGCGAACTGCTCATGCACGCCCACGGTCGCCGTGCCCAGGCACTCGTCACGTTCGAGGGCCGGCCCGATGCCGTCGCCCTGCTCGAGAGTGCCGACGTCGGTCTCTGAATCCTCCCGCTGCAGGCAGGACCCGGCGCCTAGCGGACGGGGTACCCTGCCGCGCGGATCGCGGCCTTGACGTCCGCGATCGCGGACACCGGACCGAAGTGGAAGACGGAGGCCGCCAGCACGGCGTCCGCGCCGGCCTCGACGGCGGGCGGGAAGTGTGCGGGCTCGCCCGCACCGCCCGAGGCGATGAGCGGCACGCCGACGGCCGCCCGTACGGCGCGGATGAGTTCGAGGTCGAACCCCTCCTTGGTGCCGTCGGCGTCGATCGAGTTCAGCAGGATCTCCCCCACCCCGCGGTCGGCGGCCTCCTTCGCCCAGGCGACGGCGTCGATCCCGGTACCCTTGCGGCCGCCGTAGGTCGTCACCTCGAAGCCCGACGGCGTCGCGGCGTCCCGGGTCCGGCGCGCGTCGAGCGACAGGACGAGGACCTGGGCACCGAAGTGCTTCGTGATCTCGTCGATCACGGCCGGCCGCGCGACGGCGGCGGTGTTGATCGAGGCCTTGTCCGCGCCGTACCGCAGGAGGCGGTCGACGTCGGAGATCTCGCGGACTCCCCCGCCCACCGTCAGCGGGATGAAGACCTCCTCGGCGGTCCGCGAGACGACGTCGAACGTGGTCTCGCGGTTACCGGAGGAGGCGGTCACGTCGAGGAACGTGAGCTCGTCGGCACCGGCCCGGTCGTAGCGGTGCGCGAGCTCCACCGGATCCCCGGCGTCACGCAGGTCCTCGAAGTTGACCCCTTTGACCACGCGTCCGGCGTCGACGTCGAGGCAGGGGATCACGCGGATGGCGACACTCATGCTCGCCTCCCTAGATCCTGCAGGCGTGGATGGTGCTGACGAGGATGGCGCGCGCACCGAGCTCGTACAGCTCGTCCATGATGCGGTTGGTCTGGTTCCGCCGGACCATGGAGCGCACCGCGACCCACTCGGAGTCGCGCAGGGGCGAGACGGTCGGGGACTCGAGGCCGGGGGTCAGGGCCGCCGCCGCGTCGACGAGGTCCTTCCGGACGTCGTAGTCCATCATCACGTACTGCCGGGCCACGAGGACGCCCTGCAGGCGGCGCAGGAGCACGTCGAGGCCCACGGGGGCGTCCCCCGCGCGGCCGATGAGCACGGCCTCGCTCTGCAGGATCGGATCACCGAAGATCTCCATCCCCGCGGCGCGCAGCGTGTTGCCGGTCTCGACGACGTCGGCGATGGCATCGGCGACGCCGAGGCGCACGGAGGACTCCACGGCGCCGTCGAGCCGGACCACCGACGCCGTGATGCCGCGCTCGGCGAGGTAGTCCTTCAGCAAGCCCTCGTAGCTCGTGGCGAGCCGCTTGCCCTCGAGCTGCTCGAGGGCGTCGAAGTCGCCGACCGGACCGGCGAAGCGGAAGGTGGACGCGCCGAAGCCGAGCTGCATGAGCTCCTCCGCCTTCACCTGCGCGTCGAGGAACAGGTCACGGCCGGTGATCCCGACGTCGAGCGTCCCGGAACCGACGTACACCGCGATGTCGCGGGGCCGCAGGAAGAAGAACTCGATCTCGTTCTCGGGGTCCACGAGGACGAGCTCGCGGGAGTCGCGGCGCTGGCGGTAGCCGGCCTCGGCGAGCATGGACGAGGCGGCCTCGGAGAGGGCGCCCTTGTTGGGGACTGCTACACGGAGCATGGGGTACTTTCGCGTCAGGAGGGTGGGACAGGCGATCGTGGGCCGCGGGCGGGTGGGCCGGCGCGGCTAGAGATGCTTGTAGACGTCCTGGAGCGTGAGTCCCTTCGCGATCATGAGGACCTGCAGGTGGTAGAGCAGCTGCGAGATCTCCTCGGCGGCGTCCTCCGTCGACTCGTACTCCGCGGCCATCCAGACCTCGGCGGCCTCCTCGACGACCTTCTTGCCGATGCCGTGCACGCCCGAGTCGAGTTCCGCGACGGTGCGCGACCCCGCAGGGCGCTCGCCGGCCTTGGCGCTGAGCTCCTCGAACAGGGAATCAAAGGTTTTCACATCCCCTAGGCTATCGGCTCGCCGCACCGGCTCGGCACGCCCGGCCCGCCCTGTGACGGATGCCTCGGCCGTCACCGCCCGAACGCCCGGAGGACGGAGGCCGTGGCCAGCGCGGCGGAGACCGCCTCGTGGCCCTTGTCCTCGGAGGAGCCGGGCAGGCCGGCGCGGTCGAGGCCCTGCTGCTCGGTGTCGCAGGTCAGGACCCCGAAGCCGACCGGTACGCCGGTCCGGACGCTGACGTCGGTCAGGCCGGAGGTCGCGGCCTGGCACACGTACTCGAAGTGGGGCGTCCCGCCGCGGATGACGACGCCGAGGGCAGCGACCGCGTCGACGTGCGGGGCGATGCGCGCGGCGGCGACGGGCAGCTCGAAGCTACCCGGCACGCGGATCTCGGTGACGTCCGCCCCCGCTTCCGCGGCGGCACGCCGGGCGCCGTCGAGCAGACCGTCCATGATCTGCGTGTGCCAGCTCGCCGCGATGATCGCGAGCCGCAGTGGCGCGCCGTCCTGCGTGGTGAGTGCGCTGATGTCGATGCTGGGTGCTCCGTGGCCGCTCATGCTGTTCCTTCCGGGGTGGTGTCGCTGGGGATGTCGAGGGGGTGTTCAGGGGTGTCCGGACGACGGACTGCACCGCCGGCGCCGGTGCTGCCGTCGGGCCCGGACGCTGCACGTGCCCCGAGGAAGACGACGAGATCCTCGATGGAGACGAGGGGGATGCCGTGCTCGTCGGCGAACCGGCGCAGGGCCGGCAGCCGCATCATGTCGCCGTCGTCGTGTACGAGTTCCGCGATCACCGCGGCCGGGCGCTTGCCCGCGAGGACACTGAGCTCCACCCCGGCCTCGGTGTGGCCGGCCCGCTCGCGCACGCCGCCCGGTGCAGCGCGGAGGGGGAAGACGTGGCCCGGCCGGGTGAGATCCGTGGGCTCGCTGGCGCCGTCCGCCAGGACACGCGCGGTCCGGGCCCGGTCCGCGGCGCTGATGCCCGTGCTGACGCCCGTCGCGGCGTCGCAGGACACGGTGTAGGCCGTGCCCTTCGAATCCTCGTTCACGGCGGTCATCGGCGGCAGGAGGAGGCGGTCCGCATCCTCCGCGCGGAGCGGGACGCACAGCACACCGGAGGTCCACCGCACGGTCCAGCCGACGAGCTGCAGGGTCGCGTCCTCGGCGGCGAAGACGATGTCGCCCTCGTTCTCGCGGTCCTCGTCGTCGACCACGACGACTGCACCGCCGGCCGCGATGGCGGCGATCGCGTCCTCGACGGGATCGAGGCGGAGGAGTGTCGTGTCGCGGGCCGGCTCGCGGATCACTGCGCGTCCCCGGACGTGTCCTGCCGCCGGGCGTCGACCGCCGCGAAACCGAGCAGGCGCTCGGCGTACTTGGCAAGCACGTCCATCTCGAGGTTCACGGGATCGCCGATGGCCTTGGCGCCGAGACCGGTCTCCCTGAGGGTCGTCGGGATGAGACCGACCTCGAACCACTGGTCGCTCTCGTCCGGCGCGCTCACCGCGGTCACGGTCAGGGACACGCCGTCGATCGCGACGGACCCCTTCTCGGCGGCGTACCGGCCGAGCGTCGCGGGCAGGCCGAAGCGGAGCCGGTGCCAGGCGCCGAGGTCCTCGCGCTCGAGGAGCACCCCGATGCCGTCGACATGGCCCTGGACGACATGACCGTCGAGGCGTCCGCCGGCCGGCACGCAGCGCTCGAGGTTGACGGGCGTCCCGGGCTGCAGCCAGCCCGTGGTGGTGCGGCGGAGGGTCTCGCCCATGACGTCGACGCCCACGCGCCCGCCGTCGAGCGTCACCGCGGTGAGGCAGACGCCGTTGACGGCGATCGACGCCCCTGGGCTGAGGTCCCTCCCGGTCTCGGGCGCCTCGAAGACGAGCAGCGCGCTCTCGCCGTCGGGCGTGACGTCGAGTGAGACGACGCTGCCCTGCTCGGACACGATTCCTGTGAACACGGGTACTTCCTTCGGGTGGGTCGGGAGGGGATGGAGCTACGGGTGGGTCTACCTGGATCGAGCGGGGGTCAAGTCGTCCGGCGTCGGACGCCGGACGGGCTGCTCACCCGGGCGGCGGCCGGAGGTGCAGCCGGACATCCGCCCCGAGTCGGTGGACGGCCGGTCCGCCCGCCTCGTCCAGGCCCCAACGCGGGGCAGCGGCGAGGGAGTCGATCCCCAGGTCGGGGAAGGCGGGAGCGCCGTCACCGAGGACCACGGGCGCCACGTAGCTGACCAGTTCGTCGACCACACCGGCACGGAGGAAGGCGGCGGCGATCCGCGGTCCCCCCTCGACAAGGAGGTGCCGCACCCCCCGGGCGAAGAGTTCATCGAGGGCGGCGCGGACGTCCCGGGTGGTCAGGTGGACGAAGCCCGGACCCCGGATGGCGGCCTCGCAGGGCACCGGGGTCAGCCCCATCACGACGCGCAGGGTCGCCCTGGCTCCCGCGGACGTCCCGTCCACCGCGGGCCCGCCGCGCGCGGTGAGGCGCGGATCGTCGTCGCGCACCGTCCCGCTGCCCACGAGGACCGCGTCGGCGAGGGCCCGGAGGCGGTGGCCGTCGGCGCGCGCCTCCGGTCCGGTGATCCACTGGCTGGTGCCGTCGACCGCCGCCACCCGCCCGTCGAGCGACTGGGCCGATTTCACTGTCACGAAGGGGCGACCCGCTGCGACGGACGCCGTCCAGCGCTCGTTGAGGTGCTGCGACGCTTCCGCTTCCACCCCGCCGACGCACCCGACGCCCGCTGCGCGGAGCCGGCCCGCGCCGCCCGCCGCTGGTCCGTTGACGTCAGCCGCGGCGAAGACCACGCGGGCCACACCGACGCTGATGAGCGCCTCGCTGCACGGGCCGGTGCGTCCCGTGTGGTTGCACGGTTCGAGCGTGACCACCATCGTGCCGCCGCGGGGGTCGTGCCCGCGGTCCCCGGCATCCGCGAGGGCCGCGGGTTCCGCGTGGGGGGTGCCGGCGCCTCGGTGGTGCCCCTCCCCGAGGACCATACCGTCGGGAGCCAGGAGGACGGCGCCGACGAGGGGGTTCGCGCCACGCACGCCGAGACCGGCGAGCTCCAGCGCGCGCAGCATCGCCCTCGCCTCGGCCTCCGCCACCCGCGTCGTCGTGCTCATCGGAGGCTGGGGTCGGGCAGGAGGGCCTCGACACGGGGTTGCGCCGTGCGCTGGGCTCTGGCCCACACGAAGAAGCCCACCAGGGTGAAGACCCCGTAGAAGGCGTACATGACGGCGCTCGCGTAGTAGCCGGCACTGAACAGCAGGGGAACACCCACGAGGTCCACGGCCACCCAGACCAGCCAGAACTCGACCCAGCCCCTGGCCATGCCGTAGGTGGCGAGGAGGGACCCGACGAAGGTCCAGGCATCGGCCCACACGGGCTCGTAGGAACCGAGCACGCGGAAGAGGGGGGTGAGGGCGACGGTCCCCAGGACCATGAAGGCGACCATGCCGATCCTGGCCCTAGTCCCGGCCCACCGGGGCGTCACGGCCTGCCCGCCCCCGTGTCGGCTCGCCTGCCACTGGCGCCACCCGTATACGGAGACGGCGATGAACATGACCTGGCGGCCGGCCTGGCCGAGGAGGTTGGCGGCACTCGCGGCGCCGAAGACGGAACCGAGGAAGACGGTGAGGAGGAGGACGTTGCCGACGATACCGACCGGCCAGGCCCAGACCCGGCGCCGCATGCCGCCGAGGGCGCTGAGCAGCCCGAAGACGTTGCCCACCACCTCACGGAGCAGCAGGGAGCCGTTGCCTACGGGGATGCGGGCTTCGAAGAGCCACTGCAGAAAATCCATGCCGATCCTTCGCCGCTACGACGGCTCCGGGTGATAGCAGCAGTGCACCCCGTGCCGCGGCGGACCACGGCATAGCCACGGCCCATCGATCGGGCAGCGGACAGTGCACTGCTGTGCGTGCTTCTCCCATCCAGACTTTGACTGTCGGTCCCGGAATTCCACCGGCTCAACCGCCCTCGTTCCGCGGGTGCGGAACGACGGAGCGGGTCGCGGACTATCACCGCCGGTTCGGACTTACACCGACCCCGGAGCACGTACTGCGCCGATTATTTCACAGTGCCCGCGGACCCACCGCCGGATCGTCACAATTCGTCCCACAGCGATCACCGCGGGCGTGGCGCATGAGGCCCCGGACGCCGGAGGGACGGGACACCCCTGCCGGGTGTCCCGTCCCTCAGGGCGCGGAGGCACCTGACCGGCCTACTGGTCGGCCGTGGTCTCCGACCTGGGCTTCGCGTCGACGCCCGCCTCCTTGCGCTGCTGCGCCGTGATGGGCGCGGGGGCGGCGGTGAGCGGGTCGTAGCCGCCGCCGGACTTCGGGAACGCGATGACGTCGCGAATGGAGTCCGTGCCGGCCAGCAGCGACACCACGCGGTCCCAGCCGAGCGCGATCCCGCCGTGGGGAGGCGCTCCGTACTTGAAGCCCTCGAGCAGGAACCCGAACTTCGCCTGAGCCTCCTCGGCGCTCAGTCCCATGACCGCGAACACGCGCTCCTGGACGTCACGCTGGTGGATACGGATGGATCCGCCACCGAGCTCGTTCCCGTTGCACACGATGTCGTACGCGTAGGCGAGGGCGTTCTCCGGGTCCGAGTCGAACGTGTCCACGAACTCGGGTTTCGGCGACGTGAAGGCGTGGTGCACGGCCGTCCACGCGCCGCCACCCACGGCGACGTCGCCCGCAGCCACCGCGGCCGACGCGGGCTCGAACATCGGAGCGTCGACGACCCACACGAACGCCCAGTCACCCTCCTTGACGAGTCCCGTGCGTCGGCCGATCTCGACCCGTGCGGCGCCGAGGATGGCGCGCGAGGACGCAGCGTCCCCGGCGGCGAAGAAGATGCAGTCGCCGGGGCTCGCGCCGGTCGCCGCAGCGAGGCCCTCGCGCTCCGCGTCGGTCAGGTTCTTCGCGACCGGTCCGCGCAGGCTCCCGTCGTCGTCGATGAGGACGTACGCGAGGCCCTTGGCGCCGCGCTGCTTGGCCCACTCCTGCCAGGCATCGAGCTGGCGGCGGGGCTGCGACGCGCCACCGGGCATGACGACGGCGCCGACGTAGGGGGCCTTGAACACACCGAAGCCGGTGTCCTTGAAGAAGCCGGTCAGCTCGCTGAGCTCCAGACCGAAGCGCAGGTCGGGCTTGTCGGAGCCGTACTTCGCCATGGCGTCCGCGTAGGTCATGCGGCGGATGGGCAGCGGCACGTCGACGTCGATGAGCTTCCACAGGCGGGAGACGAGCTGCTCGCCGAGCGCGATGATGTCGTCCTCCTCGACGAAGCTCGCCTCGATGTCGAGCTGCGTGAACTCCGGCTGGCGGTCCGCGCGGAAGTCCTCGTCGCGGTAGCAGCGGGCCAGCTGGTAGTACTTCTCGAAGCCGCCCACCTGGAGGAGCTGCTTGAACAGCTGCGGGGACTGCGGCAGGGCGTACCAGGAGCCGGGCGCGAGCCGCGCGGGAACGAGGAAGTCGCGCGCGCCCTCGGGTGTCGAGCGTGTCAGGGTGGGGGTCTCGATCTCCACGAACCCGTCCTGGTGCAGCAGCTCGCGCGCCACGCGGCTCGCCTCGGAACGCAGGCGCAGGTTGGCCTGGGGGCCCGGACGGCGGAGGTCGAGGTAGCGGTGGCGGAGGCGTGCCTCCTCGCCGACCTCGACGTGCTCGTCGATCTGGAACGGCAGGGGGTCCGAGGTGTTGAGGATGGTCACGGAGTCCGCGATCACCTCGACGGCGCCCGTGGGGAGGGCGGGGTTCTCGTTGCCCTCGGGGCGCTGCTGCACGGTGCCGACGATCTGCAGGACGTACTCGTTGCGGAGGCTCGAGAAGACGTCCTCCTCGCGGACCACGACCTGCGCGAAACCGGAGGCGTCACGGAGGTCGAGGAAGGCCACGCCGCCGTGGTCGCGGCGTCGAGCGACCCAGCCCGCCAGGGTGACCGATTGTCCTACGTGCTCGGGCCGAAGGGAGCCGAGTTCATGCGTGCGGAGCACAGCATTCCTTCCCACAGGGGTGTCAGATGAATCGCAGGTGCCGATGCGCCTGCCTACAGTTGGTGCGAACCGAGTCAACTTTACCGGTCCGCCCCCGGGCGCCCGGACACTGCCCGGCCGGAGGAGGAGGACGGCGCCCGGCCGTCCTGCCCGACCGGCGCGATCAGCCGCCCGGCGGCCACCCCGTCCGAGGAGGACCATGTCCCAGCAACCAGCCCTGCGCCGCGTGATGGGCGCCTTCGACGCGACCACCGTGGGCGTGGGCGCGATGATCGGTGCCGGCGCCTTCGTGGTCTTCGCGCCTGCGGCAGCCGCCGCGGGGCGGTTCCTGCCCCTGGCGATCCTCATCGCCGGCCTCGTCGCCTACTGCAACGCCTCCGCCACGGCCTCCCTGGCCGTCCGCTACCCGTCCAGCGGCGGCGCGTACGTCTACGGCCGCGAACAGCTCGGTCACTGGACCGGCTTCCTCGCGGGCTGGAGCTTCGTGACGGGAAAGCTGGCCTCCTGCGCGGCGATGGCCCTGACGTTCGGCCTCTACGCCGCCCCGGGCTTCGAGAAGGCAGCGGCCGTCGCCGCCGTCGCCGCACTCACGGCCGTCAATCTCCTCGGCGTGACGCGCACGGCCCTCGCGACCCGCGTGATCGTCTCGCTCGTGGTCCCGGTGATCGCCTTCGTGATTGTGGTCGCCCTCAGCACGCCCCCGGCGGAGGGCGCCTCCGACACCGTGCCCGTGGGGGCCGGCGGGGTCCTGCAGGCGGCGGCCCTGCTGTTCTTCGCCTTCGCCGGGTACGCCCGCATCGCGACGATGGGCGAGGAGGTCCGAAACCCACGCAGGACCATCCCGCTGGCCGTCCTCGGCGCCCTCGGTTTCACGCTGGTCCTCTACCTCGTGCTGGGGGTGTCCCTGCTCAGGGTGCTCGGCCCGGCCGCCCTGGCGGAAGCCTCCGCACCCCTGCGCGACGTGTTCGACGCCGCGGTGCCCGGCGAAGGCTCGATGGGCCGGGGCGGCGCCGTCGTGACCCTCGCCGCGGCCCTCGCGAGCCTGGGCGCGCTGCTCGCGCTCATCGCCGGCGTCGGGCGGACGAGCCTCGCCATGGCCCGCGGAGGCGACCTGCCACAGCTGCTGGGGCGCGTCTCGCGGCGCTTCGGCGTCCCCTGGGTCGCCGACATCGCCACGGCCGTGGTGGTCGCGGTGCTCCTGCTGGCCACGGACGTGCTGACGGTGGTGGGCTTCTCGAGCTTCGGCGTCCTGCTGTACTACGCGATCGCGAACATCGCGGCCTTCACCCTGACGGACCGGCAGTGGTACGCGCCGCGCTGGCTGAACGTGGCCGGCGCGCTCGCCTGCCTCGTCCTCGCCTTCACGCTCCCGGCGACGTCGGTGGTCACCATGCTGGTGGTGCTCGCCGTCGGACTCGTCGGCCGGGCGATCGTGCTCGCCCGGCGGGCGCGCGACGGCGTGAGCGGGGTCAGGCGCGGGTGATCACCGGGCGCAGGTCAGCCGACGGGGGCATCCACGTGGCGGGATCGGCCACCACCTGATCGCCGGACCGGATGTCCTTCACCTCGTGCGTGCCGTTCGCAGCCGTGAACCAGACGAACGGGATACCCCGTCGATCGGCGAACCTGATCTGCTTGCCGAACTTCTCGGCACCCGCAGCGACCTCCGCGGAGATCCCGCGCAGGCGCAGGGCCGCGGCGACGTCCTGCGCCTGCGACCACGCGTCATCGTCGGCGAGTGCCACGAGGACGGCCGTGGGCACGGCGCGGGAGGCGGTCGCGAAGCCCTGGCTGAGCATCCGCGAGACGATGCGCGTCACCCCGATCGACAGGCCGACACCGGGGAAGGTGCGGTTGCCCTTCCGGGCGAGGGAGTCGTAGCGGCCGCCCGAGCAGATGGAGCCGAGGCCCTCGTGCCCGTCGAGGACCGTCTCGTAGACGGTCCCCGTGTAGTAGTCGAGACCGCGGGCGATACTGAGGTCCGCGACGACCCGGCCCGGGGCGCGACGTGCCGCCTCGCCGACCACCTGGCGGAGCTCGTCGAGGCCCTCCTCCAGCAGGTCGTTCGTCACCCCGAGGGCACGCACCTGGTCCACGAAGGACGTGTCCGGCGTGCGGATGCCCGCCAGCTCGAGGGCGAGCTCCACCTGCCTGTCGTCGGCACCTGTCTCGTCCCGCAGCAGGGCGCCGACCTTCTCCGGGCCGATCTTCTCCAGCTTGTCGATGCTGCGCAGCACCGCGGCCGTGTCCTCGAGACCGATCCCCCGGTAGAACCCCTCCGCCAGCTTGCGGTTGTTGACGCGGAGCGTGACGTCGGGGATCGGGAGGGCCCCCAAGGCCTCGACGACGGCGAGGGCGAGCTCGACGTCGTACCGGAACGGCAGGACGCCGTCACCCACCACGTCGATGTCCGCCTGCGTGAACTCGCGGGCCCTGCCCTCCTGCGGGCGCTCACCCCGCCAGCACTTCTGGATCTGGAACCGGCGGAACGGGAAGGCGAGGTGCCCCGCGTTCTCGACGACGTAGCGGGCGAACGGGACCGTGAGGTCGTAGTGCAGCGCCAGTCCGCTCTCCGACGCCGAGGCCTCCTCGGCCTGAAGCCGCGAGACGGCGTAGACCTCCTTGTCGATCTCGCCCTTGCGCAGGAGGTGCTCCACGGTCTCGACGGCGCGCGTCTCGATGCTCGAGAACCCGTGCAGCTCGAACGTGCGCTGCAGGACCTCGAGGACGTGCAGCTCGATCAGGCGCTCTTCCGGGAGCCACTCGGGAAAGCCGGACAGTGATGCCTTGCGGGCCATGGTGTTGATCTCCTCCTGCACGGGGTCCGGTCACCGCGGCCGTGCTGCCGGCGGTCCGGTTCTGCGGCCTCAATCCTAGGCGTCAGGCAGGGCAGCCGGAAAAGGGACGGCAGGCGGTGACAGGGGCCGGGCGCCGCTCGGGTGGACGCACCGGCGTGATCCGCGCCGGGACGCGGAACGGAGGGCAGTGGGTAAAGTAGCCTCAGGGGCAGGAATCGCGGTACTGCCGGTGTCGAGCAGGGGTGTCCGGTGGACGCCTCCCTCGCCGGCCGGGACCGGACCGATAGACTCCTGAACCCTGCATGGTGTGATCCTGCATGACATGGCTCCGGCGTTGATCAGGGCCATCCGACGAGCGAAAGACTTCTAGCGGTGACAGAGAGTCAGCAATCCGACGAAACGACCATCGGCCTCGGGACGCAGCAGGACGCTGCGGAGGCCGACGGTGCCATGGGCGACCGCCCCTCGACCTCCGGCACGGAGGACGCCCCGGCGGCTCAGGCCGACGAGGCAGCGGCTCCCGCGGAGGACGCCCCGGCTCAGGCCGACGAGGCAGCGGCTCCTGTGAAGGACGCCCCCGCTCAGGCCGACGAGGCAGCGGCTCCCGAGGAGGACGCCCCGGCGACTCCGGCCGACGAAGCCCCGGCGGCTCCTGCGGACGCCCCCGCTGCTCCCGCGGACGAGGTGGTCGAGGACGGATCCGCCGCGGATCATGACGCGACGGCGGATGAGGCGTCCGCCGGCACGGCGGACCCGGTGGCCACCGAGGCCACCGAGGCCGACACGGCTGCCACCACGGTCGACGAGGTCGCGGCTCCGGCCGACGCCGCAGCAGCGGACGACGCCGGGACCTCGGAAGCCGAGGCGACAGCGGACGACGTCGCGACGACGACCGAAGCGACCGGGACGACCGAGCCCGCTCCGCCCCTCGCCGCAGAACCCGCTCCCCTCAGCACCCCCTCCCCCCGCCTCGCGGCTCCCAAGCCGCCGCTGCCCACCGCCATGACGCCGCGGCCGCTGAAGAAGACCGCCCAGCCCGTCGTCGCTCCACCCGCGCACAGCACCTCCCTCGAGGAGGCCGCGAAGTTCGCACGTGTCGAGGAGGACGGCCATGTCTTCCTCCTCGTCGACGGCGAAGAGCACGCGGTGGGCCAGTACCCCGATGCGACGCGTGACGAGGCGCTCGGCTACTTCGTCCGGAAGTACGACGACGTCGTCAGCCAGGTCGCCCTGCTCGAGCAGCGTGTCCAGGCCAAGGCGCCGTCGTCGGACATGACCAAGACCGCCAAACATCTGCGCGCGCAGGTCGGGGAACGCAAGATGGTCGGCGACGTGCTCGCCCTGGAGGCGCGGATCGACGCACTCCTCGCGGAGATCGGCGGTCTCGAGAAGGCCGAACGCGCCGTGCAGGACGAGCTCAAGGCGAAGGAACTCGCTGCCCGCGAAGCCATCGTCGCGGAGGCCGAGGAGCTCTCGGGGCGCGATCCTTCCACCGTGCAGTGGAAGGCCAGCAGCACGCGCATGAACGAGCTGTTCGAGCTGTGGAAGGCTGCCCAGAAGAACGGTCCGCGCCTGGGCCGCGGTACGGAGGACGCCCTGTGGAAGCGGTTCCGCTCGGCCCGCACCGTGTTCGACCGCCACCGCCGCGCATACTTCTCCCAGCTGGACAACGACAACGCCGAGGCCAAGCAGGCCAAGGAAGCGCTCATCAAGCGCGCGGAGCAGCTGTCCACCTCCACCGACTGGGGCCAGACCGCCGCCGAGTACCGGCGCCTGATGGACGAGTGGAAGGCGTCGAAGCGCGCAAGCCGCAAGGACGACGACGCCCTGTGGGCCCGCTTCCGGGCAGCGCAGGACCGCTTCTTCGAGGCCCGCAAGGCCGTCAACGAGGCAGTCGACGAGGAGTACGCAGGGAACCTCGTGGCGAAGGAGGCCCTGCTGAAGGAAGCCCAGCAGATCCTGCCGATCCGCGACCTCGCCGCCGCCAAGAAGGCACTGCAGTCCATCCGTGACCGCTGGGACGAGGCCGGCAAGGTGCCCCGCGCGGACATGGGCCGGATCGATGCCGGTCTCCGCCAGGTCGAGGACGCCGTGAAGTCTGCGGATGACGAGCACTGGACGAAGACGAATCCCGAGACGAAGGCGCGCACCAACAGTGCGCTCAGCCAGCTCGAGGGGACGATCGCGCAGCTCCGCGAGGACCTCGCCTCGGCCGAGCGTGCGGGCAACGCGAAGAAGATCGCCGGCGCGCGCGAAGCCCTCGCCGCTCGCGAACAGTGGCTGGAGATGCTGCAGAAGTCCGCCCAGGACTTCTCCTAGCCGGGGGCCGGTCCGCCGGCCGCCGAGCCACCAGCCCTCCGGCACCGTTGTCCACATCGGCGCCGGAGGGCTTTTGCGTCGAGGCCGTCCTCGCGATGCTGGACCAATGCCTCCCCTCGACAGTGCCGACGTCGCAGCACCCCCGGAACGCCATCTGGGGGCAGGCGCCGTCCCGGTGACGTCGACCGGCGGCGCCCTGTTCCACGCAGGCGAGATCTTCACCTCGGCCGAGCTGCAGGCCATGCGGCTCGACGGCCTCGTCCGCCTCGTGATCGGGGACTCCTACCTCCGCAGCGACTTCCGGGAGGATCCTGCCACCAGGTCCCGGGCGGCGGCACACAGCGTCCCGCACTCTGTGCGCCCCCGTGTGGCGCTCGGTCGATCCTGCGCGGCGTGGATCTACGGCTGCGCGGCTCCTCCGAGCGTGATCAGCCTCGTGACGGACCATCGGCGCCGCACGACCGCCCTCCCGCCCTTCTCGCCCGCCGTCATGCACCAGGTGGCGCTCGGGCCGTTCGACGTCAACCTCGTGGGTGGCGTATCCGTGACAACACCGCTCAGGACGGCGCTGGACATCGCCGTGCACGGAGAGGAGCGGGATGCGGTGGAGATCCTGCGCGCCATCGGATCCTCGGCCACCCTGGACTGCCCGCTCCGGCTGGTGGAGGTGGCCCTGGCCAGGACCGCACGCGTGCCGGGGAAGACCCGGGCACTGGAGCGGCTGCGTCAGGCCCGGGGTCCACATCGTGACTGAGCGCGGGACATGCGACGGCGCCGGGCAGCCCGCCCACGTCGTCCCGCCGGACACCTGCAGTTTCAGGACCGGACGAATCCGGGTACCGGTGCTGCGGCCGGCAGTGCTTCGATCAGCGGCGCTGCGACCCCGTCGTCCGGTACACGTCGAAGACGCCGTCGATGCGGCGCACGGCACTCAGGATGTGGTTCAGGTACTTGGGATCACCCATCTCGAAGGCGAACCGCGACATGGCGACCCGGTCCGAGGACGTGTTCACGTTCGCCGCCAGGATGTTCACGTGGTTCTCGGCGAGCACGCTCGTGACGTCCGAGAGCAGGCTCTTGCGGTCCAGCGCCTCGACCTGGATCTCCACGAGGAACACGCTGGACTGCGTGGGCGCCCAGTCGACCGGCACGATCCGGTCCGGCTGGTCCCTCAGCTCCGCCACGTTCCGGCAGTCGTTCCGGTGCACCGAGACGCCGGAGCCGCGCGTGACGAACCCGATGATGGGGTCCGGCGGGACGGGCGTGCAGCACCGGGCCAGCTTGACCCAGACATCACCGACACCGCGGACCGTCACACCGGAGTCGGAGAACTTCGGCCTCCGGGGCTGCGTGGCAACCGCGGTCTCCGCGATCTTCTCCTCCGCGCTCTCATGACCGCCCATCAGCGCGACGAGGTGCTCGATCACGTTCTGCGCGGACGTGTGGCCATCGCCCACCGCCGCATACAGCGCGGCGATGTCCTGGTGTTTCAGCTCCTCCGCGACCGACATGAGGGCGCTGTGCGTCATCATGCGCTGCAGCGGCAGGTTCTGCTTGCGCATGGCGCGCGTCAGCAGCTCCTTACCCTTGTCGATCGCCTCCTCGCGGCGTTCCTTGGTGAACCACTGGCGGATCTTGTTCCGGGCGCGGGGACTCTTGACGAAGCCCTGCCAGTCCTGGCTGGGGCCGGCCCCCTCGGCCTTCGAGGTGAAGATCTCCACCCAGTCGCCGTGGTTCAGCTCGCTGTTGAGCGGCACCAGCTTCCCGTTGACCCGGGCGCCGATGGTCCGGTGTCCCACCTCGGTATGGACCGCGTACGCGTAGTCCACGGGCGTGGACCCGGCCGGCAGCGCCATGACCTCACCCTTCGGGGTGAACACGAACACCTCGCGCGCATTGATCTCGAAGCGCAGCGAATCGAGGAACTCGTTCGGGTCGGACGTCTCCTGCTGCCAGTCGACGAGGCTGCGGAGCCACCCCATGTCGCCGTTCTCCGGGGTCTCGAGCTGCCGCCCGCCGCTCTTGTACTTCCAGTGCGCCGCGACGCCGTACTCGGCGCGGCGGTGCATGTCGTGCGTCCGGATCTGGATCTCCACCGGCTTCCCGCCGGGGCCGATCACCGTGGTGTGCAGCGACTGGTACATGTTGAACTTCGGCATCGCGATGTAGTCCTTGAACCGCCCGGGCAGGGGGTTCCAGCGGGAATGCAGCGAGCCGAGGGTCGCGTAGCAGTCGCGCACGCTGTCCACCAGCACGCGCACGCCCATCAGGTCATGGATGTCGTCGAAGTCCTTGCCGCGCACGATCATCTTCTGGTAGATCGAGTAGTAGTGCTTGGGCCGCCCGGTGATGGTGGCCTTGATCTTCACCGCGCGGAGATCCTCCTCGACCTGGTTCCGCACGAGGCTCAAGTGCTTCTCCCGCTCGGGGGTCCTGTCCCCCACCATCCGGACGATCTCCTCGTACACCTTCGGATGCAGCGCGGCGAAGGAGAGATCCTCCAGCTCCCACTTGATGGTGTTCATGCCGAGGCGGTGGGCGAGGGGGGCGAAGATCTCCAGGGTCTCCCGCGCCTTCTTCGCCGAGGATGCCGGGGAGACGAAGCGCCAGGTCCGGGCGTTGTGCAGCCGGTCGGCGAGCTTGATGACCAGCACCCGGATGTCCTTGGCCATGGCGACGACCATCTTGCGGACCGTCTCGGCCTGGGCGGCATCCCCGAAGGAGACCTTGTCCAGCTTCGTCACGCCGTCGACCAGCATGGCGACCTCCGCGCCGAAATCACGCTTCAGCTCGTCAAGAGTGTAGGAGGTGTCCTCGACGGTGTCGTGCAGCAGCGCTGCCGCCAGCGTGGTGCCGGTCATGCCGAGCTCCGCGAGGATGGTCGCGACGGCCACAGGGTGCGTGATGTAGGGGTCGCCGCTCTTCCGCGTCTGGCCCTCGTGGCTGCGCTCGGCAACCAGGTAGGCGCGCTGGATGAGGTCCAGGTCCTCCTTGGGGTTGTTGGCGCGTACCGTGCGCAGGAGCGGCTCGAGGACGGGCGAGTACCCGGAGGAACCCCTCCCGGTGAGTCGCGCGATCCTGGCACGGGTGCGGCCGCGGCGGCCGGGGGCGACTTCGCCGGCGCTGCTCGCGGAAGGCGCGGACGACGGCGACGCGGGCTGCACGAGCCCCCGGCCTGCAGGCTGCGGGACCTCGGTGGTGACAGGCCCGGTACCCTCGGCCGCGACGACGTCCTGGGCGTCACCGGCCCGCACTGCGGGATTCACCGCTTCAGCCATGCACAGCCCCTCCATCTCGGTATCGGACCCTGGAAGGACTCAAGATGCCACAGGTCGGGTCGCACATCCAAGTCTAGCCGGGCTTTTCACCGCACCGGCCGCAGCATCCCCGGAAGGATGCTGCGGCCGGAGCAGCGCGTCGGAGTCGTCGCCGGGGTCGTCGATGCGCTCGGCGGATCAGCGTTGCGGCGCTGCGGTCAGGCGGCAGCGGCCTCCATGGAGCGGCGGTTCAGGACCTTCTTCTCCTGCTTCCTCAGTTCGGGCTCGTTGAGCCGCAGCGCCGCGTACAGGGGGGCTGCGATGAAGATGGTACCGAGCGTGCCGAGGATGATGCCGATGAACAGTGCCAGGGAGAGGTCCTGGAGGGTGCCCGCCCCCAGGACGAACGCACCGATGAACAGGATCGAGGCGACAGGGAGGATGGCCACGACCGACGTGTTGATGGAGCGCACCAGGGTCTGGTTGACGGCGAGGTTGACCTGCTCGGCGAAGGTCCGTTTCGTGGAGATGGTCACGTCCGCGGTGTTCTCCCGGATCTTGTCGAACACCACCACCGTGTCGTAGAGGGCGTAGCTCAGGATGGTCAGGAAGCCGATGATCGCCGAGGGTGTGACCTCGAAGTCACTGAGCGAGTACAGGCCGGCCGTGACGACCATGACGACCACGAGGGCCGCCATGGCGGCGAGGGACATCTTCCACGTGCGGAAGTAGATGCCCATCAGGATCGCGGCCAGGACCACGAACACCCCGAACCCGATCAGCGCCTGGCGGCTGACGTCCTCACCCCAGGTCGGGCCGACGAAGCTCGACGTGACCTGGTCCTCCCCGACACCGTAGCCGGCGACCAGGTTGTCGCGGACGCTGAGGGTCTCGTCGTCGGAGAGCCGCTCGGTCTGGATGCGCATGGTGTCCGCGGCGATGTTCGTCACGCGAGGCACGGCGTCGGGAACGACATCGGTCACGGCCTGCTCACCGACGGCCACCTCCGTGTTCTCCGTCGCCGACACGGTGAACTCCGAACCGCCGCGGAAGTCGATACCGAGGTTGAAGCCACCCTTGACCACGGGGATGACGATCGAGACGAGGAGGGCGATCCCCGCGATCAGGAACCAGAGGTTCCGCTTGGCGACGAAAGGATATGAGCGCTTGCCCGAGTAGAGCTCGTTGCCGAAGGTGGCGAAGCTGGTGCGGCTCATTCGTGGGTCTCTTTCTGGGAAGAACCGGTGCGGTCGACGACGGTGGACCCCGTACGTCCGGCGAGTGCCTCCTGCTGCTCCGCGCGGCGGCGCTCGGCGATGGTCAGGCGGCGTTCCGCCTCACCGGAGGCGCCCTTGTTCCTGGCGCGGGTCGTGGCGGCCGGCGCGGGAACGGTGGCGCCGGGCTCGCGGAGCCTGCCTGCTCCCCGGTAGAGGGGAATGCCCCCGAGGCGGCGGGGATCGAGGCCGGACCACGGGTGGCCCTCACCGAAGAACTTCGTCCTCGCGAGGAGCCGCAGCACGGGGTGCGTGAACAGGAAGACGACGATCAGGTCGGCGATGGCGGTCAGACCGAGGGTGAAGGCGAAGCCACGGACGTTGCCCACGGCGACGAAGTAGAGCACCAGCGCGGCGAGGAGGTTGACGGCCTTCGAGGCGAGGACGGTGCGCTTGGCCCGGCGCCACCCGTTCTCGACGGCGGAGACGAGCCCGCGCCCGTCACGCAGCTCGTCGCGGATGCGTTCGAAGTACACGATGAACGAGTCCGCGGTCTGACCGATGGCCACGATCAGGCCTGCGACACCGGCGAGTGAGAGACGGTAGTTCTCCGTCCAGCCGAGGATGCAGATGGCCAGGTAGGTCAGGACGCCAGCGACGACGAGCGACGCGATGGTGACCAGCCCGAGGAGGCGGTACTGGAACATCGAGTACACGGCGACGAGCAGCAGGCCGATCAGCCCGGCGATCAGGCCCAGGCGCAACTGGTCCGCACCGAGGGTCGCGGAGATCTGCTGCTCGCTCTGGATCTCGAAGCTGATCGGCAGCGCACCGTACTTGAGCTGCTCGGCCAGCGCCGCGGCGGACTCCTCGGTGAAGTTGCCGCTGATCTGGGGATTGCCGTCGGGGATCACGGCGTTGGTGGTGGGCGCGGAGACGATCCGGCCGTCGAGCACGATGGCGAACTGGTTCCGTGGGTCCCCGTCGCCCAGGGCGAAGAGGCGCTCGGTGACCTCGCGGAAGATCTGCGTGCCCTCGTCGTTGAAGTCGATGTTGACAGCCCAGGTGTTGAGCGCCTGGCCCTGGGCACCCCGCTGCAGCCCGTAACTCGCGGTCGAGATGTCCGTGCCCGGTACCTCGACCGGGCCGAGGATGTACTTGCCCTGGGTGTCGGGCTCGCAGGCGACCATGGGCTCGTCGGCGGGCGCCGGTTCCTCCGCGGGCTCGAGAGCGGCCGGATCGAGGCAGTCGAGCGCCTCGAACTCCTTGTACAGCTCCGGGGTGATCCAGTTCGGATCGCTGGCGTCCTGCGGCTCGGCCGCGGGCTGGGGCAGCTGGTCGTCGGGCGTCGGCGTCTCGGCGGCGGGCGCCTGACCGGGGCCGCCGGCGAGGACCGGCCGGAACTCCATCTGTGCGGATGCCTGGATCAGGTCCCGCGTCTCCGGGTCAGGGGTGCCCGGGAGGGACACGATCACATTCTGGCCGGACTGGGTGTTGATCTCGGCTTCGGCGACGCCCGAGCCGTCGACACGCTGCCGGATGATCTCGACGGCCTGGTCGAGCTGCTCGGGCGTGATCTCGCTGCCGCCCTGGACCCGGGGGGCGAGAATCATCTGGGTACCGCCCTCGAGGTCGAGGGCCAGGCGCGGGCTCCAGCTGGCCGTGCTCCAGATGGAGCCCGAGCCGAGGAGGATCGCGAGCAGTGCGGTCAGTACGCCCAGCCAGACAAGTGTCCGCTTGGCTGCCGTCCCGGGACCGGTACGAGGCATGGTGAGGTGTCCTTATGCTGTGGCGCCACGCGTGGCGCCGGTGTCACGACAGGCACGGCTGAGTACCGGCCCCTGAGGAATGCTAGTGGTCGGGGTTCGCTTTGGGGTCGCGGGCGTCGCGCGCGTCGCGGTTGTCCCGCAGCGACTGATCCCTCTCGGGCAGCTCGCCGCCCTGCTCGCGAAGGGGGTCCGGGGTCTCGGCACCCGACACCGTGGAGGGCGAGGTGGCGGTCGCCCCGCCGGTGGCGGGCCGGTCGACACCGTCGAGCGAGGAGGCATCGTCCGGGACGACCGCGCCGTCGTAGGCGTCGAGATCACGCCGTGCGGCGTCATCGTCCGTACCGGGCGTGTCCTCCGCCGCGACGGACTCCTGCTGCACGACCTTCGAGAGGGCCTGCGTATGGACGGTCGCGAAGGTGCCGGGCGACAGTTCAAGGACGGCCTTGTTGTTCTCCTGGTCGATGGAGACGATGGTGCCGAAGAGACCGAACTGCGTCATGACCTCGGTGCCCGGCTCCATCTGCGTCCGCATCTCCTTGACCTGCTGCTGCGACTTACGCTGCCGCCGGAACATGGTGAAGATCAGGAACGCCAGCGCCAGGGGCAGCAGCAGCGAGAAGATGTCGAAGGGAGGAGCATCTTCGGATGCGGTCTGGGCAACTACGTGTGCAAGCACTGGGCGAATCCGTTCGTGGGTCTGGGTGTGTGCGGCAGGGATGTGCCCCGGCACACAGACGAAGACACCAGTGTAAAGGGGAATCCTGACCGCTTCCGCGTCACGGGTCCGGTCGGGCCCAGCTGTCGATCGCGGATTCGCTGCCCATCAGGTCCTCCGGCGCGACGGAGAAGAGGTCCTCGGGCATGGCTGCGGCCACGGTGGCGGGCATCACGAGGCCGAGGTGCTTCCAGGCCTCGGCGGTCGCGATCCGCCCCCGCGGGGTGCGTCCCAGCATGCCCTCACGCACCAGGTAGGGCTCGGCCACGGTCTCCACGGTCTCCGGTTCCTCACCGACGGCGATGGCCAGGGTGGACAGTCCCACCGGCCCTCCGTTGAACTTGGTGATGAGGGCCGTGAGCACAGAGCGGTCGAGCCGGTCGAGCCCGCGCGCATCCACCTCGTACATGTCCAGCGCCGCACTGGCGGACCGTGCGTCGATCAGGTCGACGCCGTGGACGAGCGCCCAGTCCCGGACACGCCGTAGCAGGCGGTTGGCGATGCGCGGGGTCCCCCGGGAGCGGCCGGCGATCTCCGCGAAGGACGCCGAACTGACCTTCATGTCCATCAGCATCGCGGAGCGGCGGAGCACGAGCTCGAGTTCCTCGGTGGAGTAGAACTCGAGGTGCCCCGTGAAGCCGAACCGGTCCCGGAGCGGGCCGGGAAGGAGGCCGGCTCGCGTCGTGGCTCCGACGAGCGTGAACGGCGGCAGCTCCAAAGGGATGGCGGTGGCGCCGGGTCCCTTGCCGACGATGATGTCGACCCGGAAGTCCTCCATGGCCATGTACAGCATCTCCTCGGCGGGCCGGGACATGCGGTGGATCTCGTCGAGGAAGAGCACCTCCCCCTCCGTCAACGACGAGAGGATCGCCGCGAGGTCGCCGGCGTGCTGGATGGCGGGCCCGGACGTGATGCGCAGCGGCGCGTTCATCTCCGCGGCGATGATCATGGCGAGGGTCGTCTTCCCGAGCCCGGGAGGGCCGGACAGCAGGACGTGGTCGGCGCTGCGCCCCCTCAGCCGGGAGGCTTCGAGCACCAGCGAGAGCTGCCGCCTGACGCGCTTCTGCCCGACGAAGTCGTCGAGGTTCTTCGGCCGGAGCGCTGCCTCGACGGCGCGGTCCTCCGGGTCGGCCGAGGGCGCGACCAGCGGCACGTCCTCGGGGTGGTGATCGGTCATGCGCCCACCCCGGCATCGGCCTGGGCCCGGCCGGCAGCGCCCGCAGGAGTGCGCGGACCCCGGGTGGTCGACCGGGCGGAGCTGCGCGCGCCGTCCTGGCCGAGCCTGCGGAGGGTGAGCTTGAGGATCTGCCCCACGTCGCCGGACGCGGCGACCTCGGGCGCCTCGGCGACGGCGGCGTCGATCGCCGCTCCGGCGTCCTTCTCGGACCAGCCGAGGCCCATCATGGCCGTGAGCACCTGGCCCTGCCAGGACTGCGGTGACACGCCGGGCTTCGCCTCCAGCGGCACGAGCTTGCCCGCGAGTTCCAGCACGATGCGCCGCGCGCCCTTGGGACCGATCCCGGGTACCTTGCTGAAGGCCTTGTCGTCGCCCGACGACGCCGCGATGCGCACGGCGTCCGGGGTGTGGACGGCGAGCACGGCCAGGGCCAGACGCGGACCGACGCCGCTGACGGCGAGGAGCGTCTCGAAGACCTCGCGCTGGTCGGCGTCCTCGAACCCGAAGAGCGTCATCGAGTCCTCGCGCACGATCATCGCGGTCGCGACGCTGGCCTCCTCGCCCGTCCGCAATCCCGAGAGGGTCTGCGGGGTGGCCTGGACCTGCATGCCGAAGCCGTTGACGTCGATGACGGCGGAGTGCAGGCCCACGTGGGTCACTGTCCCGCGGAGGGAACTGATCATGAGGAGCTCCAGAGGCACGTGCGGATGGATGGACCGGGCGCGCCCGGTGTCGAACATACGTTCTAATGCACTACGGTACCGGCGTCACGCCGTGCGATCGAGCCGCCACACCGCGGAGCGGGCCTACCGGCGTCGGGCCCTGGCTTCCGCTTCGGCCCACAGGCGCTGCGCCGGAGTGAGCGAGCCGCCGGACACCGCGGCGCCCTGCTGCCCCACTCCCCTGCGCCACGCGTGGGTGATGGCGAGGGCCAGCGCGTCGGCGGCATCCGCCGGCCGCGGAGGGGTGTCGAGGCGGAGGATCTTCGTGACCATCTTGGTGACGGCCACCTTGTCCGCCTGCCCGTTCCCCGTGACGGCGGCCTTGACCTCGGTGGGCGTGTGCAGGGCGACGGGGATCCCGCGGCGTGCGGCCGCGACGATGACCACGCCCGACGCCTGGGCCGTCCCCATGACGGTGCTCACGTTCAACTGGCTGAACACGCGCTCGACGGCGAGGACCTCCGGCTTGTGCAGGTCCAGCCAGGTGTCGACCGCCTCGGAGATGACGAGCAGCCGTTCGTCCAGGCTGCGGCCCGCCTCCGTCCCGACGACGCCGACGGCCACGAGCGTCGAGCGCCGGTTCGGTTCGATGTCGACGACGGCCAGGCCGCACCTCGTCAGGCCGGGGTCCACGCCCATGACACGGTAGGTCACCGGGCGGATCCGGTCAGCAGGACGACGCCGACAAGCAGGACGATGTCAGTCGTCCTCGAGCTCGGCCAGGACCTCGTCGGAGAGGTTGGCGTTCGAATACACGTTCTGGACGTCGTCGAGCTCCTCGAGGGCGTCCACGAGCTTCAGGAACTTGCGCGCACCGTCGGAGTCCAGGTCCACCTGCATGGACGGGACGAACTCGACCTCGTCGGTCTCGTACTCGATGCTGCTCGCGTCGAGGGCCTCGACGACCGCACGGAGATCCTGCGGCTCCGACACGATCTCGAAGGTGTCGGCCGATTCCTTGACCTCGTCGGCGCCGGCGTCGAGCACGGACATGAGGAGCTCGTCCTCGGTGAGTCCGTTCTTCGGCAGCGTGACGACGCCCTTCCGGGCGAAGAGGTAGGCCACGGATCCGGGGTCGGCGATCGTCCCGCCGTTGCGGGAGATACCGAGCCGCACTTCCGAGGCAGCACGGTTCTTGTTGTCCGTGAGGCACTCGATGAGGAGCGCCGAGCCCTGGGGCCCACGGGCCTCGTACATGATGGTCTGGTAGTCGACGGCCTCGCCGAGCAGGCCCGCGCCGCGCTTCACCGCGCGGTTGATGTTGTCGATGGGCACGGAGGTCTTCTTGGCCTTCGAGACGGCGAGTTCGAGGCCGGGGTTACCGGCGACGTCGGCACCGCCCGCGCGCGCTGCGACCTCGATGTTCTTGATCAGCTTCGCGAAGGACTTCGCGCGCTTGGCGTCGATCGCCGCCTTCTTGTGCTTGGTGGTTGCCCACTTGGAGTGCCCCGACATGCTTACGCTTCTCCTCTGATCATCCGGATAAAGAGTTCGTGGACCCGCCGCTCACCCGTCACTTCCGGGTGGAAACTCGTGGCCAGCAGGTTGCCCGAACGCACTGCGACAATTCTAGCGACCGGCTCCAAGTCCGCTCCTGCGCCGTCCGTCGCACCGCCGAAGCCGTCGCTTGAGCCGTCGCTCGAGCCGTCGCTCGAGCCATCGCTCGAGCCACCGCCGTCAGCACTGTCACCGACGTCGTCCCGGGGTGCCGCCCGGGGTGTCCCGGCGGCGGGCACCTGCGCCAGCACCTCGACGCCGTCGCCCACCTTCTCGACCCAGGGCGCCCTGATGAAGACCGCGCGCACGGGGTCCCCGGCCGCGGCGGAGCCCGTGGCCGCCAGCTCCGCGAAGTCGAGGTCGGTCTCGAAGGACTCGCGCTGGCGTCCGAAGGCGTTGCGCCGCACCACCATGTCGAGCCCGCCGAACGTCTGCTGCGGATTGCCCGAGCGGTCGGTGGCGGGATCGGCGATGACATCCGAGAGCATGATCATGCCCGCGCAGGATCCGTACACGGGCAGGCCGCCGACGATCAGCTCGCGCAGCGGAGCGGCCAGCCCGAAGGTGCGCGTCAGCTTGTCGATGGTGGTCGACTCGCCGCCGGGGATGATGAGGCCGTCCACAGCGGCGAGTTCCGCCGGACGCCGCACCGTGACGGCGCGCCCGCCGAGCGACTCGATCGTCGCGACGTGCTCCCGTACGTCGCCCTGCACCGCGAGGACCCCGACGACGACGTCGCGCCGTCCGGCCGCGGTCCTCCCCTCCGTGGTCGCGCAATCCCCGGAAACCGGGCGCCCGCCGGCCGGAGGCACGCCGACCGGACGCACGCCGGATCGACGGGTGTCGGCCGGCGCATCGATCGGAGCGTCGAACGGCGCGTCGAACGAGGCGTCGAACGGAGCGTCGATCGGCTCATCGGATACGGGGACCGACGTCGGCAGGGGCGCCGAGGAGGACGGGGAGGTCATCCCTCGATTCTAGGTCGTCGGCCGGGCGTAGCCGCCCCGGCCGGGAGCGCCTCGTCCCCCGCCTCGCGGGAAGAACGCCGGCCCGGCGATATCGTGGAGGCATGTATCCCCTTCCAGTCCTCGTGGGCAAGGCCGTGCGCATCGCATCCCGCCTGCGCGGCGGCGGCTCCGCCCTTCCCGGCCTCGTGGTCGAGCGCCTCGACCCCGGGTTCATGGCCCGCGCGCTGTCCACCCTCCCCCGCGGCGTCGTCGTCGTCAGCGGGACGAACGGCAAGACGACCACCACCAAGATGGTGGTGGAGCTCCTCGAGGGCCAGGGCCTGAAAGTCTTCACCAACCGCACCGGCAGCAACTTCACGCGCGGCGTGGCCGCCGCACTGCTCGGCGAGGTGGACTGGCACGGCCGCCTGACCGCGGACGTCGCCGTGCTCGAGCTCGACGAGGCGCACGCGGTGCACTTCGTCAAGCTCGTCCCCCCACGCTTCTCCCTGCTCCTCAACGTGCTCCGCGACCAGCTGGACCGCTTCGGCGAGATCGACGCCACCACGCGGCTGCTCGAGCGCATCGCCCTGGCCACGACGGGCACCGTCGTGCTCAACCGCGAGGACCCGCGCGTCGCCGGTATCGCCTCATCGGTCACGACCGCCGACGTCGTCTATTTCGGCCTCGACGCATCACTGCGGAGCACGTTCCCGAACGACGACGAACTCCGCGGCGCGGCCGGCACCGCTCCCGCCTCCGCCCTGCCCGCTGACGTGGTCCTCCGCTCGGTCGACGGTAACTCCGCCGAGTTCGAGGCGGACGGCACGGTGACCCGCACGGATCTCCGCCTCCGGGGCGTCTACAACATCTTCAACGCGGCCGCCGCGCTCGCTGCGGCGCGGACCGTCATGGCCGGAACCGCCGACGACGACCGGTTGTACGCGTCCCTGGCCGCCGTCGAGCCCGCGTTCGGACGGGGCGAGAGCCTCGTCGTCGACGGCCTTCCCCTGGAACTGGTCCTGGTGAAGAACCCGAGTGGCTTCCGGCTCGGGCTGAAGTCGTTCGATCCTGCCGGCTGCGCGACGATGATCGCGATCAACGACAACTACGCCGACGGGCGCGACATGTCCTGGCTCTGGGACGTCGACTTCGACTCGCTCGGACTCGGCGGCGTGGAGATGGTCAGCGGCGTCCGCGCCTACGACATGGCGCTCCGGTTGAAGTACGACGACGTCCGCGTGGGCGCCGTCGAGACCGACATCCCGGACGGGCTCAAGCAGTTCATCGGCGGCTCGGCGGGCCACCCCAAGCGCATCTTCTGCACCTACACGGCGATGCTCGCCGTGCGCCGCGAACTCTCCAAGATCACGAAGGTCGAGGTGGTCTCCTGATGACCGATGCACCGTCCGCCAGCCACCTCAGCGAGGCTCCTGCCGATCCGGCGAAGGGGACGCTGCGCATCCTGCAGCTGTACCCACGGGAGATGAACATCTACGGCGACTACGGCAACGTCCTGGTCCTCAAGCAGCGGCTCGCCTGGCGCGGTTACGGCGCCGAGATCCTCGAACACAACGCCGGCGACGCCTTCCCCGCGGACATCGACGTCATCATCGGTGGCGGCGGACAGGACAGCGGACAGGTGGTCATCCAGGACGACCTCCAGTCGATCGCTCCGCGTCTCCGCGAGCTCGCGGAAGACGGTACGCCGATGCTGCTCATCTGCGGTCTGTACCAGCTCTTCGGGAGGGAGTTCCGGACACACGACGGCACCGTGATCCCCGGGATCGGCGTGCTGGACCTCGAAACCCGGGGTGGCACGGAGCGATTGATCGGCAACGTCGTCGCCACCAGCGAGGAATTCGGCGACATCCACGGCTACGAGAACCACAGCGGACAGACCTTCCTCGGCGAAGGCGTCAGGCCGCTCGCGACCGTCGTCAAGGGCGCGGGCAACAATGCTGAGGACGAGCATGAGGGGGCGCGCTACCGGAACATCGTGGCGAGCTATCTGCACGGCTCGCTCCTGCCCAAGAACCCGGCCATCGCCGACTTCCTCCTGCGCACCGCCGCCGAGCGCAGGTTCGGTTCCTTCGACGCCGACGGCCTGGACGATTCCCTGGCCGATCTCGCGCGCCGCCACGCCGCCGAGCGCCCCCGGTAGGACAGCACGGGCGAGCCGCCGTCAAGGGTCCTCTCCTCCGGAGCGTCGGCTCCGACCGGCCGGTAGCGTGCCGAGGGACGGGCCCGGCCGGGTCCGTGAACCCTCTGGATCCCCTCCGGATCCGCGGAAGGAGCATCATGGCCAAGGGAGTAGCAACCGTCTGGGTCCCCGTCGAGGACATGGACCGCGCCCTGGCCTTCTACCGGTACACCCTGGGACTGGACGTCAGCATGCAGGAGGACGAGTGGGCCGAGATCGACGCCGGCGGGCTCACCATCGGCCTCAACGCACGGGAGGCCACCCATGGCGGAGCAGGCGGCGGAGCCGTCATCAGCCTCGAGCCGGAAGGCTCCATCGAGGACGAGCTCGAGCGAATCGCCGGCCGGGGTGGGGCATCCGTGGAGGGCGACATCAGCGAGTACCCGTGGGGTCGCATCCTCCCGTTCAAGGACAGCGAGGGCAACGACCTCCAGCTCTACACGCCCCCGAACGGCTGACCTGCGGACGACGTGGACCCGACGCCGTGCCCGCCCGACTCCGGGGCGGGCACGGCCGGTGTCCGGGCGGACCTCGCTCCGGCCTCCAGCGCCTTCTGCTCCGGGGTCCAGCGGACTTCGCCCTGGCGTTTAGCGCCTTCTGCTCCGCCGGCTGGGCGCGTTCTCCTCCGCCGGACGGGCGGCCATCCTCCGCGCGGAGGACACCGGGATCAGCACGAGGGCGGATGCGCCCACGCCGGGCGGGTCAGTAGCGTGGATCCCATGTCGCCGAAGACCACACCTCCCCTCCCGCTCTTGGCCGATCTCCTGTCCGGGCTGGGCATCATCCTCTGGTACGCCCTGCCCGACTACACCACGAGCAGGCCGGTGCGCGTCGTCGCCAAGACGATGATCCTCACCGCCAGTGCGGCCTACGGGATCGCGGCGATGAGACGCGGCAGGCTTTCACCCGGCGAGGACACTGCACCGGAGCCGGAGCCGGAGCCGGAGCCCGGCGACCCGGGTGTCGCCGCCGATCCTCCATCACCCCGGTCGACCACCGATGGACGCTCGGGCACCCACCGGGGCCCGCGCTTCCGGTCGTCGATGCGCCACCCCGTACGTCACCCGGTGGTGCTCACGGGAGCAGCGGTGGCCTTCCTCGGCGGAAGCATCGCGCTGACGGTCGGCATGGAACGGCTCGTCTTCGGTGTCGGGGAGCGCCTTGCGAACAGAGGCACGCGGCTTCCGCACACCCGCGTCGGCCTGGTCCTTGGCGTGGGCAGCACGGCTGCGACCCTCGGCGCGGAGGCGTTCAGGACGCGCAACCGCCCAGGCACGGACAGCCAGGACCCCGCTCGCCACGGGAAGGACAGCCTGGACCGCGCTCGCCGCCACGTGGGGTGAAGGCCGGCCGTGACCGTGCCGCGGCGGACGGACGTCGCGTCACGCAGGGCGATCCATGACAGGCTGCGGGGACGAGCCGCGGTCCGACGTCGTGCTCGGCAGCTCGTCGGCGTAGGCACCGAGCGCTCTCCGGTAGCCGTCGAGCGTCGGAATCAGGGCCGCGAGTGCGGTGCGCAGGGCATCGCCATAGCGTCCCTCGTCGTACAGGGCGAGGGCCAGGAAGGCCTGACGCGCCGCCTCGTCGGCCTCCATCACCGGCATCGACTCGAGCATTCGCACCGCCTCGGCCGACGCGCCGACGTTGCGCAGGGTGCTAGCCAGCTGGATGACCACGCGGGTGGCGCGCTCGCCCTCGAGCCCCGCATGGATCGCCGCACGATAGAGGGGGATCGCCTCGTGTTCGAGACCGAGGGCGTCGTGCACGCCGGCGTACTCAAGAGGGCTGCCGCATCGCCGTCGGGCCGCACGGCGGCCAGGTCCCGCATCCGGGCGAGGGATTCCTCGGGACGCGTGTCGTCGAACTCCTGCTCCCAGTAGGTCCCGATCTACTGTTCCCAGGTCTGCTCGTCCATCCGGCAACCCTGCCACAGCCGATGTCCCCTTGCAGGCCGTCCACGCAGAGAGGCCCCCGCCGGAACGGGGGCCTCTCTGCGTTCATCCCACCATCAGGGGATCCTGCTCTGCGCGGCGTCCCTCTGCAGCTCGCGTGCGTCGTAGGCGGTCAGGAAGCCTTCACGTTCGAGGCTGCGTGCGCTGTCCTTGACCGCCTTCACGTAGGCTCCGTGGTTCCGGTAGAGGCTGTCGATCACCGTCCGGGACAGCGGGCGCTCGTATCCTGCGATGAAGCAGAAGGACGCGCCCGTCGCCGTGCCGTACCAGGTGCTGGTGGGCGCGTCGAGGAACGGCGAGCGGAGGCCGCCCTGCACGTTGCCGAACCGGTCGAGGACCGGCGCGCCGTTGCGCACCAGGATGGGCTCCGCGTGGGGAGGCGCGACGCCGTCGCGCACCCAGGCGTCGAGGTTCCGCAGCGCTGCGTTGAAGAAGATCGAACTCGGGAACCGGCTGCGTGGCCCCTCGTTGCAGGATGCCGGCGGGACGACGCGGTCCGCGGCGAGAATGTCTGCGGAGGACGCCGAGAACGTGAGCTCGTCGGGGGTCGCGTGGCCGGCGCCTGCCATCTCGTAGTGGCGGTACTGGTCGCCCGGCGCATCGCTGTCCTCCCGGCGGGAGCCGATGCCGAGGAGATAGTCGGACTGCGACATCATGCGCATGATGGGCACGCCGACGTCCCTGAACTGGCGGCGGACGTCGGTGGCCGGTGGCGCGGGCTCGCACTGGTTCATGGGGTACGCGCCGGCGAAGGCGCCACCGGCGACGGCGACGAGATAGGCGTCGTAGATCGGCGCTCCGTCCGACTCGACGACGAGCGGGTGCACGCCGTTGATGTAGTTCACGAGGAAGCCACCGGTCTGGGAGTAGCCGAAGCCGTAGGCGTGCTCCACGCGGGTTGTCCGCGCGCCGTAGCGCAGCGGGTTCGTGGCGTCGTCGCTCCTCAGCCAGGCACCCACCTGCGAGTAGATGTCCCAGATCAGGCCGTTCTCCGTCGTCCTGGAGGAGTCGGCGGCGACCGTGGCGCAGTTCGCCGGATCGGTCAGGGGCAGCGGATTGGCGAAGGACAGCGAGGCGTACCGCTCCGCGTCGAAGTTCTTCAGCGCCTCGATGGCGATCGGCTTGGCGGTGATGCCCACCCAGGCGTCACCGTTGGCGACGATCTGCTCCTGGGCCACGGCCCAGCCGATGTTGAGGTCGAAGAGGTTGCTCGGATTGAGCATCTCGACGACCACGTTGCCGCTGAACGCCTGGCCCCTGGCCGGCTTACGGACCAGTACGCGGGTGCTGTACGGGGCGTCGGGGGTCCGGATCTCGGCGGGCCCTGCCGCAGGCCATGTGTAGACGTTGGAGGTACCGCTCACGAGGTACTCCTCCTCCACGTACCCGAGGCGGGCGAGGTCCTGCGGGACCTCCTGGTGGTCCGCCGCCCCGAAGGGGTAGGACTCCGCCGTGGAGGCGAGGGGGCCCTCGACGGCCGGGATCGGCGTCGTCCCGTCGGCGGCGAGGGGGGCGACGACGCGGGCGGGAGCCGGCGGTGGTGCCGCTACTGCCGGGACGGCCGCGACGGTAACGCCGCCGAGGGCCAGCGACAGTGTCAGCAGGACGGATGTTCGGGAACGGGTTCTCATGGGTGCTCCTTCTCGGGACCGGGCTGCGCTGCCCGGCGTGCTCCGCGGCAACCGGCTCCTGTGCCGGCCGCCCCTGTCCTGGTGGCGCCCCCGGAAGGACGCCGATCATCAGGCAGCGAAGCATTCCCGACCCTAGGGAGCGTGATCCGGACGGGTCAAGGGTGGTGCGCATACGTGCAACAACGTGCAAAAGTTAGTTCTCATGAGCAACCCTTTCCTCGAGCCGAGCACCCTCGACTACCAGCTGCCACCCTTCGCCTCCCTGCGGGAGGAGCACTACCTGCCCGCCTTCGACGCCGGCTTCGCCGAGCACCTCGCGGAGATCGACGCCGTCACCGGTTCGGCCGAGGCCCCGACCTTCGAGAACACGGTCGTGGCACTCGAGCGTGCCGGGCGTACGCTGCACCGGGTCGCGAGCGTGTTCTTCAGCAACTCGGTCAGCCACGCGACGCCGTTCATCCAGGATCTCGAACAGCAGGTGGCGCCGCGGCTCGCCGAGCACGAGGACAACATCAAGCTGAACCGGCCACTGTTCGAGCGTCTCCGCCGGGTGCCGCTCGACGGGCTCGACGACGAATCCGTGCGCCTGGTGGAGGAGTACCTGCGCAGCTTCGTCCGGGCAGGTGCGGAACTGGACGACGACGCCCAGGTGACCCTGCGCCGACTGAACTCCGAACTCTCGGCCCTCAGCACGGAGTTCTCCCAGAAACTCCTCAAGGACACCAACGATTCGGCGCTGCTCCTCGATCGCGCGGAGGAACTCGACGGCCTCTCCTCCGACGCCGTCTCCGCCGCCGCCGGAGCTGCCGCGGAGGCGGGCCACGGGGGCAAGTACCTGCTGACCCTGATCCTGCCGACCGCGCAGCCCGCACTGGAGCTGCTGACGGACCGGGACGTCCGCCGGAGGCTCCACGAGGCGTCCGTCAACCGTGGAGCGCGCGGCAACGAGGCGGACACCCTCGCGATCGCGACCCGCATGGCGACCCTCCGCGCCGAACGCGCAGCCCTGCTCGGATTCGACACGCACGCAGCGGCGGCGACCGACAACCAGACGGCGCCGTCGCTCGCCGCGATCATGGACCGGATGCGGGAGCTGGCCGCTCCGGCCGTCCGTAACGCCAGGACCGAAGCCGCGGAACTCGAGGCCGAGGCCGGGCACCCGATCGAGCCGTGGGACTGGGCGTTCTACGCGTCGCGGGTGCGGAAGGCGAAGTTCGACGTGGACCTCGATGCACTGCGCCCGTACTTCGAACTGGAGAGCGTCATCAACGACGGCGTCTTCCACGCCGCGAACCGGCTGTACGGACTCAGCTTCGCGGAGCGCCCCGACCTCGTCGGCTACCACCCGGACGTCCGCGTCTGGGAGGTCTTCGATGCGGACGGGTCAGGGCTGGGCCTGTTCCTCGGCGACTACTACACGCGCGATACCAAGAGCGGGGGTGCCTGGATGAATTCGTTCGTGGACCAGTCCGCGCTCGAGGGCACGCGTGCCGTCGTCGTCAATAACCTGAACCTGTCGAAGCCGGGCACGGGCGAACCGACGCTGCTGTCCTACGACCAGGTGGTCACGACGTTCCACGAGTTCGGCCACGCCCTGCACGGCCTGTTCTCGGACGTCACCTACCCGCTGTTCGCCGGGACCGCCGTCCCGCGCGACTTCGTCGAATACCCTTCACAGGTCAACGAGATGTGGATCCTGTGGCCCGAGATCGTCGCGAACTACGCGCGCCACCACGAGACCGGGGAGGCGCTCCCCCAGGACGTCATCGACCGCATCCACGCGGCGGGCGCCTGGGGCGAGGGCTTCGAGACCACGGCCTACCTCGGCGCCGCCCTCCTGGACCTCGCCTGGCACTCCATCCCCTCCGGCACGGTGGTCG
Organism: Arthrobacter sp. CP30; assembly: GCF_053470025.1. Lineage (NCBI taxonomy): Bacteria > Bacillati > Actinomycetota > Actinomycetes > Micrococcales > Micrococcaceae > Arthrobacter > Arthrobacter sp. CP30. Next base: position 137,312 of record NZ_JBQEMM010000003.1, read on the forward strand.
AGGACCCGCTCGCCTTCGAGGCCGCCGCCCTCGCGGACGCGGGGGTGGATTTCGCGCCGGTCCCGCCGCGCTACCGTACGTCCTACTTCAAGCACATCTTCGCCGGCGGGTACGCGGCGTCCTACTACGCCTACATCTGGAGCGAGATGCTCGACGCCGACACGGTCGAGTGGTTCAGGACCTCCGGCGGCCTGACGCGCGGGAACGGCGACCACTTCCGGCGCGAGCTGCTGTCACGGGGCAACAGCATCGAGCCGCTGGAGGCCTTCCGCCGGTTCCGCGGACGCGACGCGGACCTGCAGCCCCTGCTCGTGCGTCGCGGTCTCGCGTGAGACGCGTCCGCGCGGGCGCACCCGCATGGTGACCATCGCGCAGTGCCAGCGGCTGGAGACGGCATGGTCGGCGGCGCTGGCGACGGCGACGGGTGGGAAGACGTTCTCGACGCACGGGAACACCTGGGTCTGGCTGCCGGCGCGGCGTGAGCTCGGGCTGATGTTCCCCTCCGCGGTCAGTGCCACCGCCGTGCGGCCCGCGCTGGCCGAAGGAGTGCGGCTCGGCGCCGCCTCGGTCCGCGTGTGGCTCAACGGGGCCGTGGACGCCGTCGAGCTCCGGGGCCTGCGCTTCGAGCCGAGCTGGCAGCCGTGGTGGATGGCCGCACCGGCGTTAGCCGTCACCGGTGGCGCGGGCGTGGCGCAGGAGGGCGACGACGGCGGGGACGCGGGCGCCGCCAGGCTGACGGACGAGGTGCCCGACTACACCGGACCCCTGGCGCAGGAACTGCGCGTGGTCCGGTCGCAGCCCCGCCAGGCGTGGCATGCGGTGTCGCGGTCCGCCGGTACCGGCAACATCACCGGAGCGGCCTACTCGTTCTACCCGTCCGGCGTCGCCGGACTGCGCGGCCTCGGCGGCATCCATCACCTCGAGGTGCTGCCGGATCACCAGCGGCAGGGACTGGCGACCTCCCTGGTGGCGGCGACGGCACGGCGGGCCGCGGCGGCCGGCGCCCGCGACCTCGCGGTCAACGCCACTCCCCAGGGCTATGCGTTCTTCTCCCGACGCGGCTTCACGCTGCTGGGCCGCGGGAAGACGTTCTCGCTGCAGCTCGACGGGTCCGCCGGTCGGTAGGCCGGTTCCGGCCGGGAACGGCAGGAGGACCGCAGCCCGTGCGGGCTGCGGTCCTCCTGAGGTCCTCGCGTCCCTGATCGGGGACGGGCAGTACTACCAGCCGCGCTCTGCGAGGCGGTGCGGCTGCGGGATCTCGTCCACGTTGATACCGACCATGGCTTCGCCGAGCCCGCGCGAGACCTTGGCGATCATGTCGGGGTCGTCGTGGAAGGTGGTCGCCTGGACGATGGCATTGGCGCGCTCGGCCGGGTTGCCGGACTTAAAGATGCCGGAACCGACGAACACGCCGTCCGCGCCGAGCTGCATCATCATCGCGGCGTCCGACGGCGTCGCGATCCCGCCGGCGGTGAAGAGCACCACGGGGAGGCGGCCGGCCGAGGCTACCTCCCTGACGAGCTCGTAGGGCGCCTGGAGTTCCTTGGCGGCGACGTAGAGCTCGTCCTCGGCCATGGAGGACAACCGGTTGAGCTCCGCACGGATGGTGCGCATGTGCATCGTGGCGTTCGAGACGTCACCGGTGCCGGCCTCGCCCTTCGAGCGGATCATCGCAGCGCCCTCGTTGATGCGACGCAGCGCCTCACCGAGATTGGTGGCACCGCAGACGAAGGGGATCTGGAACTTCCACTTGTCGATGTGGTTCGTGTAGTCGGCCGGCGTGAGGACCTCCGACTCGTCGATGTAGTCGACGCCGAGCGACTGCAGGACCTGCGCCTCGACGAAGTGACCGATGCGTGCCTTGGCCATCACCGGGATGGAGACGGCCTCGATGATGCTGTCGATCATGTCGGGATCGCTCATCCGGGACACGCCGCCCTGGGCGCGGATGTCCGCGGGAACTCGCTCGAGCGCCATGACGGCCACTGCGCCGGCGTCCTCGGCGATGCGGGCCTGATCGGCTGTGACGACATCCATGATGACGCCGCCCTTGAGCATTTCAGCCATACCCCTCTTGACCCGGCTTCCGCCGGTCTGTGCTGTGGTTGCCGAATTGTCTTCAACGGTGGACACAACTTGCCCCTCAAGGTAGAAAAAAGCTGACCCTTCATGATACGACGCCCGGGGCACTGTTCCGGCCGCCGTGGCGGCCCCTGGGAGAGCTGCCGGCCCGCCCGTTTCCAGGGGGGCGGTGGGTGCTGACAGGCCGTGGCACTCGGCCGGGGGCGGTCCTATCACGGGGCTTGCACCTGGAGTTCAGCGGACCGGGCGGATACGCCCGGATGCCCCGATCAGGTCCAGTAGAGGAGGCGCGCCGCCGGGACGCGCCGCTCGAGCTCGTCGACGAACCAGGTCCGCATCTCGCTCATGGTCTGCTTCGGGTACACGTACTTGATCCCACCGAACTTCGAGCGCTTCCGACTCCGCAGGTCCTCGTCCATCTCGAGCTTCGTCCGCGGGTACCAGCCGAGCAGCACCTCCTTGCTGGCGGGCGTGAACCGGTGCGTGATGATCTCGGCCGTGAGGTCGACGTCCTCGATGCCGTCGAGGGCAGCGGCGACGTCGTTGAGCAACGCGCCGTACTGCTCACGCCAGCCGGGGACGGGCATGATGGGGGCGATGGTCAGGCCCACACGGTAGCCTGCCGCCGCGACCGCGCGGAGCGCCGTGAGCCGTGCGGGCATCCTGGCCGTCCCGCCCTCGAAGCGGTTGGCCACCTCGGCGGCGTTGACCGAGAAGCGCACCCGTGTCCGGCCGCCGTGATCCAGCGTCACCAGCTCGCCGACGTCGTCGAACTTCGTGGTGAACCTCAGCTGGACGTCCTCGCCGAATTCGCCCGAGCCCACGCGGGAGATCGCCGCCGCGAGCGAGCCCGTCACCCTCTCGATGCCGAGCGGATCGGTGTAGCAGGACATCTCGAAGGTGGTGCCCTCGCCACCTCGCTCGATGGTCCCGCTGGTCACGGAGCCCCGGCCGGCGTGCGTGCGCACCCCGTCGAGGACGTCGTCGAGGTTCGCGTAGACGCGGGTCACCGGCGGACCCTGGAGCGAGCCGGCCAGATAGCAGTACTGGCAGTGGGCGGGACAACCCTTCGCGAGGTCGATCCGCCAGTCGGCACTCGGGGGGATCGGCTGGGGCTTCAGCGCACTGGGCGGTGCGACGACGACGGCCAGCGTGTACTTCGCCGACGCATAGGTCTCCCGTTCCGTGGCGCCGCGGAGCCCCGTCAGGGCATTACCGGGGAGGACGCGGATGTCCTCCACTCCGGCTGCCTCGCAGCGGCGGACGATCTCCGCGGTGTGCGGTAGGTCGGAGGCTGCACGCGTGATCAGCACATGGCGCGGGACCCACAGGCGCGTGGGGGTGATCGTGGTCAGATCCTGTTCCTGGGGCATCATCATCACCTTCTACAACACTGCGAAGGGTGCTTATGTTCCGCGGGCGACGGGTGTCGGGCACCGGTCTCCGGGGCGAGGCGGACCGAGCATCCCGGTCTGCCACGTGAGGCTGCGGGGCGTCATCGGAGGTCATCGGGGGTCACGCTCCGACGCATTCCGGCACACCGGCGGTGGGACGGCCTAGCCTCGGAGGACAGATCAAGAGTTCCGACGCGAAGCCCTGGCTCGTCGGACGGCAACCCCCTCCGTGGCGGGGTGCCCCAGGTGAGGATCAGGCCCCGCGCAGCCCGCGTCGGGGCAAGCACGGCGCGCACCCCTGGTCCGCGTCCTGACGACGGGACACCCATGTCGTACATCTGCCTCCTGCTCTCCGGGGCCGCCCTGCTGATCAACGGCGTCTCCCTGCTCGGCCGCGTGACCCCGCGCGACGCCGGTTTCTTCAACATCGCGATCGGCCTGCTGCAACTGGTCGTGGCGCTGCTCGTCGCCTCGTCCGATCCCGGCGCCGCCGGATCGGCGGCCGGGATCGTCCTGTTCGGCCTGACCTACCTGTACGTGGGGCTGGGCTCGGTCGCAGGCCTCGGATCGGCCGGCGTCGGCTGGTTCTGCGGCTTCGTCGCCGTGCTCGCCCTCGTCCTCGCCGGCACGGCAGCCCGCGAGGACCCCGTGAGCTCGGTGCTCTGGATCAGCTGGGCCGCGCTCTGGACCCTGTTCTTCCTGCTCCTCGCCCGCGGCGCGGAGCGCCTCACGCGGGTCACGGGCTGGAGCGCGATCCTCGTGGGCACAATCAGCACCGTGGTCCCCGCGCTGCTCGGCCTCAACGGCGCCTGGCCGGGCAGGACGACGGCCGTCATCGCGACGGCCGTGGTCCTCGGTACCCTCTTCGCGGTCGCCGTCACCCTCGGCGGCCGGCCCGTACCGGTCATCGCCGCGCAGCCGGTCGCCGTCGACGCCTGACAACCGCTCTGCACCCCTCCCGCGCCCTGTCCGCCCTGCATCCCTTCATCGAAAGGTCCGTCATGACCACCATCACGAACATCACCCGCACTGCCGATGCCGACTACGAGCTCCTCGCCGCCCGCTTCCGCCCGCTCTTCGCCAGGATCGCCGACGGAGCCTCGCGGCGGGACCGTGAGCACGAACTCCCCCGCGCCGAGATCCGTGCCCTGATCGACGCGGGCTTCGGCGCCCTCCGGGTCCCCGTGGCCGTCGGCGGTTTCGGCGCCTCCCTACCCCAGCTGTTCCGGCTGCTCACCGAGCTCGCCGCGGCCGACCCGAACATCCCGCAGGCCCTGCGTGGTCACTTCGCCTTCGTGGAGGACCGGCTGGTCTCCTCGGGCCCGCACCGCGAGACGTGGCTCAGGCGGTTCGTCGACGGCGAGACGGTCGGGAACTCCTGGACCGAGGTGGGCGGCGTCACGATCGGCGACGTGATCACCAAGGTCAGTCCCGATCCGGACTCCGGGGGGTTCCTCGTCAGCGGCACCAAGTACTACTCCACAGGCAGCATCTTCGCCGACTGGATCGACACCTTCGCCCAGCGCACCGACAACGGCGTCAAGGTGATCGCCGTCGTCAGTGCCCACCAGCCGGGGGTCACGCACGCCGACGACTGGGACGGCTTCGGCCAGCAGACCACCGGCTCCGGGACGTCGACGTTCGACGCAGCACGCGTCGACGCCGAGAACGTCATCGACTTCGATACCCGGTTCGCCTACCAGACCGCGTTCTACCAGGCGGTGCTGCTTGCGGTCCTTGCCGGGACCATCAAGGGCGCGGAGCACGACGTCGCCCGCGAGGTCCGGACCAGGACGCGGATCTTCAGCCACGGAAATGCTCCATCCTTCGCGGCCGATCCCCAGATCCTGCAGGTCGTCGGGGAGGTGTCCGCGGCCGCGTATGCGGCGGAGGCGACGGTCGAGCGTGCCGCGCGGGCGCTGCAGCACGCCTACGAGGGCGCGTTCCTCGATGACGAGGCCGAGGACGAGCGGCGCAACGACGTTGCCGAGCTAGAGACCGCGAAGGCCCAGGTGATCCTGTCCGCCCTCGCCACGCGGGCTACGTCCGACGTCTTCGGCGCCCTCGCGGCCTCGGGCGTGAGCACGGCGAAGAACCTCGACCGCCACTGGCGCAATGCGCGCACCGCCGCCAACCACAACCCCTGGGTCTTCAAGGCCAGGATCGTCGGTGACCATTCGGTCAACGGCGCCGTACCACCGCGGATCTGGTCCATCGGGTCCGCGCCGGCGCCGGGCGCCTGATGCCGAGGGACTGCGGCGCGTCCGTCGCGTCCGTCGCGTCCGTCGCGTCCGTCGCGTCCGTCGCGTCCGTCGCGTCCGTCACCGTCACGCGGCAACGCAGGGAGTGACTCACGGCGGGGTCACTGCAGCACGGCGGCGTCCCTGCGCTCGAGCTCGTCCAGGACGCGGTCGACCGCCTCGTCGGGCCAGGGCGGGCACCGGCGGCTCCCGGCGCCGGGCCCGGTGCGGTGGTCACGGGCAGTGCCGCCGGCCTGCAGGAGGAGGAGATCGCCCTGCGAGACGATGTGCAGGTCCGCGGGCAGGAATCCGAGGGGTGGCATGACGCCGTCCTTCCGTCGTGGAGCATCGGTGCCCCTTAGACGGTCCGGGCGCACGGTACTCATCGGTGCCGGACGGACGGGACGCATCGGTGCCGGGCGCACGGGACGACGGTGGCACCAGGACCCGGCGGCTGGACCACCCGTGCGCACAACCGTGCACGGGTGCGGGGACGCTCAGCTGCTCACCGGCTCGGCCACGCGCTGCGTGGGCCCGTCGGCGTGGGGTCAGGAGGGCGACGCCGCCTCGAGCGACTGCCTCCGCACGGCGCGGACACGCTGGTACACCGTGACGAGGCTCGCCAGCGCCAGGATCACGAGGACGGTGAACAGGACGACCTCCGGCAACCCGAGGCCCGTCAGCCCGGTGACCACGAGGACCGACACGAGCCGCTCGGCCCGCTCCGCCACCCCGACGTTGGCCGTGAAGCCCAGGGACTCCGCCTTGGCCCGCGCGTAGGACACGAGCATGCCGAGCACGAGGCAGGCGAGGGCGGCGACGGCGATGGCGGGATTCTGTCCGCCGGTGAAGAACCAGATGGCGACCGCCGTGAACAGCGCGCCGTCGGCGATGCGGTCGAGCGTCGAGTCGAGGAAGCTGCCCCAGGAGCCGCCGTGCCCCTTCAGGCGTGCCATGATCCCGTCGATGACATCGGAGAAGACGAAGAGCGTGATGACCACGGTCCCCCAGAACAGCTGTCCGAGAGGGTAGAACACCAGCGCACCGCCTGCCACCCCGATGGTGCCGGCGATGGTGACGGCGTCAGGCGTCACACCCCAGCGCAGCAGCAGCCGCGCCAGCGGGGTGAACAGCCGGGTGAAGAAGCCCCGGGCGTACCTGTTGAGCATCAGGAGCCCGGTTCCGGCGGGGCGGCGTCGTCCCCACGCGAGGGCCATGCCTCGGCGACCTGCGCCCGGACCTCGCCGAGGGTCTGGGTGATGGCCTTGGTCTGCGCGATGATCGGCAGGAAGTTGCCGTCCCCACCCCATCGCGGCACCACGTGCTGGTGGAGGTGGGCGGCGATCCCGGCCCCGCCCGTCGCCCCCTGGTTCATCCCGAGATTGAAGCCCGTCGGGTGGGAGACGCGGCGCAGCACGCGCATGGCGGTCTGGGTCAGGGCCGCCACCTCGGCCGTCTCCGCCTCGTCGATGTCCGTGTAGTCAGGCACATGCCGGTACGGGACCACGAGCAGGTGACCGGCGTTGTAGGGGAACAGGTTGAGCAGGACGAACGCGTGGGTCCCGCGGTGCACGATCAGCGACTCCTCGTCGCTGAGCCGGGGGGCACGGCAGAAGGGACACGTCTCCTCGGAGCCGACCTGGTCCTGGCCGCCCTTCACGTACGCGAGGCGGTGCGGGGTCCACAGGCGCTGGAAGGCGTCAGGCACACCCGCCAGCTCGAAGCCGTCAATCACCGCGGCATCACCCGGGTACCCCTGTGCGGCGTCCTCCACGGGCCTGTCCACTCCGTCCGCACCCGCCATCAGACGGTCGCCTCCCGGCTGCGGACCGCCTCCACGATCCGCCGAACGGCCTCCTCCACGGGCACCTGGTTGTCCTGGCTGCCGTCCCGGAACCGGAAGGACACGGCGTTCGCCTCCTGGTCCTCGCCGCCCGCGATGAGCACGAAGGGCACCTTCTCCTTGCTCGCCGTCCGGATCTTCTTCGGAAAGCGGTCCGAGCCGGCGTCCACCTGGGCGCGGATCCCCTGGGCCTTGAGCTTGTCGACGACGTCGTACAGGTACTCGTTGAACGCCTCGGCCACGGGGACGGCCAGCACCTGCACCGGCGCGAGCCAGGCCGGGAAGGCGCCCGCGTAGTGCTCGGTGAGGACTCCCATGAAGCGTTCGATCGAGCCGAAAAGAGCCCGGTGGATCATCACGGGCCGCTGGCGCGAACCGTCTGCCGCCTGGTACTCGAGCTCGAACCGGTCGGGCAGGTTGAAGTCCAGCTGGATCGTGGACATCTGCCACGTCCGTCCGATCGCGTCCCGGGCCTGCACGGAGATCTTCGGCCCGTAGAACGCCGCTCCCCCGGGATCGGGCACGAGCTTGAGGCCCGATGCCTCGGCGACCTCGGCGAGGGTCCGCGTGGCTTCGTCCCAGATCTCGTCCGATCCGACGGACTTCTCCGGGTTGCGGGTGGAGAGTTCGAGGTAGAAGTCCTCGAGGCCGTAGTCCTTGAGCAGGCCGAGCACGAAGGTGAGCGTCCCGGTGAGCTCGTCCTTCATCTGCTCGCGCGTGCAGTAGATGTGCGCGTCGTCCTGGGTCATGCCGCGCACGCGCGTCAGGCCGTGCACGACGCCCGACTTCTCGTACCGGTACACGGAACCGAATTCGAACAGGCGCAGCGGCAGTTCGCGGTAGGAGCGTCCACGGGACCGGAAGATCAGGTTGTGCATGGGGCAGTTCATCGGCTTGAGGTAGTAGTCCTGCCCGGGCTTGCGCACCGTGCCGTCCTCGTTGCGCTCCTCGTCGACGTGCATCGCGGGGAACATGCCGTCGCGGTACCAGTCGAGGTGGCCCGAGACCTCGTAGAGGTGGCCCTTGGTGATGTGCGGTGTGTAGACGAACTCGTACCCGGCGTCGGTGTGGCGCCGGCGGGAGTAGTCCTCCATCTCCTTGCGGATGATGCCGCCCTTGGGATGGAACACCGGGAGCCCGGAACCCAGCTCGTCCGGGAAGGAGAAGAGATCGAGTTCCGTGCCGAGGCGCCGGTGGTCGCGGCGCTCCGCCTCGGCCAGGCGTTCCTGGTACGCCTTGAGGGCGTCCTTGGTGGGCCAGGCCGTGCCGTAGATGCGCTGCAGCTGCTTGTTCTTCTCGCTCCCGCGCCAGTAGGCGGCGGCCGAGCGGGTCAGCGCATAGGCGTTGGAGATGAGCTTGGTGTTGGGCAGGTGCGGCCCGCGGCAGAGGTCCTGCCAGACCACTTCCCCGGACTTGCGGTCCACGTTGTCGTAGATGGTCAGTTCGCCGGCGCCCACCTCCACGGAGGCGCCGTCCTCCTCGGTGGCACCGCCCTTGAGGCCGATGAGCTCGAGCTTGTACGGCTCGTCCTTCATGGCCTCACGGGCCTCGTCCTCGGACACCACGCGGCGGACGAAGCGCTGGTTGGCGTTGACGATCTTGAGCATCATCTTCTCGAGCTGCTTCAGCTCGTCCGGCGTGAAGGGCTCCTCGACGTCGAAATCGAAGTAGAAACCGTCCGTGATGTAGGGGCCGATCCCCAGCTTCGCGCCCGGGCGCAGCTGCTGCACGGCCTGGGCCATGACATGCGCGGCGGAGTGGCGGAGCACCTCGAGCCCGGCCGGGTCCTCGAGCGTGACACCGTCGACGGTCGAACCGTCCGGCAGGACCTGGTCGAGGTCGCGCAGCTCCCCGTCGATGCGCATGACGACGACGTCGCGCCGCTCGGAGAACAGCTCGGTGCCGGTGGTACCCGTGGTCGCCTGCTTCTCTTCGCCGTCGACGATGAGTTTCAGGGGCTGCGGCGCTGACACGGGAGGTCTCCTCGGTGCTGGGTGGAAAATGGTCGCCCGAACGGGCACGGCGGCACCCGGTAGGGCACGGGACCGCCGTCCTGATCGTATCGGCTGAGCGGACGGCCGACCAACACGCTCATTGCAGGGAGCCGGCGGGAGCCGCAGGAAACCGGCGGAGGTCCGACGGGGAGTCAGCCCTCGCGCCGCACCTTCAGCTCCAGGTCGATGAACGCCGAGATCATGGCGCGGTACGTGTGCTCGACGACCGTGGGGTCCACCCCGAGCCTGGCCGCGTAGCCCCGGACGTTCGTGATCACCTGCTCCACCCGCGCCGGCGCGCGCACGGAGGCGTCGTCCTGCTTCAGGGCACCTGCACGCCGCACCAGGCGCTCGCGCCGTGAGATGAGGGAGACGAGCTGCTCGTCCACCTCGTTGATGGCCACGCGGACCGCCGCCAGCTGCATCGCGTTCTGCTCTTCGTTCGCTCCGGGCATGCCGTGAGCCTACCGTCGTCCCGGTCGGCGCGCGCCAGGGGCGGCGGGTCGCGTGGAATGCCCGCCCCACCGCGCGCGTTGAGGAGGGTGCGGGCGGGAATGCCGACCGCTGACCGATCAGAGCACGTGCAGGAGAACCGCACGCAGATTCGAGGAGCACCGTGGACTACACGCCCGACGCCGGAACCATCACCATGTTCTCCACCTCGTGGTGCGGGTACTGCCGACGCCTGAAGTCGCAGCTGGACGCCCAGGGCATCGGCTACACAGAGGTCAACATCGAGGAGGTCGAGGGCACCGCCGAGCTCGTGGCGTCCCTCAACGGCGGCAACCAGACCGTCCCCACCGTGATCTTCCCGGACGGCAGCACGGCCACCAACCCGTCCGTCGCCGATGTGAGGACGCGCCTCTCCGTCTAGCCCGGACCCGGCGCGGTCCCCGTCCGCCGTCCCCCCTATGCTGGGGAACGGCGGACCGGCAGGACGCGGTCCGACCGCCAGCAGGTACCCAGCGGAAGGACAGCGAGACCATGGTGCACAGAGTTCAGGGAGTCGTGGTGCGGGCGAAGGACGCCCCCGCCACCATCGAGACCATCCTGGTGCCGGACCCGGGTCCCGGCGAGGCCCTCGTCGACATCCTCACGTGCGGCGTCTGCCACACCGACCTGCACTACAAGCAGGGCGGCATCAACGACGACTTCCCCTTCCTGCTGGGACACGAGGCCACCGGCGTCGTGAGTGCCGTGGGTGACGACGTCACGCAGGTGGCGCCCGGTGATCGCGTGATCCTGAACTGGCGCGCCGTCTGCGGCGAGTGCCGGGCGTGCCGCCGCGGCGAGCCGCAATACTGCTTCGACACGCATAACGCCACCCAGAAGATGACCCTCGAGGACGGCACCGAGCTCACGGCCGCCCTGGGCATCGGTGCATTCGCCGAGAAGACGCTGGTCGCAGCCGGGCAGTGCACCAAGGTGGACCCGGCGGCCGACGCCGCCGCCGTCGGCCTCCTGGGCTGCGGCATCATGGCGGGCATCGGTGCGGCCATCAACACGGGCAATGTGACCCTCGGCGATTCCGTCGCCGTGATCGGCTGCGGCGGGGTGGGCATCGCCGCCGTCGCCGGTTCGAAGCTCGCCGGCGCCACCACGATCATCGCCGTCGACATCGACGACCGGAAGCTGGAGCTCGCCAAGGGCCTCGGTGCCACCCACACGGTCAATTCGAAGGACGAGGACCCCGTGGAGGCCGTCCGCGCCCTCACCGGGGGCAACGGTGCCGACGTCGTGATCGATGCCGTCGGGCGCCCCGAGACGTACAAGCAGGCGTTCTACGCCCGCGACCTCGCCGGTACCGTGGTGCTCGTCGGCGTGCCGACGCCCGAGATGACCCTCGAACTCCCGCTGCTGGACGTCTTCGGCCGCGGCGGGTCGCTGAAGTCCTCCTGGTACGGGGACTGCCTGCCCAGCCGCGACTTCCCGATGCTCGTGAATCACTACCTGCAGGGCACCCTCGACCTCGAGGCCTTCGTCACCGAGCGCATCTCCCTCGACCAGGTCGAGGAGGCCTTCGAGAAGATGCACGACGGTGCGGTGCTGCGCTCGGTGGTGGAACTCTGATGGTCGCGCGGATCGAGCACCTCGTCACCTCGGGCACGTTCTCGCTCGACGGCGGCACGTGGGACGTCGACAACAACGTCTGGATCGTCGGTGACGACGACGAGTGCGTCATCATCGACGCGCCGCACGACGCCGCGGCGATCGTCGAGCAGGTGAACGGTCGCACCGTGCGGGCCATCCTCCTGACCCACGCGCATGACGACCACATCCGCGCCGTCGGGGACCTCTTCGACGCCGTCCGTGCACCCATCCACCTGCACGAGGCCGACCGCGAACTGTGGGACATGGTGTTCCCGGAGCTGAGCCCGGACCAGTGGATCGGCGACGGCGACAGGATCGAGGTCGCCGGCGTCGTCCTCACCGCGCTGCACACGCCCGGCCACTCCCCCGGCTCCACCTGCTTCTACGTCGAGGAGGCCGGCACGGTCTTCACCGGCGACACGCTCTTCCAGGGCGGACCCGGCGCCACCGGACGGTCCTTCAGCGACTTCCCGACGATCATCGAGTCGATCCGGACGCGCCTGCTGACGCTGCCCGCGGACACGATCGCCCGCACGGGTCACGGCGACAGCACGACGATCGGCGACGAGGCCCCGCACCTCGAGGAATGGATCGCGCGCGGGCACTGACCCCGGAGCTGCAGCATCACGGTCCGCCGGCGTCCCGTCCCTCCTCCCGGAGGGGCGGGACGCCCTGTTTCCGGACGAGCTGCCGGTCAGGCGTGGTCCAGGCGGACGACGGCGGCATAGGCCGTGAGCAGCGCCTGCTCGACGTCGTCGACGGCGAGTCCCGGAGCCAGGTCCTCGGCCCCGCCCGCCGTCGAGGGCAGCCAGTCCAGGCCCAGTGCCGCGTACACGTCCGAGAGGACCGCACGCAGCGGCGTGGCGTCCTCCACCACCACGACGGACGAGAACAGCCAGGCACCGGAGATCACACGCTGGGCCGTGCCCACGAGTTTGACCGCGGGGACGCCGTCTCGGCGGCCGTGCACACTGAACTCCCCCGGGCAGTACTCGCCCGGGACCTCCCCCACGTGCGCGTCGACGCCGACGCGGGCGAGCACCGCCGCGAAGAATGCGCCGAAGGCTGCGAAGCGCGCCCGCGTACCGGCGACGCCGTCGGCCGCCGGCTCGAGGTGGTCCACCACCAGGCATCCGCCATGGTAGGCCGCGGCCCGGCCCCCCGCCCGCCGGACGAGGGGCGTGAATCCGCGGTCCTCGGCGGCACGGCCCGCGGCGGCGAACCCGGGGAGGCGGGCGTCCCGCTGGCCGAAGGCGACGGTAGGGCTGGGCCGGTAGAGGCGCAGCGTCGGCGGGCGGGTCCCCGAGGCGACCTCGCGCAGCAGGGCGATGCCCCGATCGAGGTCGGCAGCGGCGCGCGGCCCGCCCCCCACGGCCGCGTCGTCCACCGGGGAGTGGCCTGCATCGGCGGGACCTCCCTCGACGACGACGGCGAGCGCGTCGGCGCCGTTCCACAAAGTGCTCATCCCTTCATCGTAGGCATCGGTGGCCGGTGCGGGGTCCGCGACCGGCCACCGCGGGCGACGTCGTGCCTGCTGCACCGAGCGTTGATCGCCGGCCGGGAGCCCCGTCCCGCCGACCGGTCGCGCAGGGATCAGCTCCTTCCGTCCTGCCACGCCCGGAGCAGGTCGCGTGCGGTCGCCGACGGATCCGCGGCCGTGCACAGGGCGGAGACGACGGCGATCCCCGCGGCCCCGGCACGGCGCAGCGGAGCCGCGTCGTCCGCCGTGATGCCGCCAATCGCGACGCAGGGCAGTGGAGCAGCCGCCACCAGGCCCGCGAACCCGTCGACACCGAGGGGCGCCGGGTGATCGGGCTTGGTGCTGGTGGCATGCACCGCGCCCACACCCAGGTAGTCGACCGTGCCCGCCGGGAGCTCCGACACCGCCTCGAACTGCCCGGGCGTCGCCGCGCTCAGTCCGACGACGGCGTCCGGTCCGACCATGGCCCGCACCACGCCGGCAGGAAGATCCGACTGCCCCACGTGGACACCGTGCACCCGGGCACCCCCGGCGAGGGCAGCGAGGTAGACGTCCACCCGGTCGTCGACCAGCACGGGCACCCGGCCGTCCACCGCGGCGGCCACGGCCACCAGCAGGTCCAGGAGATCGCGGACGCCCGCTCGCTTGTCCCGGACCTGCACGCAGGTCACCCCGCCCCCGACGGCGAGGGCGACGACGTCGGGCACCGACCGTGGCGAGCAGAGCACGGTGTCCGTGACGAGGTAGAGGGGCAGGTACGACGCCGGCGACGGCCGGGCGCTCCCGTCCTGGACGGGCATCAGGAGCCTGCCCGCAGGGTCAGCCTGCGCCGGACGTCGTCCGGGGTGATGGCCGAGAGCGCGTCGAGGAACTGTGCCCCGAAGGTGCCCGGCCCCGACGCGACGGCTGCGGCGTGTTCTGCGGCGATCGTGTACGCGCCGGTCGCGGCGACCGCCGCGAGGAGCGGATCCTCGGTGAGGGCGGCGAAGGCGGCCATGACGGCCCCCAGCGCGCACCCGCCCCCGGTGACCTGCGTGAGGAGGGGCGTGCCGTTGGCCACGCCGACGACGGCACCCGACGGCGCGACGATCATGTCCACGGCGCCCGACACGGCGACGACCGACCCGTGGCGGGAGGCCAGGAGCCGCGCGGCGTCGAGCGCGGCGGCGGGCTCGTCGAGGGAGTCGACGCCGCGGCCGCCAGCGCCAGCACCTGCGAGCGCGATGATCTCCGAGGCGTTGCCCCGGATGATCCCGGGGCGGAGGGCGACGAGCTCCGCGGCGGTCTGCGTGCGGACGGTGAGGAAGCCGACCGCGACGGGGTCGAGGACCCAGGGCGTCCCTGCCCCGTTCGCCGCGTCCGCCGCCTCCAGCATGGCCTCGCGCTGGGAACCGGTGGGGGTGCCGAGGTTGACGAGCACAGCCGAGGCGACGGGGGCGAACTGCCGGGCCTCGCCCGGGATGTCCACCATGGCGGGAGCCGCTCCGAGGGCGAGGAGCACGTTGGCGGTGACGTTCGTAACGACGGCGTTGGTGATGCACTGCACGAGCGGCACGGCGTCGCGGAGGGCCGCGAGCAGCAGCGCACAGTCCTCGGCGGTGACGGGGCCGACGGCCTGGGTGGGGTTCTCCTGGACCTGGTGCACGGTGGCGACCTCTCGCGATGGGGCGGCAGGACGCACGGGGCCGAGGGCCCGGCAGGACATCCCTTCGCCAGTATGAGCTGGATCAGGTTCGACGGGTCTCTTCTCAGCCCCTCCCTTGGAGGGACACCCCGTGTCACTGCTCGAAACGATAGCCCGTCAGGCGGACGGAGCCAACCGGGTCAGCGGCCCCCGCCGATCACGCGGCTGCGCTGCTCGATGCCCGGGCCGCCATAGGGGTAGTCGCTGAAGGTCGGGGCGCTGACGTCGTCGAGCCGGGAGAGTTCCGCCGCGGTGAGCTCGAGGTCGGCGGAGGCGAGGTTGTCGGCCAGTTGCTCCCGGGTGCGCGCGCCGAGGATCACGGAGGTGACGCCGGCCTGCGCGGCCACCCAAGCGAGGGCGACGTGGGAGGCGTTCACGCCACGCTCGCCGGCGATGCCCGTCACGGTGTCGATGATGCGCCACGTGCGGTCCTGCGCGTTGCGCTTCTCCCAGGCCTCCATCCCGCGCTGCGGGTTCTCGCCGAGCCGGGTCTCCCCGGTGGGCTCCGTGTCCCGGCTGTACTTGCCGGTGAGCCAGCCGCCGCCCAGCGGGGACCAGGGCAGCATGCCCATGCCGGCGTCGAGCACCGCGGGGACGATCTCCGCCTCGATCTCGCGGACCAGCAGCGAGTACTGCGGCTGCAGGGTGACCGGCAGGCAGTACCCGCGCTGCCGTGCGATCATCACGGCCTTGGTGAGCTGCCAGCCGGTGTAGTTGGAGAACCCGTAGTAGCTGATCTTGCCCTGCGCCACGGCGTGGTCGAGGAAGCCGAGGGTCTCCTCGAGCGGGGTCAGCGGATCCCACGAGTGCACCTGGTAGAGGTCGATGTGCTCCACGCCCAGGCGCGCGAGGGAGGCATCGAGCGCATGGCGGAGGTGACGCCGGGACAGTCCCAGGTCGTTGGCGTCATCGCCCATGGGGAAGCGGCCCTTCGACGCGAGGACCATGCGTCCGCTCTCGGCCGGGTTCTTCGCGATCCAGCGGCCGATGATCTCCTCGGAGGCCCCGGCGGTGTAGACGTCGGCGGTGTCGATCAGGTTGCCGCCCGCCGCCGCGTAGTCCGAGAGGACGGCGTGCGACGTCGCCTCGTCCGATTCCGCGCCGAAGGTCATCGTTCCGAGGGCCAGGTGCGAGACCGAGGTGCCGCTGTTGCCGAGTGTCCGGTTCTCCATGGTGCTCCTTCATCCTGCGCCGTGCGGCGCCGTCGTCCGTTCGGGTGGTGCCGTGCCGGCCGCCTTCGGCCCGCACGCGCGAAGGGCGCCGTCGAACGACGGCGCCCTTCGCTCACGTGGTCACGCGCTGACCGTGACGCCCTTCCAGAAAGCGTAGTAACCGCGGATGTTCTCCGCCGCTTCTTTCGGCTCCGGGTAGCTCCAGGCGGCATCCTTGTTCTGCTCGCCGTCGACCTCCAGGCTGAAGTAGCTCGCGGTCCCCTTCCACGGGCACACCGTCTGTGTCCGTGTCGGGACGAAGAACTGCTCCGCGATGGAGTTCGGCGGGAAGTAGTGGTTCCCCTCGACCATCACGGTGTCCGCGGACTCGGCGATGACCTGATCGTTCCACAGTGCTTTCGGCATGGTTCCTCTTCCTCGACGTCCCACGGGCGCGTGGGCGCGGTGACCGCCCGGGCGTGGAGCACGCCGCAGGCTTCCGTGCCTCGTGCAACCATGGCCGGCGCCCCGTCATTCCGGCAGGTGCCCCTCAGAGCTTCCGCACGGTGAGGATCTGCTCGAGCCGCCCGAACGGTCCGTCGAGGTCGTGCACCACGCTCGAGGTCAGTCCGACGCCGTCCTGCCCGAACGTCACCCGCGTGTCCAGGCCGAGCCACTCCCCCGCGGGCTCCCGGTACAGATGGACCTGCAGGTCCACGTTGGGGAACATCCAGCTGTCCCCGCCGGGCGCCACCCGCGAGGCGATGCCGTTGGCTGCGTCCATCATCCCGACCAGGCGGACCACATCGGGCGCTGCTGCGCCCTCCACCATGGCGTAGGGGTTCCGGAGCCACACCTGCCCGCGCCCCGGCCGATGGCCGGGCACCACGCGTACGTCGAGCGACCGGATGAACCCGCCCGGCCACGCGGTCATGCCCTCATGGGGACCAGCGGCGTCGGGGCCGGGGATGCGCGGGTCCTCCACCGCGGCGACGGCTCCGGTGTCCTGTGCGCTCAGGCGCCAGGCCCGGGCGACGATCGCGGTCCTGCCTGCGGCCTCCATCCTGGCCTCGAGCAGCTCGATCGTCCGCCCGGGACGCACGACGGCGGTGGTGATCTCGAACTCGCCCGCCGGGATCATCCCGAGGATGTCGAAGCCGATCCGGCTCAGCTGCATGCCCTCCCGCGGCGCGCACTCGAGCAGGCACTGCGTCATCAGCCCGGAGATCGGAGCCATGTGCTGTTCCTCCGGGTTCCACGCCCCCTGCGCGTTGAGCGTGGAGACGAACCGTCCGCCACCGAGTCCGCGGTAGAAAGAATCGGCCACAGGGAGTTCTCCTTCGTCGTCGGCACGGGATCGTGCGGGCCGGGACCGGCGATCCCCGACTCTGGCCCGGCGCGCCGCACCAGCCCTATGCTAGTGGAGCAGCGGACCGCCCGGGCCTGACGCGGACGACGGCCGGAGCCACCGTCCCGGGCAGGCGGACCGCGGGCGGAATAGACTCCCGGACCCAGGGGTTCAGGTAGTTGACCGGATCAACCATTCACCTGGACGGTCCCCTGTACACGCGCATACCGGCCCCGGATGGATCGTCCCGGCCGGGCGGCACCAGATCGAACCGAGCGGATCACGATGACCCAGAGCCCATCCTCCAGCGTCTCCGACGCACTACCCAGTCCCGAGGTGCCCGGCGTCGGGGCCGCGGCCGCGACGGCCCGTGCCGCGACACCACCCCGTCCCGACACCCGCGCCGGTGCCCCGTCCGATGCGCCGTCCGATGCGCCGTCCGATGCGCGCCGGATCGCCGGTCCCGTCGGCGCTGCACTCCCGCCCCGCGACAAGCTCGTCATCACACTCCTGCTCATCTCCGCCTTCGTCGTGATCCTCAACGAGACGATCATGGGCGTGGCGATCCCCCGGCTCGTCGAGGACCTCGGAATCACGGTCGGTGCCGGGCAGTGGCTCAGCACCGCGTTCATGCTCACCATGGCCGTGGTCATCCCCATCACCGGCTACCTGCTGCAGCGCTTCGACACCCGCCCGGTCTTCATGGCCGCCATGGGCCTGTTCAGCCTCGGCACCCTCATCGCCGCGATGGCGCCCGGCTTCGGTGTCCTGGTGATCGGCCGTGTGGTCCAGGCGAGCGGCACCGCGATCATGATGCCCCTGCTCATGACCACCGTCATGACGCTGGTCCCGCCCGCCTCCCGCGGCAAGATCATGGGCAACATCTCGATCGTCATCTCGGTGGCTCCTGCCCTCGGTCCCACGATCTCCGGAGCGATCCTGAGCGTGCTCGACTGGCGCTGGATGTTCTGGCTCGTCCTCCCGATCTCCCTCGCCGCGCTCGCCATCGGCGCGACCAAGATGCAGAACGTCACGGAGCCCCGCCGGTCGGCCATCGACGTGCCCTCCGTCATCCTGTCGGCCGTCGCCTTCGGCGGCATCATCTACGGGTTGAGCCAGCTGGGCGAGGCATCGACCGGCAGCGCCGTCCCCGCGTGGATCCCGCTCGTCGCCGGCATCGCCGGTCTCGCCCTCTTCATCACGCGTCAGCTCGTCCTGCAGCGCAGGGACGCGGCCCTGCTGGACCTCCGGGTGTTCACCTCCGGCAACTTCACCATCTCGATCGTCGCGATCGCCGTCAGTATGATGGCCCTGTTCGGCACGATCATCCTCATCCCCATCTACGTGCAGACCGTACTGGGCATGGACCCCCTGGTGTCCGGACTCCTCCTGCTCCCGGGCGGGCTGGCCATGGGCCTGCTCGGCCCCGTGGTCGGTCGGATCTACGACCGCCGCGGACCCCGCTTACTCCTGGTGCCGGGAGCCCTGCTCGTCAGCGTGGTGTTCTGGGCCATGACACGGCTCACCGAGTCCACACCCGTGCAGCTGGTGCTCGTGGCGCACGTGTTCCTCAGCATCGGCCTCGCCCTGATGTTCACGCCGCTGCTGACCTCGGCCCTCGGGTCCGTCAAGCCGCACCTGTACTCGCACGGCAGCGCCGTGTTCGGCACGGCCCAGCAGCTGGCCGGTGCCGCCGGGACCGCGCTGTTCATCTCCGTGATGACCCTGCAGACCACTGCCCTGGTCTCGGAGGGCATCGGGGAACTCCCCGCGATGGCCGGCGGGATCAGGGCCGCGTTCATGTACGGCGCGATCATCTTCCTCCTCGCCGTCGTCGCATCCTTCTTCGTCCGCGCGCCGCAGCAGGACGGCGTCGCACCGACGCCCGCGCACTGACACCCGCGCGCCGACACCGGCGCGCCGGGCGCATCAGGACGAGCCCCGCCGGACTCCGGCGGGGCTCGTCCTGCCTGTGGCACAGTGGAGGTTCCGCCACGCCTGCATCGATGGCCGACGCCGGCCGCATCCGGAAGGACCCCGTGCCCGCCGTCCCCCTGCACCTGACCGGGTACCCGGAGGTCCCCCTGACCGCCGACTGCTCCGGCTGCTTCGCGTTGTGCTGCTCGGCGCTCGGTTTCGAGCGCTCCAGCGACTTCGCGCACGACAAGCCGATCGGCCGCGCCTGCCACAACCTCGCCGACGACTTCTCCTGCACCATCCACCGGAAGCTGCGCGATGCGGGCTACAAGGGCTGCACCGTCTTCGACTGCTTCGGGGCCGGCCAGCAGGTTGCCCAGCTGACCTTCGGCGGACGCAGCTGGACCGACCACCCGGAGGTGCGCGCACCGATGTTCGCTGCTTTCCCCGTGGTCCGCGACCTGCACGAGATCCTCTGGTACCTCGATGAGGCGCTGGCCCTGGCCGCCGGCGCACCGGAGGTCCCGTCGGATGTGAGAACCACGATCGCCGCGCTCACCGAGGAGACCACCGCCCTCGCGCGCCTGGACGCGGTCCGCCTCCCGGGCCTCGACCTCGACGCCCTCCGTCGGCGGGTCGGCGACACGCTGACGGCCGTCAGCGTGTCCGTACGGCGCAGCGCTGCCGGCTCGCGCCACCCCCGGAGTCTCGGCCCCGGTGCCGATCTGCTCGGCGCGGACCTCACCGGCCGCACGCTCCGCGGAGCCGATCTCCGCGGCGCGTACCTCATCGCCGCGGACCTCTCGGGCGTGGATCTCGACCGGGTGGACCTCCTCGGCGCGGACCTGCGCGACACGCGCCTGCACGGTGCGGATCTCTCCGGCGCCCTGTTCCTCACGCCGATGCAGGTCGCGGCGGCGCTGGGTGACCGGGACACCCGACTGCCTCGACGGCTGTCGGCGCCGCAGCACTGGCTCGCCTGAGCGGTCCTGCGGAGCGCGAGCGCACGCTCCGGAGTGTCCTGGCCGGGCGGCCGCGGACCGTCGTACCACCCCGATAGGCTGGTCCCCGGGATGCCGGGTGGAGGCACCCAGGGGGAGAGCGGATCACGATGACCAGTACCACGGAGAGCGAGGCCGTACCCGTGGCCTGGGGCGCCGACAGGAACCGCCTCCGGATCGGGTCGGTCGCCCTGATCGCTTCGCTGACACTCGTTCCCGGGGTGGCGCCGGCCTCGGCAGCGCCCGCCGACGCGCAGGAGTCCAGCCGCACCACGACGAAGTCCATCGTCCTGCCCCATTGGGACATCCCTCGACCACGATCGGAAGACGTCCTGCACACGCCGGCCATGACCGGTCCGACGACGGTGCTGCCGGCCACCGTGGTGTCGGTCCCCGGCCTGCAGGTCGGGAGTACCGCGACCAACCCGACGACCGGCAGGCGAGAGGTCGTGGTGCCGACGGTGCGCCGGACGGCCGTGCTCATCGGTGACTCGCAGGCGGCCGGCAAGGATTCCTGGCCCCAGCTCGCCCTGCGCGCCCTCGGCTACGACGTCCGCTTCTTCGGCGCGGGAGGTACCGGATTCGTCGTCGCCAATCCGAGCATCGACGCGCCGAACTACTACGACTCCCTGACCAGCAACACCTGGGTCCTGCCGCACGGCGACCCCGCGCTCGTCGTCGTCCAGGGAGGCGGGAACGATGCCGGGCGGCGTGCATCGGACGGGGACATCCTCGGCAGCGCCAACGCCCTGCTCCTCGGACTCGAAGAGACCTACCCCCGCTCACGCATCATCATGATCGGCACGCTGAGCCGCAGTCCCACGGACGGCGGTGGTCGCCGCGCGGAGGTCGACGCAGTCCTCGGGGGTCTCGCCGACGCGCGGCGCATCACCTTCGTCTCCGCGGGCGACTGGCTCACGGCGCACCACCTCGAGGACGACCTGGCCGACGCGGTCCACCTCACCCCCGGCGGCAGCCGGAAGGCCGCGGTGATCCTCGAACGCGAACTCACCCTGCTGAAGCTCGGCGTGTCCGAGGTCCTGGTGGATCCCGGGACCTGGCCGCGTGCCGGCCGGCCGCTCGCCTAGTAGCGCAGCGCGTCGTGCTCCGTGAACCGCCGGACGCTAAGTCGGCTTATGGTTGATCCATGAGTTTCAATGACAGGACCCGCCTGGACCCCTCGCGTGTCAGTGACCGGCGAGGCCGGGGCCGCGGCGTCGCCGTCGGCGGCGGCGTGGGAGGAGGGCTCCTCCTGATCCTCTCCCTCATCTTCGGCCCGGGTGTCGTGGACCAGCTCGGGCTGCAGGACGGCACCAGCACGGCCGGGCAGGACGAGGACGGTGGCGGCGCCATCAGCGAGTGCGTCTCGGGGATCGAGGCGAACGAGCGGCTGGACTGCCGCATCCTCGCGACGGCGGAGAGCCTCGACAGCTTCTGGCTCCCCTACCTGGACCAGTACGGGGTCGCCTACACCCAGCCCGGCGTGGCCCTGTTCACCGACCGCACGGACACCGGCTGCGGCACGGCGACCAGCGCCGTCGGACCCTTCTACTGCCCCGTCGACGAGCAGACCTACTACGACACCGCGTTCTTCGACGAACTGGTTACGCAGTTCGGCGCATCGAGCGGCCCGCTGGCGCAGGAATACGTCGTCGCCCACGAGTTCGGCCACCACGTCCAGAACCTCATCGGCACGCTCGGCGCCGCCGGGCAGGACCCGCAGGGCGAGGAATCCGGTGGCGTCCGGGTCGAGCTGCAGGCCGACTGCCTGGCCGGGATGTGGGCTGCGCACGCCACGACGGTGGAGGACCCGGAGTCCGGCCAGCCGTTCCTGCTCCCGTTCTCCACGACCGATCTCCAGGACGCACTGTCCGCTGCCGCGTCCGTCGGCGATGATCGCATCCAGGAGGCCGCGACGGGCCGGGTCGATCCCGAGGGGTGGACCCACGGTTCCAGCGCCCAGCGCCAGGCCTGGTTCGCGCAGGGGTACAGGACCGGAGACCTCCGGTCCTGCGACACCTTCGCCGCCGCCGACCTCGACACCCCCTGAGCCCTCCCTTCCCCGTATCCGCCCCCATCCCCCTGCACACCCCGAAGGACCACTCGTGACCGACCGGCTCGCCGTCGTCGTACCCGTCTTCAACGAACCCGGCATCACGCACACGCTCGAGGCGCTGCTCGGGCAGCGCGATACCGACGGCCTGCACGTCTACGTCGTGGACAACAACTCCACCGATGACACCGCACAGCGCGTCCGGCAGTTCGCCGCCGCACACCCGTCCGCCGGACTCACGCTGCTCACCGAACGGCAGAAGGGCACGGGAGCAGCCTGCGACACCGGTTTCCGGACCGCGATCGCCGACGGCTACACCGTGATCGCCCGCACCGACGGCGACAGCGAACCGGCCGAGGACTGGTCGGCGCGTATCCGCCGCACGTTCGCGGAGCACCCGGAGGTCCAGCTGCTCGGCGGGACGAGCGTGCCACTGCGGGATCACCACTACCGCTGGGGCGACGACATCCTCATGGCCGGTGCGCTGAGGCTCCTGCGCGTCATGATGGCCGCCGTCCATCTCGACCTCGCCTTCCTGCGCTTCGTGGCCGGGCACAACATGGCCGTGCGGTCCTCCGCCTATCTGGCCACGGGCGGGTTCGGGCGGACCGCGATCGACACCCGCGACGAGGACATCGACTTCTCCGCCCGGGTGGCGCGCCGCCTCGGCTACAGGGCGGTCCGCATCGACCCCCGTCTGCGGGTCGCCACGTCCATGCGGCGGGTCCGCCGGTACGGCGTGGGCCTGATGGGGGTCCATCACCTCATGCCGGCACTGCGTGGACGACTGATCCGCACCATCGACATCCGCTAGGGCGCGCCACTGGATCGCACCAGGGCGATCGCCTCCTCGATCTCCGGGACCCGGCTCCGCTGGACGCCCGAGATGGAGCGGACCGTCCGCCGGAAGGCGTCGTCGTCGCCGTTCCCCGACCGGTAGGCGGGCAGGTGGGCGAGGACGGCCGCGCGCCGCAGTAAGGGCTCGTCGGCGCCGGCCCACCGGGCCACCACGGCGCTCGCGCGCGCCGCATCCTGCCCCGCCAGTCGCTGCAGGAGGCTTCCGACGACGTCGACGGCGAGCGCATCCACGAGGTCGCGCAGGGCGGCGGACCGGATGAAGCCCTCGATCCGGGTGAGGTCGGAGTGGCGGAGCAGTCCGGACGCGGACTGCAGGAGGACGACGGCGGCGAGCCGCCGCTCGTACACGGGCGTGGACCACAGCGCGCTCGCGAGGGCGGTGACGTCGTCGTGGTCCAGGCCGGGATAGCGCCGACCGGCATTCCGGACACTGCCCCGGACGGCGCCGACCGAGGCCCCGTAGTACTCGAGGTCGGTGCCGAAGCGCCGCTCGTGGTCCTCCGCCCGCTCCCACGTGCTCTCGTACTGCAGGGACTCGTCGATGAAGTCCAGGGCCTCTGCCACCCGCTCGGCGCTCACCAGACGAAGATGTCGATCCAGGCCCGGTTGTGGGCGTGGATCAGGACGAGGAACAGGACGAAGTCGAAGAGCAGGTGCACGCAGATGATGTAGGAGAGCGAGCGGGTACGCGTGAAGATGAAGGTCTGCAGCAGGGCGAACGGGAAGATGAAGAACGGTGCCCACGCGTGGAAGCCGAGCTCCCAGAGGAAGGACGTGAACAGGACGGCCTGCAGGATGTTGGCCTGGGCCATCGGGAGGTGCCGCCGCAGGAGGGCGAACACCGTGCAGATGAAGAACAGTTCGTCCCAGATCCCGAGTCCGTTGGTGCCGACGAACAGGCGGGCCACCTCGCCCGGCTCGTCCGCGGCCGGCCAGTTCGCGTAGACGCCGGTACCCAGCATGTACACGGGGAGCAGCGCGTAGCCGATCACGAGGACCGCGGGCAGATACCACTTCTCCGCGCGCGTCCAGGGCTGGCCCGTGCGGACGGGGAAGGTGATGGCATGGTCCCGGTAGATGAAGCGGGACACGGCGTACGGCACCCCGACGGCAAGGATCATCGCCGCTCCCATGAGGGTCATGTGGTTCACGCTGATGTCCGTGGTGATCGGGACCAGGCTCATGACCGTCAGGCTGAAGGCGACGAGCAGGAGGTCGCGGAAGAGCGCCCGGTCGACGACGGCGGACACCGCGAGAGCGAGCACGAGGAGTCCGTAGCCGATCGCCGGCTGATGCAGCACCAGGAGGGTGAAACCCGCCAGGGATACGAGGCCTGCAGGGAGCAGCGCCCACGACGGCGTCCGCCAGGAGCCCGCCGCCCACGATCGGGCGGCCCTCGCCGTCGGCCGCTCGCCGCGGAGTCCCACGGCCGCCACTCCGGGCTGCTGCTCCACCACGCCACGCTCCTTCAACGGTTCCGATCCCTCCCCCGGCGGTGTGCCGCCCGGGCTTCGTCTCCGCCATTGTCTCCCCACCGAGGGAGGCCACACCACCGAGGCGCCACGGCCCCTGCGTTCCTCCTCGGTGCAAGACTGGGACCATGCGCGAGCTCGTCATCCTCGGGACGGCGTCCCAGGTGCCCACCAGGACCCGCAACCACAACGGGTACTTCCTGCGGTGGGAGCGCGAGGGCATCCTCTTCGACCCCGGCGAGGGCACGCAACGGCAGATGCTCCACGCAGGGGTCTCCGCCTCGAAGATCACGAGGATCTGCCTGACCCACGTCCACGGTGACCACTGCTTCGGGCTGCCCGGAGTCCTCTCCCGGATGGTGCTCGACGGTGTCCCGCACCCCGTGCACCTGCACTACCCGGCGTCGGGCGGCGAAACGGTCCGCGCGCTCGTCTCCCTCGCGACGCCGGGCCTCGATCTGCACCTGCATCCGCACGGGGCCGCCGGACCTGTTGCGGACGGTGTCGACGTCGAGCCGCTCCGCCACCGCATCGAGGCCTACGGCTACCGGGTGACCGAGCCGGACGGACGGACCTTCCTCCCGGCGCGCCTCGAGGCAGCGGCAGTCAGCGGTCCCGACGTCGGACGCCTGGCCCGCGATGGCCGCTTCGGGGACGTGCGACTCGAGGACGTCAGCGTGCACCGTCCCGGGCGGCGGTTCGCCTTCGTCATGGACACGGCGGTCTGCGAGGGCGCGTTCGCGCTGGCGGAGGGCACCGATCTCCTCGTCTCGGAGAGCACCTTCAGCGACGCCGACGCACGGCTCGCCGAGGAGTACCTCCACCTGACGGCGGGGCAGGCCGGCTCCATCGCTGCGTCCGGCGCGGCGACGTCACTGGTCCTGACACATTTCTCGTCCCGCTACGACGACGTCGGACTGCTCGCCGCCGACGCCCGGCGGACGGCCGGGACCGCGACCACTGTGGTCGCGGCGTCGGACCTGGACCACATCGCCTTGCCCGTCCATCGATCGACCGATCCGCTCGCCAGGAGGGCGAGATGAGCGATCAGCGCGCAGGCATTCCGTGGGATGGCGGGCGGTCGGCCGACCTGAGCAAGGTGGAGGACCGCGTCCCGCTCCAGCGACCTACGCGGGCGGCGGCGTCGTCGACCATCCGCGCGCCCTCGCGTGGGCGCACTGAATCCCGGAGATCGTCAACGCGCTCATCGGCGCTGGGCTCACGATCCTCCACCTGGACGAAGGCACCACCCTCCCGGGGCGGTTCTCCCCCGCGTGGTGGAGATCGACGACGACTTCGCGTGGCCGGAGCCCGAGCGCACACTGATTCCCTGCACCTCCACGATCATCGCGCGGAAACCGGCGGCCTGGCTCAGTCGCCCGTGGCCTGTCACCGGACCGTGCCGCCGTCCCTCAGGCGCCGGAGATCGTCGAGTTCGGCGCGACGCCACCAGAGGGTTGGCCGTTCTAGTCGCACCGGCGGCAGCCGGCAGCACCGACAGGGCTCGGCAGGGCACCGGCAGGGCCGGCAGAAGTGAAGACGATGTGTCCATGCAGCGACAGAAGGCCTTCTCTCGGGGGATTCCCGCACCCACGTCAGCCATGGTGGCGTCCGGCCTCCTCCTGCTGGTGGGGTCGTTCCAGGCAGGGCTCGCAGCAGGCGCGCCCTGGGGCGCCGCCGCCTATGGCGGCGCGGCGGTCGGTCGCCTGCCGTCAAGGCTGCGTGCGTCCAGCGCAGTGACCAGCGATGCTAAGGCGACACCCGGACGCTCACCGGTGTGACGATGGGCAAGGGGCTTCACCACTGACCCTGCCGGTCGCTCTCCGACGCCACGAGCGTCGCTGAAGCAGCCTGGAAACGGGCCCGGGCCCGCTCTTCCGGTGCGGTAGCGTGGTGATGATCCCGCTGGACTGGCGGGACACCACCAGGCTTCGACGGGTGCGGTGGCTGACCGTCCGGTGGGACGGCCGGCGGCTGCCGGTCAGCCGCGCAGGAGGACGACATGGCCGCTGGCCGCAATCCACTCGATGACCTCCGCGAGACGTTGAGCCACCTCACGGATCAGCTCAAGTCCTCGGGGTCGGAGCGCGTCGAGGATCGACGCGGGGAGTACTTCGCAGCGCGCCCCGGTCCGGCCCGCCCGTTGGCCGAAGTGCAGGCCGAACTCGACGCCCTCGTGGGACTGGACACGGTCAAGGAGCAGGTGCGCGCTCTTGTCGCCCTGCTCCAGGTGCAAGCACGCCGGAAGGCGCACGGACTGCCCGAGGTGGCGACGTCACAGCATCTCGTCTTCCTCGGCAACCCGGGGACCGGGAAGACCACCGTCGCGCGGCTTCTCGCCGAGATGTACCGCGCTGTCGGACTGCTGCAGAAGGGGCACCTCGTGGAGGTGGACCGGTCCGGCCTCGTGGGGCAGTATGTGGGGGCGACCGCCATCAAGACGGACCGGGTGATCCGGCGGGCACTCGACGGCGTGCTCTTCATCGACGAGGCGTACGCACTGACGCCCGACGACGGCCGGATGGACTTCGGTCCGGAGGCCATCGAGGTCCTGCTCAAGCGCATGGAGGACCATCGGCATCGACTGGTGGTCATCGTGGCCGGCTATCCGCAGCTGATGGAGGCGTTCCTCCTTTCGAACCCCGGGCTACGCTCCCGTTTCGCCCGGGAGATCACCTTCCCCGACTACTCAGTGGACGCGCTCCAGACGATCTTCCATCAGATGCTGGGCCAGCACGAGTACGTCCTTGCCGACGGCGCGGACGAGATGCTCCGCCGCATCTTCCTGGGCCTGCACGTCGGAGAGGATTCGGGCAACGCACGCTTCGCCCGCACGCTGTTCGAGCAGGCACTGAACAGGCAGGCGCTCAGGCTCTCGCTCGACGAGGGCCGGGACTTCGACGCCCTCGACCGCGACGCCGTCATGACCCTCACCGCCGAGGATCTCGTCGAGGCCGCTCAGGCGCTGGGTGGCGAACCGCAGCCGGAACCAGTCCCCCGCCCCGAGCCGGAACCGTCGCGCTGGTGGAGTTGGCTGACCTAGTCGTCAGAGCGTCCGACGGCGGATATACAGACGGGCCCGGACGGAGGATCTCCGGCCGGGCCCGCTCACGAAGTACTAGGACCTAGAAGTCCCAGTCCTCGTCCTCGGTGTTCACGGCCTTGCCGATGACGTACGAGGAACCCGAGCCGGAGAAGAAGTCGTGGTTCTCGTCCGCATTCGGTGACAGCGCCGAGAGGATCGCCGGGTTCACGTCGGTGACGGACGACGGGAACATCGCCTCGTAGCCGAGGTTCATCAAGGCCTTGTTGGCGTTGTAGTGCAGGAACTTCTTGACGTCCTCGGCCAGGCCCACGCCGTCGTACAGGTCGTGGGTGTACTGGACCTCGTTCTCGTACAGCTCGAAGAGCAGCTCGAACGCGTAGTCCTTGATCTCCTGGCGGCGCTCCGGCGTAGCACTCTCGAGCCCGCGCTGGAACTTGTAGCCGATGTAGTAGCCGTGCACGGCCTCGTCACGGATGATCAGGCGCACCAGGTCGGCCGTGTTCGTGAGCTTGGCGCGGGAGGACCAGTACATGGGCAGGTAGAAGCCGGAGTAGAACAGGAAGCTCTCGAGCAGCGTGGAGGCGACCTTGCGCTTCAGGGGATCGTCACCGCGGTAGTACTCCGTGACGATGCTGGCCTTCTTCTGCAGGTTCACGTTCTCCGTGGACCAGCGGAACGCCTCGTCGATCTCCTTGGTGGAGGCCAGGGTGGAGAAGATCGAGGAGTAGCTCTTGGCGTGCACCGACTCCATGAACGCGATGTTCGTGAGGACGGCCTCCTCGTGCGGCGTGATCGCGTCGGGGATGAGGCTCACGGCGCCGACCGTCGCCTGGACGGTGTCGAGCAGCGTCAGACCGGCGAACACGCGCATGGTGAGCTGCTGCTCATCGGGCGTCAGCGTGGCCCACGACTGCACGTCGTTGGACAGCGGCACCTTCTCGGGCAGCCAGAAGTTGTTCACCAGGCGGTTCCAGACCTCGACGTCCTTGTCATCCTGGATGCGGTTCCAGTTGATGGCCTGGACCTGGTCGACGAGCTTCAGCTTCTCGCTCATGGTGTGTTCCTTGTCTGGGGGTGTGGGTGGTACCTGGTGGAACGGGGATGCCGGACCGGGCGTGATGCCCGGTCCGGCGGGAACTGCTAGAGCATGCAGGAGACGCAGCCCTCTACCTCGGTCCCTTCCAGCGCGAGCTGGCGAAGACGGATGTAGTACACGGTCTTGATGCCCTTGCGCCAGGCGTAGATCTGCGACTTGTTGATCTCACGCGTGGTCGCGGTGTCCTTGAAGAACAGCGTCAGGGACAGGCCCTGGTCCACGTGCTGCGTGGCAGCGGCGTAGGTGTCGATGATCTTCTCGTAGCCGATCTCGTACGCGTCCTGGTAGTACTCCAGGTTGTCGTTGGTGAGGTACGGCGCCGGGTAGTACACGCGGCCCAGCTTGCCCTCCTTGCGGATCTCGATCTTCGACGCCACCGGGTGGATGGAGGAGGTCGAATTGTTGATGTACGAGATGGAGCCGGTCGGCGGGACGGCCTGCAGGTTCTGGTTGTAGATGCCGTGCTCCATGACCGACGCCTTCAGTGCGCGCCAGTCCTCCTGCGTGGGGATGTGAACGTCGGCGAACAGCTCACGGACGCGCGGCGTCGCCGGCTCCCACACCTGATCGGTGTACTTGTCGAAGAACTCTCCGCTGGCGTACGTGGAGCGCTCGAAGCCAGCGAACTGGCGGCCGGTCTCGATGGACATCAGGTTCGACGCACGGATGCAGTGGTACACCACGGAGTAGAAGTAGATGTTGGTGAAGTCCAAACCCTCCTCGGAGCCGTAGTGGACCCGCTCCCGGGCGAGGTAGCCGTGCAGGTTCATCTGGCCGAGGCCGATGGCGTGCGAGGCGTCGTTGCCCTTGGCGATCGAGGGCACCGAGCTGATGTGGCTCATGTCCGAGACGGCCGAGAGGGTGCGGATGGCGGTCTCGATGGTCCGGCCGAAGTCGGGCGAGTCCATGGTCTTCGCGATGTTCAGCGAGCCGAGGTTGCAGGAGATGTCCTTGCCCACCTGGTCGTAGGACAGGTCCTCGTTGTACGTGGTGGGCTCGGAGACCTGGAGGATCTCGGAGCACAGGTTGGACATGATGATCTTGCCCTCGATCGGGTTGGCCCGGTTCACGGTGTCCTCGAACATGATGTACGGGTAGCCGGACTCGAACTGGATCTCCGCGAGGGTCTGGAAGAACTCGCGGGCCTTGATCTTGGTCTTCTTGATGCGGGCGTCGTCCACCATCTCGTAGTACTTCTCGGTGACCGAGATGTCGGAGAACGGCATGCCGTAGACGCGCTCGACGTCGTACGGGGAGAACAGGTACATGTCCTCGTCGCGCTTGGCGAGCTCGAACGTGATGTCGGGGACCACGACGCCGAGGGACAGCGTCTTGATGCGGATCTTCTCGTCCGCGTTCTCGCGCTTGGTGTCGAGGAAGCGGTTGATGTCCGGGTGGTGGGCGTGCAGGTACACGGCTCCGGCACCCTGGCGGGCGCCGAGCTGGTTGGCGTAGGAGAAGCTGTCCTCGAGGAGCTTCATCACGGGGATGACGCCGGAGGACTGGTTCTCGATCTGCTTGATCGGCGCGCCGACCTCGCGGATGTTCGTCAGGGCGAAGGCGACGCCGCCACCGCGCTTGGAGAGCTGCAGGGCCGAGTTGATGGAACGGCCGATCGACTCCATGTTGTCCTCGATACGGAGGAGGAAGCAGGAGACGAGCTCGCCGCGCTGGCGCTTGCCGGCGTTGAGGAAGGTGGGAGTGGCGGGCTGGAAGCGGCCGTCGATGATCTCGTCGACCATCTGCAGGGCGAGCTGCTCGTTGCCGCGGGCCAGGTGGAGGGCGACCATGCAGACGCGGTCCTCGTAGCGCTCGAGGTAACGCTTGCCGTCGAACGTCTTCAGCGTGTACGAGGTGTAGTACTTGAAGGCACCGAGGAAGGTCTCGAAGCGGAACTTCTTGGCGTAGGCGCGCTTGAAGAGATCGCGGATGAAGTTCATCGTGTACTGGTGGAGCGTCTCGCGCTCGTAGTACTCGTTCTTCACGAGGTAGTCGAGCTTCTCCTCGAGGTCGTGGAAGAACACGGTGTTGTTGTTCACGTGCTGCAGGAAGTACTGGTGCGCGGCCTCGCGGTCGGCGTCGAACTGGATCTCCCCGCTCGGTCCGTACAGGTTGAGCATGGCGTTGAGCTCGTGGTAGCCCATGTCCTTGAAGCGCTCTACTGCGGCTGCGGGTGCGCCCGTCTCCGTCTCTGCAACACTCATGTCCAAAACTCTTCCAATCCTGTGGTTACGCGGGTGACGTCCTCGGACGTTCCCATGACTTCAAATCTGTAGAGGACCGGCACGTTGCACTTGGCGGCGACAATGTCGGCGGCAAGGCAGTAGGTCTCACCGAAATTGGTGTTACCGGCCCCGATGACCCCGCGGAGGAGGCTGCGGTTCTGCTCGTTGTTCAGGAACTTCACGACCTGGCGGGGCACAGCGCCCTTGCCGGTGATCCCGCCGTAGGTCGGAAGGACCAGGACGTACGGCCTGGTCGCCTGCAGGGTCGGCTCCCTGGTGAGCACCGGCATGCGTGCGGCCCTGACCCCCAGCTTCTCCACGAAGCGGTGGGTGTTGTCGGAGACCGACGAGAAGTAGATCAGTGCGGCATCGGTGACCGTCCCCTCTGCCGCGCCGGCTGCTGCCGGATCGGCGGCGGTGGAACGATCATCCACGGTGAGGATGCTCATCGCCCGATGCCCGGCCTGCCGATCCCCGAGGGGATCGCTCAGGCCACCGAACTGACGGCCGAGTCGGCGATCGCGCTGATCTTGTCGGGGCGGAACCCGGACCAGTGGTCGTTGTCCGTGATGACCACGGGAGCCTGCATGTAGCCCATGGAGCGCACGCGCTCGAGGGCCGCGGGGTCCTCCGAGATGTCGACGCTCTGGTAGGCGATGCCCTTCTTGTCCAGAGCGCGGTACGTGGCGTTGCACTGTACGCAAGCCGGCTTCGTGTAAACCGTGACCGTCATGTCCTAGTCCCCTTTTCGTCTACTGCTGTGGTGCTGTGTCATGGGTGGAGCGCGGCCCCGGACAGGGGAAGAAATCCGGGGATTTCCGCGCTTCCGGGCCCATGCCCGTCCAGCGGTTGTTTCTGTAGTTCGATACTACATCTAGTGCGCACCGCTCGGGTGGACCCCTAGATGATGTATTACAAGTATGTCATTACCGGTCCGAGTAGTCCACACGATGTCCACAGATCGAGGCTGTCGGAAAGCCCGGAAACGAGCGATTCCGGCACCCTGGCAGGGCCTCGGTCCACACGCTGTGGAGGAGTTCCACACAGGCAGAAAAAACCCCGTGTCGTCATTCCGCGGCGTGTCGCGGACGTCCTGCCGAACCCGGCGGCGGCCGGCCTCGACCTGCAGACGACGACGGCCGCCACCGCTTCCGGGGAGAAGCGGTACCGGCCGTGGGCCCGCCGTGAGGGCGGCCGGGGCAGACCTACCGGAGCGGGCGCTCCGCGAGGATCTGGTCCACGCCCATGCGGCCGTCCCGGAACGTCATGGACGCGCCGACCATGTAGAGACGCCAGACCCGGGCGACCTCCTCGCCCATCATCGCGACGGCGCGGTCCCAGTTGGCCTCGAAGCGGTCCTCCCAGGCATCGATGGTCCGCACGTAGTGTTCGCGGAGCGCCTGCACTCCGCGGATCTCGAAGCCGGCGCCCTCGATCAGGTTGATGGTGTCCCCCACGGGCCGCATGTGCATGTCCGGGGCGATGAAGGACTCGATGAAGGGCCCTCCACCCGGGTGCTTGCCGTGCCGCGACATCTGCTGGATGAGGACCTTCCCGCCGGGGGCGACGTTCCGGAACAGGGTGGACGTATAGGTCCCGTAGTTCTCCTCGCCCACGTGCTCCCCCATCTCGAGGGAGGCGACGGCGTCGTAGGGTCCGTCACGCACGTCGCGGTAGTCCTGGAGCCGGATCTCGACGCGGTCGCCGAGCCCCCGCTCCGCGATGCGCTGGTCGATGAACGCCTTCTGCTCCTTCGAGATGGTGACGCCGGTGACCCTGGCGCCGAAGTGCTCGGCGGCGTACAGGCTCAGGGACCCCCAGCCGCACCCGACGTCGAGGAACCGCAGCCCCGGCTTCCGGTCGAGGCCCACCTTGCGGCAGACGAGGTCCAGCTTGTCGCGCTGGGCGTCCTCGAGGGAGTAGTCGGGATCGTCGGAGAGCCAGTAGCCGCAGGAGTAGGCCATGTGGTCGTCGAGGATGAGGCCGTAGAAGTCGTTGGAGAGGTCGTAGTGGTGGCTGATGGCCGCGCGGTCCCGCAGCAGGCTGTGCAGGCGGCCCTTGATCTTCGCCTGGGATGCCGGCGCCGGCAGGGGCGGACCGAAGGCCCCGACCTCGCGAGCCACCTTCGTCAGCTGCAGGACGAGCTGCGGGGTCAGCCGCGGCATCGAGAGTCCGCGCTGCCCGATCACGGTCCACAGGTGGGTGAGCGCCTGCCCGAGGGATCCGGGGACGTCGAGCTCGCCGGTGACGTAGGCCTGGGACACGCCGAGCTCGCCCGGACTCCAGAGGATGCGGCGCAACGCGTTGACGCTGTTCAGGCGGACCTCGGGCTGGTCCTCGCCGCCCGCAGCGCTGCCGTCCCAGGCGACGAGCCGGACGGGGAGCTCCCCACCGACGATCGGTGCGAGGATCCCGGCGAGCTTCTGCGCGATCCCCTCCGTCCCGCTGCCCGATCGGCCGGTGGACATGGTGCCCTGCTCGAGGTCAGTCACGCGATACTCCTTGGTGGGACGGATGGGGACGGATGGGGACGGATGGGCCGGTTCGGGCCGGTTCGGGCCGGTTCGGGCCGCAGGGAACAACGAGAAGAGCGGGAAGCTCGGGACGAGCGCGGGCCCGTCAGGGCCGCCGGTCGAAGATGAGCTGCTGGACGTCCAGGTAGCCGGCCTGGAAACCCGCCCGCGAGTAGCAGAGGTAGAACTGCCACATGCGCTCGAACGTCTCGTCGAAGCCGAGGGCCGCCACGTCGTCGTGCCGCGCGAGGAAACGCTCCTCCCACAGGCGGAGCGTCTGCGCATAGTGGTCGCCCATGGAGAGGCGCTCGCGCACCCGCAGGCTGGTGTAGCGGTCGGTGACGTCCTCGATGGCGCGGACCGAGGGGATGAATCCCCCGGGGAAGATGTACTTGTGGATCCAGGTGTAGGACCGCCGCGTCGCCATCATCCGCTCGTGCGGGAGCGTGATGGCCTGGATGGCCACGCGGCCGCCCGGGGCGAGGACGCGGTCGATCGTCTGGAAGTACACGGCCCAGAACTCGTAGCCCACGGCCTCGATCATCTCGACCGACACCACGGCGTCGTACTGGCCCTCGACCAGCCGGTAGTCCTTCAGCTGCACCTCGACGCGGTCCGCGAAGCCGGCGGCGCTGATGCGCTGCTCCGCGAGCTCCTTCTGCTCGCTGGACAGCGTCACCGACACCACGGTGGCTCCGCGGGCGGCGGCCCGGAGCGAGAGCTCCCCCCAGCCGGTACCGATCTCGAGGACCCGCGTGCCCTGGCCCACGTTCGCCTGGTCGAGCAGGCGGTCGATCTTGCGCTGCTGCGCGGAGGCGAGTTCGTCCCACTCCACGTGCAGGAGATCCTTGCCGGTGGCATCGAAGAGAGCACTCGAGTAGGACATGGTCGGGTCGAGGAACAGGGCGAAGAGTTCGTTGGAGAGATCGTAATGCCGCGAAATATTCGAGCGCGTGTTGGCCGTGCTGTTCCGCTCGCGCCGGGGGGGCTTGGGCAGGGAGAGCCCGCGGAGCTTCTGCAGCGGCACGGGCACCAGGTGCGCGGCACGCGCCGCGAAGACCTGGATCACCTCGGTGAGGTCCGACGCCGTCCAGTCCCTGGCCATGTAGGACTCACCGAGACCGATCAGGCCGCTGTCGCCGAGCCGGGCGTAGAAATCGGCGGGCCGGTGGATGCGCATCTCCGGCCGTGGGCCGCCGCCGGGCGCGCCCAGGATGGTGCCGTCGTCGTGGATGACCCGGAGCTCGAGGGTGTTGACGGCCGCCGAGAAGATCTTCTCGGCGATGGTGGCTCGGACCTTGCCCCTCGTCCCGCCGGGGACGCCGGCGATGCCCGGCCAGGCGGCCGGATCGACGTCCGCCTGCGAGGGAACAACTGTGGTGCTCATCGAACTGCCTCCTGGTGTTCATGGAGCGGCCTGGGACTGATGGGCAGCCGCCGCAGCCAGAGTCTAATCCCCTGCCAGCGGATCTGGACGACGACGCGGAGGGGTGCCAGGGGGACCGCGAGCGCCATCCGGACCACGTTCGCGGGGGTCGCGGGCAGGCGGTGTCCGGTCATGGTGGCGGTGAAGGGTGCCTGCTCCTCGCGGTGCAGCACGATCGCGACGCCGAGTTTCTCGGCGGGCTCGGGCACGCGCATCTCGTAGTCCCCCTCCACGGGGTTGAACGGCGACACGTAGAACGCCTTCGGGGTGTGGGCCGTGCCGTGCGCATCGACGTCGAGCAGATAGCAGTGGCGCTCCCCGTAGGTGTTGTGCACCTCGGCGACGACGGCGGTGAGCGAGCCTGAGCGGTCATGGCACCAGTACAGCGACAGCGGATTGAAGAGGTGCCCGAGCACCCGGCCGCTCGAGAGCATCGTGACGCGTCCGCCGTCGTCGTTCCTGCCCTGCGAGTGCAGGAAGGCTGCCACGTTCTCGCGGATGCTGCGCCCGGGCGAGCCGAGATGGTCCTCGGGGAGGAACCGGGCGAACGGGGCGAGCCAGCGGGGCAGGACGGGGAGGTCGTCGAGGTCCACGAGCCAGCTGTAGCTGCGGTAGGTGAAGTCGTTGCGCAGCGGCGTCCGCCGGACGTGGCGGATCGTCGTCGGGTAGAGGAAGGCGCTCATGCCCGTACGTCGGCGAGTTCCGTGGCGGGGTTCCCGTCCCACGACCCGCCGATGCTCTCCGCGGCGCGACGGCCGGACAGGGCTCCGTCCTCGTGGAATCCCCAGCCGTGGTACGCGCCGGCGAAGGCGATCCGGTCGTCACCGAGCTCCGCCAGCCGCGCTTGGGACGCGAGGGACTGCGGCGTGTACTGGGGGTGCTCGTAGACCATCGTCTTCAGCACGGTCGACGGATCGATCAGCTCACCCTCCCCCAGGCTGACGATGAAGCGGTGGTTGGTGCGCCCCTCGAGGCGCTGGAGCCTTGTCATGTCGTAGGACACGAGAACGCGGTCCGGCGTGGCATCGCACGAGGGCAGGCGGTAGTTCCAGGAAGCGCGGGCGCCGTGCACGCGGGGCAGCACCGACTCGTCGGTGTGGAACTGCGTGGTGTTCACGGAGTACGGCATGGTGCCGAGGACCTCGGCGGCGTCGCCGCTCGGCTCCTCGAGCATCGCCAGGGCCTGGTTCGGATGCGTGGCGATGACGACGGCGTCGAACAGCTCGCTCGCACCGGCGGTCGTGACGAGGACGCCGTCGTCGGTCTTCCTCACGGCGGTCACAGGACTGGACAGCCGCACGTCGTCGAGGACGTCGACGATGCGCCGCACGTACTCGTTGGAGCCTCCTGTGACGGTGCGCCACTGGGGAGAGCCCTTGATGGTGAGCATGCCGTGGTGGTCCATGAAGGAGAACAGGTACCGGGCCGGGTAGGCCAGGGCCGTGGTCGGATCGCAGGACCAGACGGCCGATACCACGGGCGTCATGAAGTGGGAGGTGAAATAGGCGCTGAAGCGGCCCCGGTCGAGGAAGTCGCCGAGCGTGGGCTCCCCCTCGCCGGCGGTGCCCACCGAGGCGTCGTCACTGTGGCGCAGGAGCGCCCGTGCCGACCGCTGGAACCGCAGGATCTCGGCGAGCATGCGGAGATACCGGCCGCGGAGCAGCACACCGGGCTGGGCGAACACCCCGCGCCGGCCCTTGGCCCCCGCGTACTCCAGGCCGCAGCCGTCACAGCGGATGGACATGCTCATGTCCGAGTCCTGGGTAGGCACGCCGAGTTCCTCGAAGAGCCGGACCAGGGTGGGGTAGGTGCGGTCGTTATGGACGATGAACCCGGTATCGACGCCCGTCGTCGTGCCGTCCGCGAGATCGACCTCGTGGGTGTGCGCGTGACCGCCCGGGCGGTCGTCGGCCTCGAAGAGGGTGACCGCGTTGCCGTTCCGGAGGATCCAGGCGGCCGTGAGGCCCGAGACACCGCTGCCGATCACGGCGACCCGGCGGCCGGCCGGCTGCCCGCCGCGGGTAAGCTCGACGGAACCCGTCTCGTCGTCGGACATGTCTTCTCCTGCCGGTCGTGTGGCTGTACGGCGGAGCATCCGCAGGTTCCTACGGACTCGCCGCAAGCCGCCACACCCCGCCGGGACACCGGTGGATCGGACTCCAGAGACCTGTCGCACAGTTGATTCGGGAGAAGTTCGGAGCAACACAGATTCGGGATTGGTGCAACCACTTCTTCCGGTCAGGGGAATCATGGACCAGCCAGGGAGGACGTGCTAGATGGTCAATCCGATCCACCTGCGCACACTGCTCGAGGTGATCCGCCACGGGTCCTTCAGCGGCGCGGCCACCAGCCTGGGGTACACGGCGTCGGCCGTCTCCCAGCAGATGTCCGCCCTGGAGCGCGATACCGGGGCCACCCTCTTCACCCGCACAGCCCGCAGTGCCATCCCGACCGACGCGGCCCTCGCCGTGTCCCGCCACGCTGCGAAGGTGCTCACCGACATCGACGCCCTCCTCGCCTCCACGGCGCGCGCCGGAGCCGGTCCCGTCCACGAGCTGCGGCTGGGGATCTTCCCGAGCCTTGCGACGTTCGCGCTGCCCCGACTCCTCGGTATGCCGGAGTGGCAGCGGCTCGGCGTATCCCTCCGCGTCTTCGTCGGCGAGCCCGCCCACACCATCCAGGGCCTGCGCACCGGCGGCGATCTCGACCTGGCCCTCGTCTACCAGGTGGGGCAGGCCGGGCTCGCCTGGCCGTCGACGCTCAGCCGTCAGTGGATCGGCGACGACGACTTCCGCGTCATCCTGCCCGCGACCTGGGGGATCCGCAGCGGCGCCCGCATCACCGCGGACCAGCTGGCCGACATGCCGTGGATCATGCACCACCCGGGCACCGCCGACGCGACCGTCATCGAGCGTCTCTTCGCGAGCTGCAACCTCCACCCTCGAATCGCCGCCTACTGCGACGACTTCAACGCGACCCTCGAACTCACGGCCGCGGGCCTCGGCGCCGCCCTGGTCCCCGACCTCGCGATGGTGAGCCGACCCGAGGGGATCGTGACCCTCGACGTCCCGGAGATCCGGCTGGCGCGGAGCATCTTCGCCCTCCGGACGGGAGACGCGGACGACGCCCGCGTCCGCCTGTTCATGGATCACCTCGCCGAGATCCTGCACACCCGGAGCATCGGCCCCAAGCACACCCCGCACGTGCTCGCATCCCCCACCGCCCACTGATTCCCCGTTGCGGGTCCCTCGGAGCCGTCCGTAGGCTCGAGAGACCCGCGGGAGGAACCCCCAGGGCATCGGAGGAGCGAGCATGCGCATCAGGAACAGTGTCGTGGTCATCATGGGAGCTGCGAGCGGGATCGGACGCGCGACGGCACTGCGCTTCGCCCGCAGGCACGTGGACCTCGTCCTCGCGAGCAGGCGCGTCGAGGCGCTCTAATCCCTCGTCACCGAATGCACCGCCCTCGGCTCACGGGCCGTCGCCGTCCCGACGGACACCTCCGAGTACGACGCCGTGCAGGAGTTGGCCGGCCGCGCCGTGGAGGAGTTCGGCCGCATCGACGTCTGGGTCAACAATGCGGCGGTATCCTTCTTCTCCCCCTTCCTCGACGTCCCGATGCGGGACTTCCAGCGGGTGATCGACGTCAACCTGATGGGGTACGTCCACGGAGCGCGCGCCGCCCTCGAGCGCATGCAGGATCAGGGGGCAGGGGTGCTCGTCAAGGTCGCCTCGATCATCGGCGAGGTCCCCCAGCCGTACACCTCCGCCTACTCCGTCTCCAAGGCCGCCGTCCGCGCCCTCGGGGTCAGCCTCCGCTCCGAACTGACCCTCGACCGGCAGAAGCGGATCCACGTGTGCACGGTGCTGCCACCGACCGTCGACACCCCTTCTTCGACCACGCGGCGAACTACACGGGGCGGCGAGCGGTCGCCATGCCGCCCGTGTACACGGCCGACCGTGCAGCGAACCGTCGCGGGCAGTGCGCTCCTCGGCGCAGCACTCGGCGCCCTCGTCCTCGCCGAACCGCTGAAGACCGGGGTCCCCGTCGTGGCGGGCAGGGCTGCGACCCTGGTGCGGGATCTGCTGGGCGCCGACTGACGGGAGAGCCGTCCGGCGTCCTGCACGCCGTGCGTCTTCCCTGGACAGGAGGACGGCCCGTACGCCGGGAGGATGCTCGAGCGCCGGAACGCCAGGAGCTTCACGCCGCCCGAGGGCGCGACGGCAGCCGCACCTGCCCGTGCGAGGATCGAGCGTGACCTCCCGATCCCTGAGCTGTCCCGGCCTTCCCTTCCCTCTCGAGCCGCACGGCGGCGCCGCTCCCCGCGATCCGGACGTGACCGGCACGGTGGTGCGCCTGACCGCGGGGGCGGGCGCCGATCTGTTCCTGGACCCGCGGGGCGTCGAGGGCCCCCGCCCCGATGCGGAGCGATGGACGGCTCCCGTGGACGGTGACTTCCAGCTGCAGGCCCATGTGGCCGCGGGTTTCGTCGCCGACTTCGACTCCGGCGTGCTGCTGGGCTGGTTCGACGACGACACGTGGTTCAAGGTGTGCGCCGAGCGTGATCCCGCCGGGATCACCAGGGTGGTCTCGGTCGTGACGCGCGACGGAGCCTCCCACTATTGCGACAGTTGGCCGATCGACGGGTCGGGCACCCGCCTCCGCATCAGCCGGATGGGCGGCGCCTTCGCCCTCCATGCGTCCCACGACGGCGACCGCTGGTCGCTGGTCCGCTACTTCTCCGTCGGACGGAGCGCCGCCGAGACGCTCCAGGTCGGGTTCGTGGCGCTATCCCCCGCAGGGTCGGGCACCTGGGCGACCTCCACCGACATCCGGTTCAGCCGGACCACGCTCCTCGAGGTCAGGGACGGCTCCTAGCCGCGCACCTCCACGGCGGCACGGACGGCCCCCGCGGCAGCGACCAGGTTCCGGAGCGACTGCTCGGTCTCCCGGTAGCCCCGGGTCTTCAGCCCGCAGTCGGGATTCACCCACAGCTGTGCCGCGGGGACGTGGCGCACTGCCC
Source organism: Arthrobacter sp. CP30 (assembly GCF_053470025.1). Classification (NCBI taxonomy): domain Bacteria; kingdom Bacillati; phylum Actinomycetota; class Actinomycetes; order Micrococcales; family Micrococcaceae; genus Arthrobacter; species Arthrobacter sp. CP30. The sequence continues at coordinate 177,250 of NZ_JBQEMM010000003.1, forward strand.
GCTCCAGGAGCAGCCGGATCTCCTCCGCCGGCGGGACACGCGGGGAATGGATGTCATAGACCCCGGGGCCCACACCGCGAGGGAAGCCGTGCTCCTCGAGATCGTGCACCACCTCCATGCGGGAGCGGGCTGCCTCGATCGAGGTGACGTCCGCGTCCAGGCCGTCGATCGCGGTGATGACCGCACCGAACTCCGAGTAGCACAGGTGCGTGTGGATCTGCGTGGCGGGAGCCGCCGCCGCCGTCGCGAGATTGAAGGCCCGCACCGACCAGTCGAGGTAGGCGGGCTGGTCGGCACGGCGAAGCGGGAGCAGCTCGCGCAGGGCCGGTTCGTCGACCTGGATGATGCGCGTCCCCGCCCGCTCGAGGTCCAGCACCTCGTCGCGGAGGGCGAGTGCCACCTGGAAGGCGGTGTCGGCCAGCGGTTGATCGTTGCGGACGAAGGACCAGGCCAGGATGGTCACCGGACCGGTCAGCATGCCCTTGACCGGCTTGCCCGTCAGCGACTGAGCGAACGACGTCCACGGCACCGTGATGGGTGCGGGCCTGCTGACATCGCCCCAGAGCAGCGACGGGCGCGTGCACCGCGACCCGTAGGACTGCACCCAGCCGTGCTGCGTCACGTCGAACCCGTCGAGGTTCTCGGCGAAGTACTGCACCATGTCGTTGCGCTCGGGTTCACCGTGCACCAGGACGTCGAATCCGAGCTCCTCCTGCAGGGCGATGACGCGGCGGATCTCGTCCTGCAGCGCAGCCTCGTAGCCCGCTGCGGAGAGGTCGCCGCGGGCAGCCCGCGCACGTGCGGATCTCACCTCCGTGGTCTGCGGAAAGGAACCGATCGTCGTCGTGGGGAGGAGCGGCAGGTCCAGGGCCGCCTGCTGGGCGGACCGCCGCTCCTCGAAACCACCGCGGTCGAAGTCCGACGGCGAGAGCCCCGCCGCACGCTCGCGGACCGCGGGAACCTCGACGCCGGGGGCCGAACGCCGACCCGCGAGGACCTTCGCCGCAGCGGCGATCGCGCGATCCGCCGAGCCCGGATGCGCGACATGGCCTGCGAGGATCACCACCTCCTCGACCTTCTGGTCCGCGAAGGACAACCACGAACGGCGCTCGTCGGGGAGCGACTGCTCGACCCCGGTGTTATGCGGCACATGCTGCAGGGACGTGGACGTCGCGACGGACAGGGACACCCCGTCCGCCCTCAGGCGGTCGAGCACGGCCACGGCCTCGCCGAGGTCCGCCTTCCAGACGTTGTGTCCGTCGATGATCCCGGCCACCAGGGTCTTCCCCCTCAACAGCGCCAGCTCCGCGGGAGCGGGGACAGCTCCCCTGACCAGGTCGAGGTGGACCGCCTCGACACCCGTCGCGGCGATGGCCCGGAGACGCTCCCCCACGCCCCCGTAGGGCGTCGTCAGGAAGATCGCAGGTCGCCCGGCCACCCCCGACAGGTGCCCGTAGGCACGTCGGACGGCGTCGTCCACCACGGCGTCGGGCAGTGGCGTGTCCGTCACGAGCGCAGGCTCGTCGAACTGGATCCACCGCACACCGCGCTCCTCGAGCCGACCCAGGAGATCCGCGTACAGCGGCAGGACGTCGTCGAGCCGGTCCAGCGGATCGAAGCCGCCACCCGCTCCCTCGGCCGCCTTGCTCAGCAGGAGGAACGTGACGGGTCCGATCAGCGTGGGCCGGACGCGGTACCCGGAGTCGGCTGCCTCTGCGACCTGGCGCAGCAGGGTATCAGGGTCCAGCGCGAACGGCGTCCGCGGCCCGATCTCGGGGACGAGATAGTGGTAGTTGGTGTCGAACCACTTCGTCATCTCGAGCGGCGACCTCTGCTCGTCACCGCGTGCGAGCGTGAAGTAGTCGTCGATCCCGAGGGGGCCGCGGTCCGCGGCGAGGTCGGGGAACCGTTCGGGTATCGCACCCAGGAGCACTGCGGTGTCCAGCACCTGGTCGTACATCGAGAAGGACGCGGGGATGGAGGCGTCGTGCGGGTTCAGCCCGAGGCCGGTGAGGCGCGCGTAGGTGGTCTCGCGCAGCCTCCTGGCCTCCTGTTCGAGGGTCGGAGCGTCGCTGCGACCGGCCCAGTACGCCTCCAGGGCCTTCTTGAGTTCCCGGCGCGGGCCGATCCGGGGGTATCCGATGATGGTGCTGTGCGGGAAGAGTGCGGGCATGTCGATCTCCTGACGGCTGTCGTGGATGGTAGGGCTGTCGTGCGTCAGGGCGCGGCCATCGATCGAGCCGGACCGGTCGGACGTTTCACAGCGAGGCGGCGAGGCCTGCTTCGGGCGGGCGTTCGAGGTCGAGGGCGTCCAGGACATCCAGCGCGGCGGCATGCTCGTTGAACGTGTACAGATGGATGCCCGGGGCGCCGTCGTCCAGCGCAGCCCTCGCGAGGCCCACCGTCGCGGTGACCCCGACCCGCCGTCGCTCCTCATCGGTGCGTGCGCCGTCGAGCTTCGCCCACAGGGTCTCGTCGACGTCCACTCCCGCGAGCCCGGCGAGCTTCTTCAGACGCCGTGTACTGGTGAGGGGCATGACACCCGGGATGATCGGGATGGTGACGCCCGCCCGCCGTGCCCGTGTCACGAGCCGGGTGTAGTCCGACGGCGTGAAGAAGACCTGCGTGATGGCGAAGTCGGCACCGGCCTCCTCCTTGGCGAGGAGGACCTCGATGTCCTGCTCCACGCTGGGCGAGTCGGGGTGGCGGGTGGCATAGGCGGCGACCCCGACCGAGACCCTGCCGGCGGCCAGCTGAGCGGTGCGCCTGCCCTCCACCTCGCGGATCAGGCGGACGAGGTCGTCCGCGTGCTCGACGTCGCCCGCAGCCGGCTCGAAACCCTCGGGGGCATCGCCCCGCAGGGCGAGGATCCCCCGCACCCCGCCACCGATCAGGCGCTCGATGATCTGCGTCAGCTCGGTCCGGCTCGTGCCCACGCAGGTGAGGTGCGCCAGGGGTCTCAGCGTCGTCTCGGTGAGCAGGCGCCGCAGCAGGTGGATGGCCGTCTCGCGGTTGCTGCCGGCTGCGCCGTACGTGACGGACACGAAGTCCGGGCGCGTGTCCTCCAGCCGGCGGATGGACGTCCACAGGGATTCCTCGGCGGCGGGATTCCTGGGTGGATACAGCTCGTAGGACAGGGCGGGATAGGTAGGTGGCGGCATGGGTCCTCTTCGTACGTGCCCGCAGCTGCGCCGTGCGCGCCGGGAACGATGGTGTGCAGGGGAACGACCGGCGCGGACACCGGCGGTACTGCGTACGAATGTCAGGCCCACATGGAGGCACCCACACTTCCTCGCGGAAGTCGCTGACCCGCTACCTCAGTAGCTGAACCACACGCTACGACACATGATCGGGACCATCAAGTGTGCGGCTGTTCATGACGCGGCCACACCGAGGGCGTCAGTCGGTGGTCCCGGGGACGTCGGTCTCCTCCGGGACGTCAGCGGACCGGACCTCGCTGCGGATGATGCCGAGTTCCTCGAGGCGGGCCGACATGCCCGCGCCGTCCGCAGCGTAGATCCAGGTGATGCCCGGGGTGTCCCGCATGCCCGACTTCGAGCGGCCACCGGCCAGGACCGCCTCTCCGGCGGAGAGCTGCCGGATCGCGATGGCGCGCACGTTCTCCGGATGGCGCCGGGCGAACTCCGAGTAGATGGCCTCGTCGTGCTGGCCGTCGTCGCCCACCAGCAGCCATTTGACGCCCGGGAACTCCTCGGCGAGCCGCTCGAGGGAGGTGCGCTTGTGGTCCTGGCCGCTCCGGAACCAGCGGTCGCGGGTGGGTCCCCAGTCGGTGAGCAGCTTCGGTCCCGCCGGGTAGAGGTTGCGGGAGAGGAAGCGGGACAGCGTGGGCGCGACGTTCCATGCACCGGTCGAGAGGTACAGGACGGGGGCGGAGGGGATGGTCCGGACGATCCTCTCGTACAGGACGGCCATTCCGGGAGTAGGGGTGCGCGCGTGCTCGTCGAGCACGAAGGTGTTCCACGCGGCGAGGAACGGGCGCGGCAGGGCAGTGACCATGACCGTGTCGTCGATGTCGGACACGACCCCGAACTGCGTACCGTCCGCGACGATGCGGACGGGCGCCTCGACGGTGCGCGACTGCCCGGACTGCACGGTGATGGTGTGCCATCCGGCGTCCAGGGACACCGGTATGCGGGCATCGACCACACCACCGCGGTCGGCCACGACGTCGTGCACCGCGTCACCGACGGTCACGTGCACGACGGCGTGGGCGACGGGTGCGCTGGTGAAGTTGCGCCAGCCGCGCATCCCCTCCTGCAGTGGCTTCAGCGGGCCGGACTCCGAGCCGCCGCCGGTGTCCCGCGGATCAGCGAGGACCACGCGGGCGAGAACCCGGACCCACGCCGTCGTGCCGTAGCCGGTGTAGGGGATCACCGTGTGCACCCGGCCGCGTCGGACAGCGAGACGGGTCTGGAAGCGCAGCCAGGCATCGTCGAGGCGCAACGCCAGGTGACGGTCCGTCGCCGGTTCCGGCGGCACGGCGTCCCGGTCGGCGCCGGGTGACGGTGCGGGAGCCGCCGACGCGTTGGCGGGATCCTGGGGACGGTCTGAAGGAGGACACATGCCTCCCAGTCTGGCACGGCCCGCACCGGCCGACGAGGGGGCACTCGCCGAGGTCACGACCGGCTAACGACTTCACCCGGGAGGAGCACGCGGGTTGTAGCGGAGGGGCGCGGCTGCGACGCTGGGACCTCGGCTCGGCACACGATCATCGGGGGATGCATGGCACGGGAATGGGAATCGACCGGTCTCCGCGTCGAGGAGGAGCCTCTCCTGCGGGGCTGGGACACGGCCGCCCGCGACGACTTCGCGGGCTCCGCGGCGGACCTGGCGCATGCCATCGCGTTCGGCGCCGCGCAGGAGGCCCTCGAAGCGGTAGCGGCCGGCGGCGGCACCCTGACCGCCCAGGACGCCCGCGCACTGCATTTCGCCAATGAGATGGCGGAACTGCGTCACTACGGACCGCTGGTCGCCGTCGAGCACGACCGCCCGGTGCTCGCTCACGGCGTGCGGATCCTGATCGACGGCATGGAAGACCTGGGCCTGTGGAGGGAACGACGCCCCTGGGTCCTCTGATGCCTGCCTGACCCCTCACGCCGTCGGAGCGCCCGCTGACCACGCCCGGAGCGCGCAGCAGGACTCCTCCCCTACCGACCCATCCGTTGCCTCAGTGGCGTCGAATGCGTGCTGGTCGGCGCCCCTGTGCGCGGCCCGCCGTGCACACGCGGCTCAGTGTCGGCCCGGGCAGCGGTGGAATGCCGTCGGAGGCCCATATGAGGCGGTCTCTCTCGATGGATTCACAGGTCATGACCCAGCGCGCGTCCCGGGTGTCGGTCTCGGCCCTGCCCTTCCTGCTGCGCGTCCGCTGCGCGCCCCGGATGGTCGTGCAACGCGCTGACGTCGTGCAGGCAGGTCGGGCGATCGCCTCCTCGGGCGGATCCACCCTGCCGCTGCTCGTCGAGGTATCGGCACTCAGGGAAGTGACCTGGGATGCCCGTCAGGCCGTCCTCTCCTACCGCCACCCCGCACGCGTCGTCATCCTCGGTTCCGACGCCGTCGACCTCGTCCTCACGGCCTTCACCGTCCGCTCGCCGATGACGATCAGGTTCTTCGCCGAACGAGACGACGCCGTCCGATGGCTGCTGCAGGGCTGAGTCCTGGAGGACCGAAGCCGTCCGGGTTCTGACCGTGCACGGGAGACCGCCCGGCGACAGCCCGCACAACTGTCCACGTGACCGCGCCGTTCGGATGCGATGCGGAACACGCTGCGGCTGGTCGTGGCAGACTCGGCACCATGGTGGCCTTGATCATTGCGTGGAGCACGACGGGTCCGCAGTGGCCGGGGATCTACGCCGCCGATGCGGAGACGGTCCGGCGCACGGGCATCATCCGGCGGCACTGGCCGCTGCCAGGGCCTCCGGTCGCTCCTGTCGGGGCGGACGTCTGGCTGCTGATCGCGCACGGAGGACCCGCTATGCAGGGCATCGCGGGTCACGGCGTCGTCGCAGGCGTTTCTCCGGGGACGTCCGATGGACAGGGTATCGACGTCGACTTCGATCTCCTGGTGCAACACGGCGACCAGATTCCTTCGTCACTCCTCGAGAACACGGAGCAGGGCTTTCTCACATCGGCGGCCGCGTCCGGACTGGTGGACGACCGGCAGGCTGCAGGCCTGAGGAGCCTGTGGGCTGCGTCGGTCGTCCCGGCCCAGGGGGCAGTGCATCCGCCGCCGGGTGTCCTGCCGCCGCACCTCACCCGCCGCCTGATCGTGGATCGTTCCGAGTACGACGACGACCTGCGGCGCACTGCCCTCGCCCATCGGGGCTCGGCCTGTCATGCCTGTGGGCTCGACATGGAGTCGACGTACGGGGAGCACGGGCGGGACCTCGTCGCACTCCACCACACCACTCCCCTGGCGCATCTGACGGACCGGTATGACGTGGACCCGACAGCGGACCTGGTGCCCCTGTGCCCGAACTGCCACGTTGTCGCCCACAGCCGATGGCCGGTGTCCTATGGCGTGGAGGAACTCCGGACGATGCTTCGCAGCGGAGGCCACCTGCGCGGCGAGATCGTGACCGATGAGCAGCTCGCCGCAGAGGCCGCCGCTGAACGACTGCTGCGGGCGGACGGGACCCCTGGGACGTAGCTCAGGCGGTGGCCCCTCAGCCGGGACCACGCCCTTGCTGGCGGCCCTGCGGACACACCGCCAGCGGGCACCGCTCATTCGGCATCAGGCGTCGATCGCCGATTCGTGGCGGCTGCGCCGGCAGCGATCATCTGATCGAGGGGGTCGCCGTCGGGCGCGCGGCGACATTCGTCGCGGGCAACAAAAAACCGCCGGACTCAAGGGATTACCCTCGAGTTCCAGCGGTTCGTCGTGGAGCTAAGGGGATTCGAACCCCTTTTCGAGCGGCGCGGTTGGGCGTGTCCCCCGGCATTCCGCGGCAGGAAGAGGGCTGACGCGCAGCTATACGGTGCCATAGCGGCCGATAGTGTTCACGTTGTGAACAGGCCTTAGACGCCGCTGCATTCGTCGGACAGTCATCGGCGAGTAGGCCGGAGCCTGCTCCGTCGTCAGTAGATGCGCGAGCTGCTGGCAGTAAAGAGTGACGCTGCCGAAGAGGTCACGAATCGCACCCTCCTTCGAGCCCTGGTGCTTGAGGTGCTTGCCCTCAAAGTCGAGGATCAGCCGATCCCGCTCGGTCAGCATGCTTCCTCTCTCTGAATCAGTTTGCGGATCAGAACGACCTCGTTGGGTGACAGAGTTGAAATGTACGTGTGGATGTTCGCTGGCATCACACCCAGAATCTGCGCGACACCTACCGGACTCTCGCTGACCCGCAACGCGTCAATGAAGTCCGACGCCCTGATAAGACGGCGGGCTGCCCACACATCGGCCTGACGCTCCTGCCTCGGCGTCGTACCTTGATGGCGGTACAAGGCATGACCCAGCTCGTGCCCGAGCGTCGTCCCGTACTGCACGACACCCAGGCGCGGCCGCAGCCGGATTGTGTGTGATCTCCAGTCGTAAGCGCCCCACCAGCCATTCGGCAGTGACCCCTCAACCACCGTGACCCCAGTCTCAGCGATGTATTTCTCGAAGTCCATAAGGCCTCAGACCCTACGGACGAGCCCTGACATTATGTTGCCTAAGGCTCGTTCGCCTCGGGATCAACGTTCGGATCGCCCTTGTGTGCAGCAAGCCGGTAACCGTCAGCGTCGATTACATCCTGCAGCATCACGGTCTTCCCCGAAGCTGAAGTCGAATCTGCATCGGGCCACGGCGTCTCGTACGCCTTCCGCAGGTCCCGGGCGATCGTGATCAGAAGCTCCTGAGCTTCCTTCGGGAGGTCTCCTGCCCCAATGATGCGCAGCACTCCCCTCTCCTCGGCCTCCATGGGCAGCCCCAGACTGACGGCATACGCACGGATGACGTCCGCGATCGGGACGTTGAGGGCGCGAGACAGGCCGGCGATGGTGCGCGGATCGGCAAAGCCGGAGGCCGGACTGTTGGCAGCCTTCTGAATCGCCTTGGCGGTCGGGTAGCCGCCGGCGTCTCGCTCAAGGCGACCGTAGGAGCGGTCGCCTTTGCGGTTGAGGATCAAGTTCTGGATACCGTCACCAGGGAATGTTGTAGTCATGGGGCAGATGCTTTCGTTCCTTGTTGGGCCGTGCAATCCACTGCTTTCCGTACCGCCTACTGGTAGGCGTAAGCCCATCGTACGGTTTGCGCCTACTAAATCTTGTGATGCTGAAGGGCCTACCGCCCCACCATTGGTGACTAGCTTCGCTCCCCTAGTTGACGAGTGACTACTGGTAGGCGTAAGTTACACATCAAGCGGTTGCCAATAGGCGACTACCAAGGGAGAATAGGAGTGCACGTTGTTCTATCGCAGACCCAAGCGTTGGAGGAAAGGAACCTACATGAAGCTCACCAGTCCCGAACGCCTGAAGACGTTCGTCATCACGCAGGACGACGTCGAGGCAGCCCGCAAAGGGCGCCCCATCGACCCCCGCAAGATCCCGCAGCGCGAACTGTCCAGGCGGATCGGCGCCAGCCACTCGCTGATCTATCAGCTGACCTCTGGACGCAACCGCACCTGCACCCCCGAGACAGCTGAGCGCATCGCGGAGGTTCTCGGCGTCGACGTAACTGTCCTTTTCGACCCCGTAGAACCAACTGCTATGCGGCAAAACGGCACTGGTCAGGCGTCACGCCGACAGGCGGTGCCAGCATGAGCAACGTCATCGATCAGCTGGTCCTCGAGATCGACACTCCGGACGACGAGAAGGGCGTCGAGCGGGCCCACCGCAACGCTTCCGAACCGTGGAAGACCGTAGCCATGCGAGCCCTCGAAGCAGAGGCAGCATCCGGGCTGACGTTCGACAGCTACACGCTCGAAGCCGTCCGCGGTGTCCCTGAAGCTGACCACCCGAACCGGTGGGGCGGCCTCTTCCACGCAGCAGCGAAGCGCGGCGTCATCCGGAAGGTCGGCTACCACCAGTCCCTCCGCCCGGGCAGGTCCGGCGGCGTGTGTGCCGTGTGGGTGGGATCGGGCCAGCCGTGATCGACGACCACTACACGCCGGCGCTCCTCGCCGAAAAGCTTCACGTCTCCGCCTCGATGGTGAAGGCCAAGGGGCATTCCGGTGAGTGGCCGTGCTTGAAGCTCGGGCCCCGCACCATCCGCTTCACCGAAGCGCATTACCAGCAGATCGTCGAGCTCACCGAGCACAAGCAAAAGCCGACCGAATCGACCCGGGACCGCAACAAGCGGCTCCGCCAAGCACTAGCCAGCTAGGAGAAACACCATGGACCACATCTGGAACGCACTCGACGCGTGGGCGGACAAGCTCGGCGTGAAGCTCGGGCTCCTCTGCAACGAGGAGGAGTGCCGGAAGTTGGACGCCGACGACCGGGACGCGAAGAGCCGGGACGAGAACGTCACGGAGTTCACTCGCCTCCGGAACCAGCAGGACCTGCTCGGCGCAGCGAAGGCGGCAGCAGCATGACCGCCGTCGCGACGAAGGGCCGAGAGTTGCAGCTCTCGACCCTTCCAGAAATCAGCACCGCTCAGGTGGTTTCTTTCCTGTCCCAGCCTACCAACGCCGACACCAGCGACGTCCTTGTGCAGCTGTGGGCCAACTCGACCCCGGAGGACGCCGACAACGGGTACTCGAAGCAGGCACGAATCCTCGCGGCGGTCCTCGACCGGAACGTGAATCCGTTTGTCGTCTCCGACGCCATGGAAGCTGTCGCCACTCTGCACCGGCTGCAGGCCGGCGACTGCCTGGTCAACATGTACGGGGTCCCGAACACGGACCAGAACCGGGACAGCTGGCTCGACCACGAGCAGCAGAACCTCACGACCGCAGTGGTCGCACTCGGCGGTAACCGGTGAGCCGCCCGCCCGTGTTCGACGAGACCCGCGAAGTAGTCCGGTCCGTCCTCTGCCTCCTGTGCTGCGCCCCGATCCTCGCCTGCGCGTTCATCATCGCGGACGTCCTCCGATGATGCGCACCGAAGGCACACGAATGGCCAGCATCAGCCGAGTGATGCGCGAGCAGCACGTCGGGTACGCGACAGCCGAGCACGTCGACGCAGCCTCGTGGAAGGTCCGCGAGCGAGTCGCCGAGAAGACGGGCCGCTGCCCGCACTGCGACAACGACGCCGACTCCTACGAATGCGGCCGCGACGACCGCTACGGCTGCTTCCAAGACCCGACCCCAGCCCACCGCTGGAAAGTCACAACCCCGAAGGACCTCCCATGAGCACCGAACGCGAAGACCGTACCGCCCACTGGGGTACATGCTCCGACGAAGACTGCCTCACCAGCATAATCATCTACCCCCACTCATCCGCCGTCGCCGACCTGCCAGACGAGAAGGAGTGGGAGGACAGCCTCCTGTTCATCGAGTGCCCGGTTTGCGGAGACGACATGGAGTGGGGCGGAACTGACCACCCCGCAGACATCATCAGGGGCTACTGATGACTGCGACGATCGCCGAGACAGGCCTGATCGACGGCCTTTCGAACCAGGAGTATCACTCGCACGCCAGCCTGTCCGCGACCGGGTTGAAGATCCTCGCCACGCAGACGCCGGCGCACTACCGGCACCGCATGGACAACCCCGAGCACAAGGGCATCTTCGACGTCGGTACCGCCACCCACTCCCTCGTCCTCGAGGACGACCACTCGAAGATCCGGGCTCTCGACTTCGCTGACTGGCGGACGAAGGCAGCCCGGGAGGAACGCGACGCAGCGTATGCCGACGGCATGGTGCCGCTTCTCAAGAAGGACTACCTCGTGGTGAAGGCGATGCGGGACAGCGTCGCCGCCCACCCCGTCGCCCGCCTCGCCCTCACCGGCGGGAAAGCTGAGCAGTCCCTGTTCTGGCAGCACGACACGGGGGCCGCGCTCAGGTGCCGGCCGGACAAGCTCGACCTCGAGTCGCCCATCGGTCCGATCGTCGCCGACCTCAAGACCGCGGCGTCCGCGGATCCCCGGAAGTTCGGGAAGACCGCGTTCGACCTCGGCTACCACCAGCAGGATCCCCACTACCGCGACGGCATCCACGCCGTCACCGGCGCCCGACCCGACTTCCTGTTCATCCTCGTCGAGAAGGCACCCCCGTATCTCGTGTCCGTAGTGGAACTCGACGCCGAAGCGATCGACCTCGGCAGGGCCGCCAACCTTCGCGCCATCCACACCTACAACCACTGCCGCGCCACCGAGACCTGGCCCGGCTACCCCGAAGCCGACCCCATCAGCCTGCCCGCCTGGGCAACCCGAGAAGCATAGGAACCCCGACCATGACCGACCTCGAACTCCACCAGCCGCAGGAGATCGCCCAGTTCGGCGACTCCCAGAACGGCACCGACCTCGCCGCATGGGTCGCTGACCTCGGCGACGCATTCACCCTCGCCGACAAGATCTGCCGCACCCCGTTCGCGCCCCGCGACTTCCAGGGCAAGCCCGAAGCAGCGGCCGTCGCCATCCTCCACGGGAAGTCCCTCGGCCTCGACCCCCTTGCCTCCATGTCGTCGATCTTCGTCATCAGCGGTCGCCCCGGCCTTTACTCGAAGGCCATGCACGCCATCGTCCTCGCCGCCGGACACCAGGTGTGGGTCGAGTCCGAGTCCGCGCAGGAAGTCGTCGTGAAGGGCAAGCGCCGCGGCTCCGACGCCGTGTCCACCGCACGGTGGACCCCCGAGCGGGCGCAGCAGGCCGGGTACGCGTCCAACGCGAAGTACAAGACCGAGCCGATCGCCATGCTCCGCGCCCGCGCCATCGGCGATGTGTGCCGAGTCGTCGCACCCGACGTCCTCGCGGGCCTCGCCTACAACGAGGCCGACGTCGCCGTCATGGAAGACCTCGGCGAGCACCCCAAGCCTTCCCAGCAGTCCGCCACTTCCCGCCTCGCCGAGGCAGCAGCCTCTACTCCCCCACCGACGGCGCCCGAAGCAGCCGGGCCCGCCGAGGCTGAATCCACGGAGACGCTGTGTTCTCGCAAGCAGCAGACCGACCTCGGCAACGCGCTCAAGGCCCTCGGCTACACGACGAAGGACGACATGCTCGGCGTCGTCACAGGGTGGGTTGGTCGCGAGATCAGCGGGTCGAAGGACCTCACTGTGAGCGAGGCGAAACAGCTGACCGACGAACTAATCACCGCTGCCACCGAGAAGAACCAGGCGGCCGAGGACGTCGTCGACGCTGACGGGGTCCTTTCCGATCCTGTGGTCGACGAGGCCGCCGACGCAGCCTGGTTGGCCGGCAACTAACACCCTCCTTCTGCGCTGCTCCGCATCCCCTGTAATGCGGGGCAGCACCACCCTCTACCTCAAGGAAACACCATGCGAACCATCACCAAGCCCGAGATCTGCAACTCCTGCGGCGCACCCAATGGAATCACCGGCGAGTGCAGGTGCTCAGATTGAGCCCGCAAATCCTGTCTCTAGGTGCTGGAGTGCAGTCGACCGCGCTCCTCCTACTGTCAGCCATGGGGAAGCTCCCCAAGCTTGATGGGGCGATTTTCTCGGACACCGGCTGGGAGCCAGCGTCGGTGTACGCGCACCTCGATCGCATCGAGAAGGAGATCGCCGAGCCCGCCGGCATCCCGATCTACCGCGTCTCCTCCGGAAACATCCGCAGCGACGCACTCGACCCCGCTCACCGCTTCGCCTCGATGCCGCTCTACATCAAGAACCAGGATGGCGGCGACGGTATGACCCGGCGCCAGTGCACCAGCGAGTACAAGCTCAAGCCGATCAAAGAGCAGGTCCGCCGCTTACTCGGCGCCGAGCCGCGAGAGGACGGTAAGCCGGGCCGGGTGTCCAAGGGTCTTTCTGTCGATCAATGGATCGGAATCAGCACGGACGAGCGCGATCGGGCCCTCGATCAGGAGGGCAACCTCAAGACCGGCGATGTCTCCTACTCTCGCAACCGATACCCGCTGCTAGAGCTGGGCATGAGCCGGGAGCAGTGCATCATCCTCCTGACTTCGCAGGGCTTCGGCTCCACCCCAAAGTCAGCATGCATCGGCTGCCCGTTCCACACGAACCGCCAGTGGCGCGACCTCCGCGACAACAATTCAGCCGAGTGGCAGGACGCTGTCGACTTCGACGCTTCTATCCGGGCCGGGTCGGCGAAGGCTAATGCCCAGGGCCAGCCGCTGCTGGGTCAGGCTTTTCTCCACCGTTCGCGCCTCGCACTTTCCGAGGCTCCAATCGACCGAGTTAGCTACCACGAGTGGGCCAACAGGCAGGGCAACCTTCTGCATGCCATCGCGGCCGCCGAGTTCGAGGAGTCCCTGGAAGACGACAGCTCGCTGGGCGGGTGCAGCCCCTTCTCCTGCAGATCGGGCGGCGACGACTAATGACCACTCAAAGCCATCGGAGGCATCAGTCAGAACGACCGGGTCGTCCCGCCTTCGTGAATCTGGAACGAGTTCGTATCGCCCACGCGCCACACTGCAGCAATGTCGTGCTCGCCCAGGAGCTCGAGCAGGTCCCCATTCGGTGCGGCCGGGAGCAGCAGCCGGCAGGGTTGGCCGTCGACGTATCGCCGGTAGTCGAGCAGCTGCCCGAGTCCACCACGCACGCTGTTACGCGTGGCATCAGCCTTCGCTTCGTACAGAACGCCCTCCGTGGCGTCATGTATGTCCGTGAAAAGCGGCATCGTGCTGCCCTTCGGATACACCTTGAAACGGTCGAGCTCACGTCCACGGCTGTGCAGAACCTGCTGGAACACCTCAACGAGGTCCTGCTCCCGCTTCCTACTCGTGCCTGCATTCACGGCGGTGCGCTCGAACTCGCCGACAGTGTGAGCCTCGAGCGGCACTCGTACCGCGGAGCCCGTACCCGTGGGCGCGACGGCTTTCGAGCTCACATCTTCGTCGCGGCGCAGCACCTTGCCGACCGGGCGAAGGTGAAACACGAAGACGGTGCGCATGACGCCGTCCGCTCCTGGAGCGTCCTCGGTCGAATGGGGATGCTCGTCATCGAGTGCGAACTCGCCCAAGTAGATGCGGGTCAGCCCGTTCCCGGTCGCGGCCTTGCCACTCACGCCGAAGACACGGACTGCCCGACCGTTCAGCTTGTGGTCGCGAAGGGCAAGGTTGCCCCGGTGCATCTTCTGCGGACCCTCCCGGTCCATGCCGGTATAGGAGAAGACCTCGCCGTCGGTCGACCACCCGTCGAACTCGTACCCGTTCTCACTACCCACCTTCGGGTCAGAGAACAGCAGCACATTCGGCGACGAGCTCGGCGTCTCCATTCCCTGGAACCTCGTACCGCCGTACATCCCGGCGATTTCCTCACGCGTACCCGTCCAGCCGACGGGAGTCCCCCACTCGATAGTCATGCTGCGAACCCTAGCGACGATCGGTCGGCAGCGCCGGCAGCTATCCAATCAGAGGCGTCCGCGCCCCTCGAGGAAGTCGACTACCTCCTGTCCGAGCACGGTTGCAACCCCCTTTCGTTCGTCACGAATCTCCTCTTCGATTGCCTGACGCTGCTCGTTGGAGCCTTCAACCCACTGAGGCACCAGCCGCTCGAGCTGAGTGATCGCGTCGAGGATCCGATCCTCACTCTCTGCTTTCTCGTCATCCGAGCTGGTACTTGCCAATGCCCTGTAACGGAGAGCGACGAAGTGTTGCGGCCAGATTTGCAGCAACCTTCCAAGGCGAGCCGATTCGTCACCCAACAAGAGCAGCCTGAACATCTGGCGATCGAGTTCAAGCGCTATCTCCTGAGACCGGGCAAAGTCAGGACCCGGGAGCGTGACGAACTGATTCATTGCCGCCAAATAGGAGACCACAGCGTCGACAAGGGCATCTTGACGAGTGTTAGTTCGCACCTCCGCCATCTCTTCCCGGAGGAGTTTTTCCTGAGACCTCAGCTGCTTCTTCGCTATCTTTCGTTGCGCTTTATTGCTTCGCTTCACGACGAGCAGGGCGACCCAGACGCTGACGCCCGCAGCAACAAGCGCACCGAACGTCCCATCGAGAAGAATCTGCCACCACTCAGTACTGATCCACGGAACCATGAGCAGATCCTAACCGGGGCAGCAACTTACGACTGCATCCAACAGGTGAATGTGCGGTCGGCAGCGTCTTCATGCAGAGTTCTAGCCGCCCTCTCTCGAATTGTCTTCGATAGCGAACATGACCGCCAAGAGCAGAAGCAGCATCACGAAGAGCCAAGTCGTCCAGCCCACGACCCAATACGTCGCGAGCATATTCGGTTGGTCAGAGAAGACGACATAAAGGCAAAACATAATGGACACGAGGCTAGTGACGACGGCGGACTCTCGCCCTTTGCCGGTAATCCAGTGAGCGAAGGGGTGCAGCTTCTTCAAATCCTTACGTCGCCCGCGCAGTGTCGGCTCCAAAGCTACGACGATGAGCAAAGTCGGGATCACCTGCGCCATGAGAGCGGCAGTACCGGGAGTCATTTCCATGAAACTAAGTTAGCGCCCCTGCGTCTTTTCCTTGGTTTCCTGGTACTGCAGCACGCCAAAGAGAACGATCAACCCCAACACTGTGACCCCGAAAGCGATGCGGATGAAGAGGCCAGCGAATCGCTCCGACATGACGCCGTACAGGCCTCCAGGGTCAGCTACGTGCGCAAGCGAGACGAGTGTCCCGGTAAGGCTCAGCCCGACCACAAACCATCGTCCCGTGATGAACGTGTTTCTCGCGTCTTTGCCGAGCTTCCCGTAGTCAATCACGCGGCCTTCGATTGCAAGGATCACGAGCAGAACGGGGAACACCTGAGCGAACAAGGCCGCGGATTCATTTGTAAGAGTCACCGCTCCAACCTAGTCGAGGCCCGATCGAAGGGCGAAGAGGTATCCAATGGCCTGGTTCAACGCTGACGACAAGATGCATTCCCACCCGAAGGTCCGCCGTGCCGGCCTCGAAGCGATCGGCCTGTGGCTGGTGTGTGGGACGTACTGCACGGATTTCCTGACGGATGGAAAGATCCCCGGCTGGTTCGTCGACTCCTGGCCTCGCGGGAAGACGTTGGCGAAGAAGCTCATTGCCACCGACTTCTGGGAGGCGGACGGCGACGACTACATGTTTCGGAACTGGGCCGAGTACCAGCGAACCAAGGACCGGGTACTCAAGGACCGGGCGAGGGCAAAGGAACGGAAGGATGCGTGGCTCGCACGGCAGGACAGGAACGGCCGATAAGCCCGTTCAGAACAAGGCTGGAACGCCGTTCCGAACACCGCAAGAACGGTGGCGGAACAAAGGACCAATACCAATACCAAGACCAAGTACTTAAAGAACCTCCCAGCCCTCGAAGGTTTTCAAGATGAAATCCAAGACAAGCAAGCAATCGTTCAGGACATTAAACGCGAGGTGTGAGTCGTTTGCCTGCTGAAAATCCGGCACCCGTGACCCGACCCCAGGCATTCCTCTTGGCTCAGCTTTTACACGAGATCCGGCCCCGCTGGTCCATCGAAGCCATCGTGTCCCTGATCGGGAAGAACCTCGGCACGATCCCCAGCTACCCGGCCCTGTGCGAGGCAGCGATCCGGGTAGCGAACGACCCCACCAAGCAGACGCCGGCCATCATCTTCCTCGACGGGAAGCACTGGGAACGCCCCGACCAACCCCGCGAAGCACCACCACCCGGGCCACCCTGCGAAGACCACCCCGAACAGCAAGCCCACACCTGCCACTGCTGCAAAGCCGACATCCTCGTCGGCGACAGACCACCCACCCACCAAGGCAAACACTGGACACCAGGAGAACGATCATGAGCACCACCCACAACACGCGCTACCCCGTCTGGTCCGAGTGCGACCAGCACCAAGAGCCGGACTTAAGCGACGACCCGCGCTACGACTGCGCAGGGAACAACCCTGGATGTAGTACGGCTTCCCTGCTCGAGTGGCCGTTTCCCGACGAATGGGAGACCTACACCGTTGCTTGTCTGGGGTGCACCACGTTCTATGCCGAGCAGGAGGAATGGGAGTGCACTCACGAGTACGGGGAAGGACTCGACTGGTCCGGCGTCATCTGTAAGACCGTCCCTCCTCGGCACTACTGCAAGGAATGCTCCGAGGCCAACGAGGATGGCGAGTGGGGGCAGCACGAAGACTTCGACGAGGCCATCCGATGAGCGCGAACACCACACCCTCCCGTAGGGCGACCGACTCCCCCGACTCGCGACCTTCGCGGGCGTTGGTGGCTGAGGCCCGGTTTGAGGAGGCGAAGGCGATCACGGATGCGTTGGTGGTCCGGCTGAGCCGGGAGCGTTCGGAGTTGTCGGGCACGGCGGATAGGGTGCGTGTGCGCGTGTCGCGTCGGGTGGAGGTGACACGGATTGCGTTGGTGGATGCTCGGGCGTATGAGGCTCGGGTGTTTGCGGTGTGGGAGCATGAGCGTTCGTTGTTGGCTGGGCGGCCCGTGGCGGGGGTCAGGGGCGACGCAACGGCCCGTCGGGCCCACCAGTCCGTCTCGACAAGTTCTGGGGCTTCTGAGCGCCTTCAACGGCTCCCGATGGGCGGCAATGCAGCGTCGGGTAGGAGGGGCGCGTGAACGGCGGGTCATGGGAGTTGGTGGTTCCGGCGCCGGCCGACTGGATCAACCTGAACCAGCGCCTGCACTGGGCGAAGAAGGCGAAGCTCACCAGGGCATGGCGGTCAGCGGCGCACATTCGGGCCAGGCAAGCCCACCTGGTCATGGGTCTCGACAGGGTCAGCATCACCATGACCGTGACGAAGCCGACCGCCCGGCCGTACGACGTCCACAACCTCATGCCCACCGCGAAAGCCGTCGTCGACGGGCTCATCGACTACGGACTGTGCGCCGACGACTCAAACCAGTACATGACCGGCCCCGACCTCCGACCCGCGGAGACCAAAGGCCCAGCCCAAATCATCATCACCATCACCGAAATACCGGCCACCGGTAGTGGCTTTGCCGCCTACAAGCCGGTAGAATGAACTGACACGTAGAAGCCCCGCACTGCGCGAACAGCCGGGGCACGACCGGAGGTTAGTCCGATGAACACCAGCATAGACACAACCCGCGGGAAGCCACTCGACCACGGCATCCTCTCCGGAATCCGCCGGCGCAACACGCCCCGCCAGGCACGGCAGCACGCCGCGGGCATCGAGCGGACCATCGACCAGGCGAAGGCGTCCGTCGCCGCGCAGCAGGACACCGAGCGCCAGCAGGACATCGCCGCGAACCGTGAGCGCAACGCGCCCGTCCCGTTCACCTCCGAGGAGTTGAAGGCCGCCCGCGCCGTCCGCACCACCTCCGGGTGGCACCGCGTTGCCAAGGTCAACGCGAAGTCCGTCAGCGTCGAGACCGGCTACTCGTGGACCGACCGCTACACGCTGGCTCAGATCCTCGAGGTACGGGCATGAGCGCCGGGGAGCAGCGGGAGATTTGCTCACGAGCTGAACTCCATGCGCTCCGCCCAGGCGCAGCGGTCCTCACCTCCGATGTATCCGACACCGTCGTCCTCCGCTCAGGGGGTCGCTACGCCGTAGGTTTCATCAACGCGGACGGCGGCGAGCTGACACCCGATGTCCTATGGGAGTTCGGCGGAAAGCCGTTGATCGTCCCGTGGGAGCCAGTGCCATGACCATCCCATCGTTTGTGGACGCGCTCGAAAGCTACGCGTATGCCATCGCGTGTGGTGCCTCATCCATCGTCCAGGCGGGCCGGTTCGCTGACCTGACGGCCGCCCACCGTGCCCGCACGATACTCAATCGTTAAACGGCAACCTGCTGCTCCTTGACCATAAACTGCGGTAGTGGAATCACTGACCTGCCTCCTCATCGACGAGGGCAACGCGAGAATCATCCCCTACTGCTTCCCAATTGGGCGGGAGTGGTGGCTGCAACTCTTCAGCGGCACTATAGGCGCCATCATCGGCGCTGTAGTAGCTGCCATCGCAGCTGTGTGGGTACTCAATCGAACCAACGCTAAACAGCAAGAACTGTGGGAAGCATCGAATCTCGCGCAGGCCATCAGGGACGGAGAAGCGCGAGAGGAAGCACAAGCATCTTTGAAGAAACAGCTTGAAGCGCAGCAAGCTGGCATTGACCGAAGCTTTCGACACCAATCAGAGCTAGCGTCCCTAGAACGCGTGAAGGAGTGGGTGGGGGCGCTCGCCTCGGAGGTGTACAACATCACCGTGGCAGCGGGTATAGATGAGGACGCCATGATTGAGGCTTCGGCTGCGACAACCATAGCCACCAACCGACTTCGGCTTGAACTTGTGGGTAAGGCGGACGGATTTGCACCAGCGCTGAATTATTTCTGTCAGCGTTTCGACGCAGACAACTACGCGGTAAGCCGATATTATGTTCAGTGCGAGTTGAGGAAGTTCACAGTTGAGCAGCCGCAGATGAAGTTCATCTTCGAGCAGCGGAAAATTGTTGCCGCAATGCGAGACCATTTCATAGATTTACTTGGTGAATGGCTGTCCCAGCCGGAGCGCCGATCCTCCTTAGAGGAAGAGATCAAATCCATATGCACCAATGAAGTTCTTTGCAAGGTGGCAGATGACGGATTCGTCGACTTAAGCTTCCAGCGGCGTTTACTCGAAGAACAGTACGGACAACTGGGCTCGGATTCAGGAGTGTGAGTCGGATGGCTGAGCGTGCTGCGACGAAGCGTGAGAAGGGTGAGCGCGTGGCGCTTACGACGGCGCGGGCGTCGACGGCCGCAGACTTTCACGAAACCACGCACGGCCGCTACCGCAACCTGTTCCGGCTGATAAGCCGCATCGCAGCCAGGAACGGAATCCGCCGTCACATCGGTAGGCTCGAACGATGAGCGATGAGAAGGCCGGAGAGCCAGAAGAGATCCCCGAGGATGGACTCCAAGACGAGCGAGAGCCCGACTTGAATGTCGCGGACATAACGACTAGCGGACGCGGCATGAAACTCAGCCGCATGCGTGAGATTGAGAAGGCCGACAATGCTGGCGAGCCGCTTGACATCACACCCGAGGAGCGCGAGCAGTACGAGAAGGCGAAAGCGGACCTCTCAAAGGTGATGCGATCGTTCTCGCAGAAGCTCAACGAACCTTTCGAGGGGATCAGTAAGAAGCTCCAGGGAATCATCGCGCAGAGCGTCCAGTCACCGAAGGTAGAACTCAAGAAGACCTCGCCGGAGAGTTACATACCGTTGAGCGCCACCCGCGGTGCGGCCCAAGCAGTAGGGGATCTGCTGCCCAAGCCCGTCCGACCGGACGTTGCTGGCGTCTCTGAGGAGGCGATGGCTTCAATGCAAGCAGCGAGACGAGAGCGCGATGATCGTCAGGCGGCCATTCAGGACAACACCTATGACATGGCTATGGCCGTGCAAGGGATGCTGACGGAGATGCAGACAGAATCTGGGCGGGTCGGAAGGCAGTCAAAGAAAGACACCAAGCGGTGGTGGTGGGTCTTCGGGGTGGCGGCACTTACCCTCGTGTTCGCTGGAATTGCTGCCATCCCGATCATGGCTCCCTTCTTCGTCGACCTCTGGAGGTACGTAACTGGTGGCTGAGTGTGGTGCGAAGAAGCGTGGCGGGGCAACGTGTCAGTGAACCGTCCGCGTCAATCGCTAGGCTCGAACGTGACGCGGAACACGCCGCTCACCAACGCAGGAGAACCATGACCGAGGAAACACCCACGGAACTCACCGCCAACTGGACTGACGAGCAGAAGGACAGGCTCCGCGACGGTATCGAGGAGCTGATTTCCGAAGAGGATGATGAGTTGCAATTTGCTCTCGATCTCGTCTTGGGTCTTAACCACGACAACACAGGCAACAACATCGGACTCACCCTCGTAACCCCGGGTGGAGTGATCTCCGGCAAGGCAATCACGCGAACCGAATGGAAGAAGCACTACTACGAAGCATTCGCTGATCATCCAATGCAAAGCGTGGTCGAAGACCACGACGCGGCCTCCGACCAGAAGTGGGAGCGAGCGGTTCAGGTTCGCAAGGAGCTTGACGTCTCAAAGCCCCCGCGCCGGTACATCTTCCTGAAAGAGGTGACGATCCGCGTCGGCTCCAACTTCCCCATCACTCAGCAGTTCCTGAAGGTCTACATCAGTGAAGTCTCTGCATGGTCGCTCCACATGCTCCCCGGTTACGAGGCGTAGGTGAGTGGGGCGGAGTGCGGCGCGAAAAAGCGTGACGGCAATTCGTGCGGCGCTCCGCCCATGCGGGGCCAGAGGCGGTGCGGCCGCCACGGGGGCAAGTCCCCCCAAGCTCAGCGAGCCGCCGCCGCTCGGTTGGCAGAACAGGAAGCACGAGAGACCACGGAGAAAGCGATCGTCACACTCGGGCTACCCCAGGACATCGACCCGGCGAAAGCCCTCCTCGACGAGATCAGCCGCACCTATGGCACGGTCCTGTGGTTGCAGGCCAAGGTGCGAGAGCTCGAGCCTGACGAGCTTGTGTGGGGCAAGACCGAGACACAGCAGGGCATCGGACCGCAGGGCCCCGTAGACACGACCACGGAGAAGGCCGAGTTCAACACCTGGTACCAGCTGTACCTCGGGGAACGGAAACACCTCGTCGCAGTCACCACCGCAGCACTGAAGGCCGGCATCGAGGAACGCCGCGTCCGGCTCGCTGAGCAGCAGGGCGACCTCGTGGCCGCCGCGATCAGGTCCATCCTCGACGCCCTCAACCTGTCCCCGTCGCAGTGGGAACTCGTTCCCACTGTGGTACCTCAGGCACTTCGCGCACTCGGCGAACTCACGCCCTGAATAGCGCCCGATAAGCGGTAGAGCGGCGAGTAATACGGGTAGAATCGTACGTATGGAATCAGGGACGAGGGCGCGGCCGGTAGACCAGTCAATGGGTGAGGCCACCCTCGAGGAGATCTGCAGGCGCGCATGGGAAGCACTGCCCGGGTCCACTCCCTGGGCCGAGGTGCCCGAGAAGGTAGGCCGCACCGAATACCGGATTGAGGTGCGTGGCATCCTCACCGCCGCCGCGGACCTCATGCCCATCGAAACACTCCACGGAGCCGACGGCGCCAGCGTCTGGCTGAGAGGCGACCAATGAGTCGTTTCGACCGGCTGAACTGGACATGGTTCTGCGTCGGATACGCACTGGTGATCGCTTGGGGGCTCTCGAAGGGAGACCTTGCGCCCGCACTCTTTGAGGGGCTCATGGTTGTGCTTCTGATCGCGTACGCGCCACTGACGATCGCCGTCATTTTTGTCATCACTAAGGGCAATATCGCGTACTGGTCCGGGGCTCCGGGCAGGAAAGGGCAGGCATGACAGAGACGCTGACGCCCGTACTCGAGGCGACCCTGTGCGGGGCGCGGTGTGACGCCCCCCTGTATGACGGGTTCACCCTGTGCGAGACGCACACGTCGTACCTCACTCGGGATCTAGCAGCGGTCGGGGATGTGTGGGCAAACCTCAGGGTCACGATCCGCCGACAGGACGCGACGAGCTCGGCGATCGGCGGCGGCGCGACCGGTTCTCGTCCGTGCATGGACCTCGACGCTCACGACAAGGGCGAGACTCTGGCCTCCGTCTTGAATGGGTGGGCTGGCGCCCTGGCCGTCGACTACCGGACTCGTCGCGCGACCGAAGCTGCGGTGTTCCTCGCTCAGCACATCGGCATGGTCATCCGCGAGGACTGGGCGGGCGACCTCGCACAAGAACTCGCCGCATCCCTCGCCGAGTGCCGGCGGGCAACCGACCGGGCCCTCGACGTCATCAGCCTCGGCATCTGCGGGTTCGGGGACTGCGACGGACTTGTCACCGCCGTCGTCGGATCCCCCACCGGGAAGTGCCGGACCTGCCACGCAGTGTGGGACGTCGCCGAACGGCAACAGTGGATGATCGGACAGGCCTGGCACGCAACCGGTTCCCTCCGCTTCCTCGCCAAAGCGCTCCGGGAAGCGAAGCACATCAGCACCCCATACGAGACGCTGAAGAAGTGGGCGCAACGCGGCAAGCTGTACGGCCGATGCGACCTGAGCACCCGGGAGCACATCTACACGGCTGCTGACATCTGGCACTCATGCCAATTAGCACCCCCAACAGGGGTCACTGTTACGCTTGACAGTTGATGGCTGTCCCCATACTGTTCTCATAGTGCGATCAGTGGCTCCAGAAGCGGGGCCACTTTTTCGTACCCGCCTCAGTCTGATTGGCGGTAAGGCCACCGGGGAGAATGCCAAGCGTCCGAGATGCGCTGAGGTTACCCGAGCCACAACTCAATATTGGGCGGGATAGCTCAGTGGTAGAGCGGTCAGGATGACTTCCTGGCATGGACCCCGGTTCGACTCTTGCGGGTCCCGCCCCTCAGATGTACCTAGCTGACCGGCGCACGGAGGCTAGGGAAACGCGGCCAAGTAACCTGCACGCCGGTAACCCCCGAGGCCGGACGCAACCGCAGACTTCCACAACGTACCGACCAGCCAAGCGGCCCGCCCTGCACCAATCGATGAGGGCCAGCAGCAGCGCACGTCGGACGCAACACCGGGCACCACCTCATACCTGCGGCCGAAACAGACAGAGGCACACACCCCCGACCGACCACAACCACGGGAAGGGGGAACTGACATGTGCGAAGTCAACTACTGGCCCTACTGAGGCCACCAGGTAGGGCGCCGGTCAACCCCCAGAGGCCGGCGCCACCCAACCATCCGAGGGGAACCCAGTGAGCGCGTCCTGGTTCGAACGAGCAGCAATGCAGTTCGAACCCAAACGGCCCGCTCACGTCTGGGAAACCCCCGGGGCTCTCGCGAAAGCGATCGAGCCAACCACAGTCCAGACCCCCGCCCTCGACCTCATCGACCAAGCACTCGTCGACGTCGAAGCGGGACGCATCAACCGGCTGATCATCAGCATGCCCCCACAGGAGGGTAAGAGCACGAGGGTCACGAAGATCGGGCCCCTCTGGTTTCTCACCCGCAATCCTGAGCGGCGCATCGCTGTCGTGTCCTACGCGGCGTCACTCGCGCAGGAGTTCGGCCGGGACATCCGGAAGCACATCACCGACAACTCCGGCCAGGACGGCACGCTAGACCTCGGGCTGCGCATCGCATCCGACAACGGTGCCGTGTCCGCGTGGTCCCTCGAAGGGCACAAGGGCGGCGTGAAGGCCGTCGGCCTGTCCGGCGGCCTGACCGGCAAGCCCGCCGACATCCTGTTCATCGACGACCCCGTCGCCAACCGCGACCAGGCAGAGTCGCCCACGTTCCGTGAGCGGGCCAAGAACTTCTGGCGGTCCGTCGGATCGACCCGACTCGCGCCCGGGGCGCCCGTCATCCTGATCCTCACCCGCTGGCACAACGACGACCTCGCCGGCTACCTGCTGTCCCAGCCAGACGCCAAGAGGTGGCGTGTCATCAACATCCCAGCCCTCGCCGACCACGACCCGAACAAGGGCGAAACCGACCCCCTCGGCCGGGAACCCGGCGAGTGGATGAAGTCCGCACGGAAGAACGAGCTCACAGGCCACATCGGGCGGACCGACGAGGAATGGGAGCAGATCCGGGTCCAGTCCGGGCCCCGCGATTTCGGCGCCCTCTACCAGGGCCGCCCATCACCCGACGAGGGCGGGACCTTCCCCGCCGTGTGGGCGCGGTACGACCAGCCACTGTGGGTGGAAGCCGCGAACGGTGCACGCACCGTGCCAGGCGTCGGGGAACGCGACGACCACGAACTCATCCAGTCGTGGGACATGGCGTTCAAAGACACCGCCGGATCCGACTATGTGGTCGGGACGGTATGGCTGCGGATCAACGCGACGATGTACCTCCTCGACATGATCCGCCGGCGCATGAACTTCAACGACTCGTGTGACGGTGTCGAAGCTTTGTCCGCGAAGTGGCCGCAAGCGGCCGCGAAGCTCGTCGAGGACAAAGCTAACGGGCCCGCCGTGATGAACGTACTTGGCAAGCGGATCCCCGGCCTTATCCCCATCGAGCCTCGCGGATCGAAGTACGCTCGCGCCTCAGCCATCAGCCCGTACGCCTACTCCGGGAACATCGTCCTCCCCGACCCGAAGCTCCTACCGAACGTGGAGGAGCTGGTCGAGGAAGCGAAGCAGTTCCCGAACGGGGCGCATGACGACACCGTCGACACCATGTCTCAGGCTGGCGACTACCTACTCGGGCACCGGCTAATCCAAGACGACCTGTTCGAACCGTACGTGGAGGAATGGCACGGCATCGCGCCCTACTGATCCTGCACCCACCACCCGCACGCTCAAACAGAAGGACGCACTGTGGGCAAGATCCTGCAAGCTCTCGGCCTCCAAGAAGCAGCTTCGGTGACATCGGCTGGCGACAGCACGGTCACCGTTTCGGCGGGCCAGTGGGAGACGGTGATTCACCGCCTCGAGGAGTCGTACGCGCAGCTGCAGCTCGCGGCCGAGGACTCTGGGTGGGCGAAGCTCAACGCCGACCTCATCAACGAGTTCTCCCGCGACGGCCTCAAGCGCATCGCGACGAACGGTCGCCTCATGGCGATCGCGAACCCGCTGATCAAGCGGGCCCTCGGGATCCGTCACGCGTACGTGTGGGGTCAGGGTGTGCAGATCAGCGCCCGCGACGAGGCCGTCAACGAGATCGTGCAGGCGTTCCTCGACCGTGAAGACACGAAGGCCACGTTCACCGGCGCCCAGGCGCGTGAGCGGCGCACGAAGGCGCAGGGCACGGACGGGAACATCTTCCGCGCCCACTTCACCAATCCCCTCGACGGGACCGTCCGCGTCCGGAACCTGCCGTTCGACGAAATCACCGACATCATCACCGCGCCCGGCGACAAGACGGAGCCGTGGTTCTACCTGCGCGTCTGGCAGGAGACCACGCCGACGGAGACGTTCGGCGGGAACGGTCTGACCCGTGAGCGGAAGGCATACTACCCGGCCCTCACCTACCAGCCCCTCACGAAACCCCGGAACCTCGGCGGCGTCGAGGTCCGCTGGGACGCGCCTGTCCTCCACGAGAAGGTCAACGATCTCGAGGGCTGGCTGTGGGGCATCGGCGACACGTACGCTGCCCTCCCCTACGCCCGTGCTTACAAGGAGTTCATCGAGGACTGGGTCCTGCTGGTGAAGTCCCTGTCGAAGATCGCCTACCAGGCCGTGCCGAAGAAGGGCCTCGAGTCGCAGAAGGTCCGCGCCGCAGTGCAGGCGGGCCAGACCGCACCCGCCGGAGGCTGGGCCATGGGCTCCGAGGGCACGAAGATCGAAGCGGTCCCGAAGACCGGGGCCACCATCGACTCCGACTCCGGCCGCCCCGTTGCCGCCCTCGTCGCCGCAGCCATGGGCGTCAGCGTGATCGACCTCCTCGCCGACCCCGGACAGGCCGGGAACCGGGCCACCGCCGTCACCATGGACCTTGTCAAGCGCCTCGAGATGCGCGGCCGGCAGGAACTGTGCGAGCAGACCGACCGGGCGACCCTCGACTACGTCATCGAGCAGGCGATCATCGCGCCCCGCGGTCCGCTGAAGGGCACCGTGCTCCGCGATGGCGACGGGCTCAAGGCAGTCCTCGCCGGTGACGCTGAGCCGACCCTCGAATTCACGTGGCCGTCCCTTGACGAGGTGCCGCTCGACATCCTGATGAAGGCTATCGAGATTGCCGACGGAACCGGTAAGGTCCCGGGCGTCGAGATACTCAAGCTGATCCTCCACGCGCTCGACATCGACGACGCCGACGAGATCATCGACCGGGTCACGAACGACGACGGCGAACTGATCGACCCGCTGGTCACCGCCGGCGACGACGCAGCCCGCCGTTTCCGCGCTGGTCAGGACCCGTCCGAGGCCATCCGATGAAAGGCCATCCTTCGCCCAAGGAGCAGATGCGGGCGGGGTGGGCGTCGATCACCTTCGACCACCGGTCAGCGAAGGTGAGCAGCATGACTGTCGAGGAACTCGTCGCTTTGGATGACGACTGATGCGCGTCGTGCAGTTCGGGAAGTTCGGCAGGTTGGTCGAGGACGAGTACGACGTGTTGGAGGGTGACGATGAGCATCAACGCCCGCACACTCGCACTCCTCGTGGACCGGCGCGACGACCTCGCGAAAACCCTCGACGCTCAGACACTGGCGCTGACGAAAGCGTGGGTCGAAGCGTGGGACACCCTCGCACCTGACTTCGACGCTGCCCTCTCGGAGCTGCTCGCTGCGGCGAAGGACGGGCGCCTGAGCGGCTCGCAGGTGGCACGGAACATCCGACTCCGGAAAGCCCTCACCCTCGCAGCGGAACGGCTCGACGATCTCTCCCAATCAGCGGTGGTGACAGCCAAAGCGGACGTAGCTCGAACCGCCCTGGCTGCAGCGCAATCACAGATCGAGGTCATGACGTCGCAGCTACCACCCGCAGCCCAGGTGGCGACCCTGCCCACATTCACCCAGGTATCCACCGCGGCCATGGACGCCATCGTGCAGCGCACCACCAAGCGCATCGTGAAGGACACGCTCCCTCTCTCCGATGACGCGCAGATGGCAATGCGCCGCAACCTCGTCCGCGGCATCGCCGTCGGCGACAACCCGCGAGTCACCGCACGCCGCATCCTGCGCGAAACGGAAGGCCGCTTCAACGGTGGGCTCACCCGGGCACTCACCATAGCGAGGACCGAAACACTCGACGCCCAACGAGCCGGGGGCCAAGCCGCCGACCTCGCTAACCCCGACGTCACGGCGGGCTGGATCTGGGGTTCAGACCTCGATGCGAGGACTTGCATCGGTTGCCTCTCGAAGCACGGCACCGAGTACCCAAGCGATGAGTCAGGGCCCAATGGACATCAGAACTGTCGGTGCGATCGCATCCCGAAGACAAAGACGTGGAAGGAACTCGGATTCGAAGGCATCGAGGAGCCGCCGTCGCTCACTCAGGACTCGGAAGAGTGGTTCGGGAACCTCAGCGACAAGACGCAACGCCAGATCATGGGCCCCGAACGCCTCGCTCTGTATCAGCAAGGTTCCGTCCAGTGGTCCGACCTGGGCCGGGTGCAGCAGAACGCCGGGTGGCGGGACAGTGTGACCATCACACCCGTGAAGGACCTGCGGGCGTCAGTCCTGGCGTGACGGCCGATAGCTGAGAGCACCGCAGAAGCGGCACTGCTGAGACATGCGAGCCCCCGTCATGTCGAACTGCAAGCTATGCAGCACCCACTCGTGACCTGGGCACTCCCCCGGCTTCCCGCCGTCATTCGCATCATCCATGCCCACCCGCACATCGTATAGGAGGCCCTCCGTGGCTGTAGCGATCACAGAGTCGGTCGACACCCTGACCGGCAAGCTCGAGAAGACCGGCGCGAAGCGGTTCCGCATCAAGATCATCGACGAGGGCGTCGGCTCGTCGGGCACGTACCCGAAGGCGACGCTGGAGCTCGCCGCGAAGGAAGGCGTGTTCGGTAAGGGCGTCCACATGTACCTCGACCACCCCACCGCCCTGGAGTCTATGGACCGGCCGGAGCGGACGGTGAAGGACCTCGCCGCCGTCCTCGACGGGCCTGCCGTGTACGAGGCCGGCGCTCTGTACGCGCCGATCAAAGCGTTCTCCGCCTACGCGGACACCATCGAGGAGATGAAGGACGACATCGGCGTCAGCATCCGCGCCAGCGCCGAGATCGAGATGGGCGACAGCGGTGAGCGGATCATCACCCGCCTCGTCGAAGCGCAATCCGTGGACTTCGTGACGAAAGCCGGGCGCGGCGGGAAGGTCATGGAAGTCCTCGAAGGCGCCCGGGTCACTCACTCCGCGATCACGAATGGCGTCGCCGAAGCGACAGCGAACCAGACCCGCGACCTCCTCCGCACCGCCGTGAAGGACGCGCACGGTGGCCTCAACCGGTACACGTACGTCCGCGACTTCGACGAGGCCCTCGTCTGGTTCACCGCGTCCTCCGACTACGACGAGAGCTCGAAGATCTGGCAGCGCGGCTACACCCTCGCAGGCAACACCGTCACCCTCACCGGCGAACCCGCCGAGGTCCGCATCGAGACCAGCTACGTGCCGGTCTCCACTCCCACCACGGAGTCCAAGAATTCCCCACCGATCCCGGCTGGGGTAACCGAAAGGAAGGAGCCCACCGTGGCTACAACCCAGATTGAGGAAGCCGAGCTGGCGACCCTCAAGCAGGACGCCGGCCGGGTCACCGCGCTGGAAGCCGACAACGCCGACCTCCGCAAGTCGGTAGCAGAGTCCGTGATCGCCGAAGCGTTCGCAGGACTCGAAGCGCCCCGCACGAAGGCCCGCATCCTCGAGTCCTTCACCAGCACCGGCTCGACCATGACCACGGACGCGCTGCGCACCGAAGCCACCGAGTCCGCCGCGGAGATCAAGGTCCTCCAGGGCGCCGGCAAGGTCGAAGGCGTCGGCGAAACCAAGACCGTCGGAGAGTCCAAGACCATCACCGACGACGACATCGTCAACGCCCTCTAGGAGGCACCCATGAAGAACCAGCGATACACCAACGCGCTGCACATCAGCGTGCCAGTACCCGAAGGCGTGAAGTCCGGCGAGCCCGTCAAGGTCGGCCAGATTTGCGGAGTCGCCATCATCGACCGCGAAGCTGACGGCACTGCCACCGTCTGGCTCGACGGGTCCTACACCCTGCCCGTCACCGGAGCCGTCGCCAACTTCGGGGCGCCCGTCTACATCCGCGAGGACCGCGGCCTCACCGCCACCGCGGCCGGGAACTTCCTCTTCGGCACCGCTCTGGGGACCAAGGGAACCGGCGTCGGCCCACTCGAAGTAGCCCCGATCGGCTACACCACCCAGACCGCCGCTGGCGCGTAAGGAGACCACCATGGACACACTCGTCAACGAGGGGTTCCGCAAGGCACCCACCCACCAGGAGCGCGTCTTCGAAGCCGCCCGCCTGTTCAAGGCCGGGAAGTCCGGCGCCGACTACTTCAAGCAGGCCACCCTGCTCGAAGCGTTCTCCACCTCGGACTTCCCCGTCCTCCTCGGCCAGGCCTTCTCGAAGCAGGCTGTCACTGCGCAGAAGGACGCCGTCAAGGAGTTCGAGCCCCTGCTAGTCGACATCACCGTCGACGACTTCAACCGCCGGAAGCTCGTCGACCTGTGGTCCGGCGACGCCTTCGAGACCGTGAAGCAGGGCGGCGAGTACAAGGGCGGCACCCTGAACGAGACCGAACTCGATCACGGCAACGCGAAGCACGGCAAGTCGTACGGGCTGACGTGGGAGCTGCGCCGCAGCCGCGACTTCAGCGCGCTCGCGAACTTCCCGAAGTTCCTCGGCAACGGCTCCATCAAGGGCCAGAACAACGCCGTCGCGGACCTCCTCGTGAAGGACAACGGCTGGAACGCGGCCCTGTTCGGTGAGATCAAGGCGCTGCCGTTCACGCCGGAGAACCTCGACGCGGCGATCAAGGAACTCGCGATCCGCGAGAACCACCGCGGCGAGCTCGTCGACGTGTCGGACCTCGTCCTCGTGCACGGCCCCGCGCTGCGCACGGAGGTCACCCGCGTCCTCAAGGCCACCGAGCTGGAGATGCAGCTCATGGACGGCAACAAGGTCACGAAGACCCGCGTTGTGAACCCGTTCGCGAACGTCGTCACCCCGCTCGAGTCCCGCACGATCGGCCAGCGCCTCGGCGCCAGCCAGACGACGGCGTGGGCCATCGTGCAGGGCAAGTCCTCGGACCTGCCGTCGATCATCCGCACCCTCCTGTCGGGTGAGGAGACCGTCGACATCCGCGTCAAGCGCGACCAGGGCGCAAGCGTCGGCGGCGGCGACCTGCCCATCGAGGCGGGCTCGTTCAACGACGACACGATCTGGTTCCGCGGACGCGACGTCTACGGCATCGACCCGGGCTTCACCCCGGGCGTCTGGGCTTCGACCGGCGTCGCCGCGTAGCCAGCACCACCCGCCCCCGGTGGGATGACCGCGACTGTCTCGTGGCATCAATCCCAGTACGCGCCCACCGGGGGCACCCCCAACTTCCAGAGGAGTCGTCATGGCCATCAACTACGGCGAGCCTGTCGGCCGTGTCCGACTCCTCATCGCGGACCTTGACGAGGACGCGTTCATCTTCCAGGACGAGCACCTCAACGCCTACCTGTCTCTCAACGACGAGAACCAGCAGCGGGCAGCCGCTGATGCCCTCGACGCGATGGCGACGACCGAGTCGCTCCTGTCGAAAGCGATCCGGACGCAGGACCTCGCGACGGACGGCCCAAAGGTCGCAGCAGACCTCAGGAAGCGGGCAGCCCAGCTGCGGGCCAAAGCCGACGCGGACGACGCCGCAGCAGCGGATCAGCCGTTCTTCGAGATCGTCCCGTTCGGGTCCAGCTTCAAGCCTGAGGGCGCGGAGTACCGCTGGTGAGCCCGATCCCCCGGTACCGGGTCATACCGCCCGGCTGGGCAGCACGGCACCGGCCGGTAGCGGCGGCGACCATGCAGTCCCCTGCCGTGTTCCGGCGCATCAGCGCAGGCCCTGCTCCCTTCCCTCTTCCCGAGGGCTGGGACGGCTCGCAAGAGATCTGGGGCACCTCAGATGTCCCGGTCCTCGTTCGTGTGCAGCAGCTCAACCGGGAGGGCGTCACAGCTTCCGCGGAGCAGCCAACGACCGTGCACCAGTACCTCGTCACCGCACCTGTCGACGGCCCCCCGATCCGGTCCGGCGAGCAAGGCGACGTCATCGACGTCGAGGGACGCCGCCTCCGCATCATCAACGAAGCGTTCGGCACCTACCTGTGGGAACGCGACTTCACCTGCGTGGACAACCTCACCCAGCAGAACCCCGACTAGAAGGACGGTGAGCCCGTTGACGAACAGCGTCTACTTCGACGGGGCCGAGCTGAATCAGCTAGCCGTCGTCATCGGCAAGGCAGCAGCGAACACGGGCAGGCTGGCGCAGCTCGTCATGCGAAAGACGGCACGGGACATCGTCGCCGACGCGAAGTCTTTCGCACCCGTCGACACCGGAAACCTCAAGAACTCCATCGGCCATTCAGACCTGCGGACAGTGGGCACCTCGGATGACATGGCAGTCGAGATAGGGCCAACGGCGAACTACGGCATCTACGTTGAGTTCGGCACCACCCAGCATGCCCCAGCTGCCTTCATGGGCCCGGCTGCTGACCGGCGCTTCGGACCATTCGAGCAGTCCATGGCGCAGCTCGCCGAGGACGGCCTGAATGGTTGACGTCATCGCGCTTCGGGGCGCCGTACAGACTGCCCTGTCGACGATCACAGGCGCCACCTTCTACGACGGGTACGTGCCGGAGAAAGTCCCAACCGACCCGGCCGGGTTCGTCCTGCCCTACATCGTTCTCTGGGCTGGTGTCGGCGACGAAATCCCAGAGCGGGACCTCTCCGACCTCGTGGACCTCGACGGGCTGCGCTGGGACTTCCAGACGACAACGGTCGCCGCGTCCGCCGGCCTGTGCGCCCAGGTCGGCGACGTCGTCCGCAGGAAGCTCACCAACCTGCCCCTTGGAAGCCACCACGTCCTCCCCAACGAAGACGGCTTTCGGCAGGAAGTGCCCATCCTCGACCAGACCATCACCCCAGCCCGGTTCATGCTGCCCCACCCGTGGCGGCTCGAAACAACGTAGGAGCCCCTCATGCCCGCTGACTTCGTCCGCGCCGTGTCCAAGCGCACCGGCAGGAAGATCCCCCACCCCGTGCCCCGCGCACACCTCGAACTGTTCAACCTCCGCGAAACCGCCTCCTCGAAGCGACGCACGGAGCAGGTGACTGAACCCGTGCAGCCCGCAATGGAAGCACCCGTCACCGAACCGCAGACCCCCGCACCCAAGCGGAGGACCACCACCATCACGGAACCGGCGACGCCGGACCAGAAATAGGAGAGCACCATGCCTAAGTCCTTGGCCGACGGCCGCAAGAAGGTTTCCCTGCTCGTCGAGGAACCCGCCAACCCCTACGCCCCCACGATCGCCGAACTCAATGCCGGCATCGACGCGTCCTGCCGGATCCTGTCCTCCGACTACATGCTCGGCCCCACCGACTCCGACAAGATCCCCGAGAAGGAGCTCTGCAAGGAGGGCAACGCCAACGCGATTGGCGCGTCCAACTACCAGGCGCGAATGACCCCGTTCCGGTACTGGGACGAGACGACGAACGCGGCTCACGCCACGGAGGACGAGGTCTACCAGGCGCTGAAGGAGAAGGGCACCGAGTTCTTCGTGTACGAGCGGGACACGGCGAAGAAGTCAACGGAAGCGTGGGCTATCGGCGACGAGGTCGAGGGCTACCGGATCATCACCGACAACCCCCAGCGTCCCTCCGACATGGGCGGTTACCAGAAGCGCGTCGTCCCCATGGAGGTACAGGACGCCTTCCTCAACGGTGTTGTCGACCCCGTCTCCGGCTAACACCCGCATTACCAGCGGGCGCGTGTGTCTCAGCCTCCACGCGCCCGCTGCACCACCCCTCAGGCTGCCCCGACCTATGGAGGCTGAACCCCATGACCGACACCCAGATGAGCACCGAAGCACTCGACCCGGAGACGTTTGACCTCGCCGGTTGGATCAGCGGCGCCAAACCCCACACCGAATCAGTGACGGTGTATCAGCGCCCCGACGTCATCGGCGACCTCGCGCAGCTCGAGCGCCGCATGAAGATCGAGGAAGCTGCCGTCGGAGTGGAGACATCCGTCGGCGAGGAGACGTCGCCGGCCAAAGCTGAGTACATCGCTCTCGCCCGCAAGTTCACGGAATCCGCTCTCACCTTCTACGTCCGCGGCATCGACGTCGACGAGCAACGCAGCATCACCGAGAAGCTCGGCGACGACGCAACCAAGGAACGCCTCGGATCCGCCACGATCGCCGCGGCCATCGTCGCCGTACAGCCGCCCAACGGCGAAAAGCGGGATGTAACCCTGACCGCGGACCAGGTCGACGATCTGCGGAAGGCCGTCGGCGACACGCAGATGTCCCTGATCAACAACGCCTGGCTGAAGACCACCCGGGAGCTTCCCTCCGTGGACGCAGATTTTTTGCGCGCACTCTCCTCACCCAAAGATGGGGACAAGTAGTAGCGGCGCTCAAAACATCTGAGCGTTTCCAGCGCCCGCCGTCCGCTTACATGGGCGGGCGTGAGTGGGGCCAACGGGACCACCTGCTAACCCTGGCCTACACCCTGTACCTCGAGGGGATGCACTCATGCGGGTTCCCCAAGCACGTGTGCATGCACCCGGAAAACGACGGCATGTTCGAAGTTCCCGGCGTCACCACTGTCTGCCACGCGGACGCGGCGATCGAGCGCGAGAACCGGGAACGGCGGGCCAACAAGACCTACGAGCCCGAGCCGGGCGAGATCTTGTCCGTCGTCTACACGAGGGAGGGGCCGCTACCCGCGCTTGCCCCACGCCGCAACGATCGCGGCGACGACTCCTAGCAGGAGGAGCGGTAGGCCCAGCGCGAAGAACAGGGCGTAGGAGATCGCGTTCATCACCGCGACGATTCCCAGCACGGACAAGAGCAACCCGACCGGGATAGCGATCAGTGCGGCCCTCCGCATCGTCAACGTATCCATAGGCGAATCATAACCAAATAGTGGAGGCCCATCGTGGCGACGAGATCCGTTATCGTCCGGCTTCAGGCCGAAGTGGGCCAGTACATCGCGAACATGCAGAAGGCCGCTCAGTCCACTGAGCAGCTGGCGAAGCGTGCGGTCCGCTCTGGGCAGGAGCAGCGGCAGGCACTGGACCAGGTCGGGCAGGCCGCGACGGTCGCAGGGGCAGTGACTCTCGCCGGGGTTGGCTTGGCAGTGAAGACGTACGCGGACTTCGACAAGCAGATGTCGAAGGTCGGGGCTGCCACGCACGAGACCGAAGAGAACATGGCCGCCCTCGGAGACGCCGCGGTGCGAGCCGGCGCCGAAACCGCGTTCTCTGCGGAGGAAGCCGCGAAGGGCATCGAGGAGATGGCCAAGGCGGGCGTCTCGACGAAGGACATTCTGGGCGGTGGGCTCAATGGGGCTCTCGCTCTCGCTGCGGCGGGATCCCTTGGAGTCGGTGAGGCTGCGGAACTGGCGGCCACCGCAATGACTCAGTTCGGCCTGTCGGGCGAGGACATTCCTCGCATCGCGGATCTCCTCGCAGCTGGCGCCGGCAAAGCCCAGGGCTCAGTGCAGGACATGGGTGAGGCTCTGAAGCAGGCCGGCCTCGTCGCTGACCAGACCGGCTTGACCATCGAGGAAACGACAGGCGGTCTCGCTGCCTTTGCGTCCGCGGGCCTTGTCGGCTCAGACGCGGGGACCTCCTTCAAGTCCATGCTGCAGCGTCTGAACCCTTCCTCGAAGGAAGCCAAAGACCTGATGTCCGAGCTGGGTATCAGCGCATACGACGCGCAGGGCAACTTCATCGGACTCTCGGAATTCGCGGGGAACCTCCAGACGTCCATGAAGGATTTGACGGTCGAGCAGCGAAACGCTGCTCTGTCCACGATTTTCGGATCGGACGCTATCAGGGCAGCCTCCGTCCTGTACGAGAACGGCGCAGCTGGGGTCGAAAAATGGGAAGAGGCAGTCAGCGACGCTGGCTACGCCGCGGAGACAGCTGCGATCATGCAGGACAACCTGGCCGGCGACCTCGAGAAGCTCGGTGGGGCGATCGACACCGTGTTCCTGAAATCGGGTTCCGGGGCAAACGACTTCCTGCGCGGTGGCATCCAGCAGGTCGAAGGGTTCGTCGACGCAATCGGCAAGATCCCTACCCCGGTCCTGACTGGTGTGACTGCTGTCGCGGGCCTAACTGGCGGGGCACTCCTCCTCGGAGGAGCGTTCATCACCGCGATACCCCGCATCGCGGATACGGTATCCGCGATTGGCGAGCTACGGTCGTCCTCCCCCCGAGCGACGACCGCCATCGGGAAGCTAGGTGCAGCTGCAGGCATCGCGACTGTGGCTCTCGTCGGGCTGGAAGTGGCATCCAAGCTGGCGGGTACCGGCTTGGACGACATCGGCTCGAGCACGGAATTCGAGACAGCGATCCGGCAGCTGTCCCAGGACGCTGACGCCGGAGCTGAATCACTGAACGAGCTGTCCACCGCTTCAGGGTCGTCTCTCACGAGCGTCGACGGGCTCGGCGCTGCACTGGAAACGGTGGACCTCAATGGCTTCCTGAAGACCCTTGACTTCGTCGGCTCCGGCTTCGGCGTCTTCGATACCGAAGTAGGTCTCGCCGAAGGCGTCCTCTCCAAGTTCGACGATGCCCTGACCGGGCTCGTGAGCAGCGGCAACCTGGAACAAGCAGCTGATGGATTCCGGCAGGCCGTCGCCGAAGGCGAGAGGGTCGGCAAGACGATGGACGTCGTCGCCGAGTCCTTCCCCGGCTACATCGACGGGCTGCGGGAACTCAGCAACACGGCCGGCGTCACCCTGACCGACCAGGAGCTCCTCAACTGGGCCATGGGTGAAACACCAGCCGCGATGGACGCCGCATCCGCAGCAGCGGAAGGGGCCGCCAACGGCATCGGGACTCTCTCTGATGCCGCGGGTCAAGCTGCCCCCATCACGGAGGAGATGGCGGACAGGCTCGAAGACGTTGGGCTGACAGCTGAGGGCACCATCATCTCCCTGAGCAAGTACACGGAGGCGCTCTTCGCCGCAGGTCTGGCTCAACTCTCCTCCCGTGACGCATCGAGAGCCTTTCAGGAGTCCATCGATGCCATTGCCCCCGGGATCGAAGGGCTCGTCGCGACGTATGGCGGGCTCGGTGACGTTCTGAATGAGACCGGCACCGACTTCAACGACCAGACCGACGCAGGCCGTGAGGCTGGCGCCATGTTCGACTCCATCGCGAGCTCGGGACTGGCGTACACGCAATCCCTTGCGGACGCAGGAGCCGGACAGGACGAGCTGACGGCCAGCATGCAGTCCACCTATGACGCGCTGATCGTGGCCTTCGGGCAGTTCGGCGTGACAGGTACGGCCGCTGAGGACCTTGCTTCGAAGATCATGACCATCCCCCCGGGTGTGGACATCCAGACCTACTTCTCCGATCAAGCCATTCTCATGGCCGCTGAGACAACAGGTGCGGTCGATGCCATCCCGAAGGACGTTCAAATTCGGTCGGCGATGTCGGCTGCTGCGAAAGAGACTGCTGACGCCACAAAGAAGTCCGCCGAGGACATCCCGAATCAGGAAACCATCGATTCGTGGATGTCCGATGCGGCTTTCATGGAAGCGATCCGGACTCGGGCGGCAGCGTTGAACATCCCCGAATCGGAGGCTATTGCGTCGTTCATGTCGTCGGCGGCCCGCAATGAGGCTGACAACACAACGTCGGCGATCCTTGGCATCCCGGCAGGCGCGTCCGTCACGTCGTTCATGGACGCCTATGCCCGAGACATGGCGTACCAGACCCGAGACGCGGTCAATAGCATCCCAACGAACAAGGTCGTCACTATCACGACCCGGAACGAACGGGTCGGCGTTGGACAGAACGGGCTGAATGCTTTTGGTGGGCGCCTTCCAGCGCACTACGACGGTGGCCGGCTCCCCACGACAGGGCCGGGCACGGAGCGGCAGGACGGCATCCTCGGCATCTCCTCAATGACGGGGGCGCCGACGACGTGGGTTGACGCGGGAGAGCACATCACCCGCCGGTCCATGACGGAAAAGCACAGCGGCCTACTGTGGGCCATCCACCGGGACGACCCGCGCCTGTCCGCACTTCCGGCGTTCGCTGATGGCGGCCGGCTGGGCAGAGACTATACGCCCGGCGGAACTGGTATGGGTGCGCCTTTGATCGCACAGCACACTCACCACCACACCCATGTCAGCGCGGACCCGGGCCTCGGCCACGAGTACGCCTCACGCATGGCGACCATCGGCGAACAACGATCCCGCGACATGGCCGCAGCATACGGAAACAGGAGGAACTGATGCCCAATCTCCTGCTCGGCATGTCCGCACCCAGCCCCAGCACTCCCTCCGACAGCGCAGACCTCAACGGCATGCGGATGCGGTGGGAGGGCTGGGACGGGTCAATCTGGGACGTGTGCGACCGCCGGTCCGGCGTGTTCCTCCTCTCCGGGCTACGCGGCCTCGGACAGCCCACAGGCGTCAGGTTCCGCAACAGCCCGCCGGGCTTCCACGGATCCCAACACCAGGGCACCCGCTGGAATGAGCGGGAAGTGTTCTGGCCGGTGAAGACCTGGCACGAGGGGAAGGGCACCCAGTTCATCGAACGGGACCGGGCGTTCTTCGACACGATGGACCCAGAGCGAGTCGGGCGTTGGGTTGTCGTCCAGCCGGACGGCGGCGAGGAACGCCACCTCGAGCTCCGCTACGACCCGGAGAAATCCGTCGACGACGGTGTGGAGACCATCCCCTCGCTGCAGGGCTGGGCCCGATACGCGCTGTACCTGACGGCGGACCAGCCGTTCTGGGCAGGCAAGCCATCGGTGAAGTCGTTCGACCCGCCCCGCCCGGAGGACCCGTTCTTCGAGCCGAACGGGCCGGGCCTGTTCAACATCGGGCAGGGCTTCACGACGGCGAACGCGACGATCGACAACCTCGGCGACGTCGAGTCGTTTGGGCGTTGGTACGTCGACGGTGAGACCGCCGCTGGTGCTTGGGTGGGTGTCGGAGCGCGAACCATCACGATTCCCTTCCCCGTCCCGGCCGGGCACTGCCTGGTCATCGAGTCGGACCCGACGAAGATCGGCGCCGTCCTCTACCAACTCAGTCCCGCCCAGGCGGCGCTCAGCCCGGCGGACAGGATGAAACCGTCGGAGCGGGTATTCGGCGTCGACCTCATCAACCCGGTCAACCGGTCCAAGCAGCTCGGCGCTTCGCCAGACTTCGCGCCGGTCGCTGTCGGCCGCCGCGTGAAACTCGCCGTGAACTTCGAAGGGAACGGCGTCGTCGAATTGCACCTGCCGTCCCTCTACAAGCGAGCGTGGTGAACCCTTGAAGATCACCGTCTACGACAAGGACCGCCAGTTCGCCGCACAGGTCGGCGCACCACTCGAGCTGACGATCACTCCGCGAGTGTTCCCTCTCATCGGGACGGCCCGCATGGTCCTCCCGCTGCAGGTTACTGGCACGGACGCGGACCGCATGGTCCACGCCGACGTCGTCGCCGCGCTCCGGGCACCATCGGCCCGGGTGGTCTTCGATGACGGCGATCCCGAAGCCGTGTTCTCGGGTGTCGTGGACGAGGCGACGGAGACCAGCGACGGTGACACCCTCGAGGTGCTCGTCCTGTCCGACGACAGCCTGATCGGGGCGATCCTCGGCTGGCAGGTCCCCACCGCTGGCGCGTCCGGGTACACGATCGACCAGTCCGCTTCCGAGTACCGGTCCTACACCGGCAAAGCCGAGACCGTGGTCAAGAACGCCGTTCGTGAGAACGGGGTCACCCGCCTGCAAGTCCCCGGGCTGGTCGTAGCCCCGGACTTGGGGCGCGGCGCGGTCATCCCCGGCGGGGCGACGCTGCGCATGCACCCACTGCCCGACCGGATCTTCCCGAGCGTCACCAATGCCGGCATCGGGCTCCGGATCAGGCAGGTCGGCTCGCAACTCATGTTCGACGTGTACGTGCCCCGCGTGTACCCGTACGAGCTATCCGTGAAGGCGGGGACGCTCAAGGCGTACAAGCACACCCGCCGTCGCCCCACTATCACCCGTGTCGTCGTCGGCGGGCCCGGCGAGGGCAAGGCACGCCGCTACCGGCGCCTCGTCGACGCAGCAGCCGAGACCACCTGGGGGTTCTGCGGCGAAGGATTCGTCGACGCCCGCGACACGAAGGACGACACTGAACCCGAGGACGTCGCGAAGACCATCGCGACCATGGACGCCCGAGGGTGGGAAGCCCTCCGCGAGGCGGGGAAAGTCGACACCCTGTCCATCACCCTCGCCGAGACCACAGCGTTCAGGTACGGGACGGACGGCGTGCTCGTCGGCGACATCGTCCCGGTCCGCACTCCCGCCGGTGTCATCAACCAGCCCGTCACCGAAGCAGTCCGGACCGTCGTCGCACCCAACGTCATCGTGTCCGAACCGGTCATCGGTGAGCGCGTCGATTCGGCAGCCGAGACACAGAAGAACCTCGCCGCCGTCAAGGTATCCCAACGCAAGGAAGAGAGAGCCTGATGGGCATCGAATCGCACTTCTACGACACCCTCCCCGGCCAGGGCATCAACGAGATTGAGTGGTCGGAATCCGCCGGTTCCCGAGGCCCACGCTATGGGGTGTCGAACCCTTCGGAGCTGCTGTGCACGGCGCACCCTTCGACCCCGTACGCCGTGAACATCAGCCCCGCCCCCTCAGGGTTCTGGGGACACGGGGTGTGGGACACATCGGACAGCACCGTCACGGTGGTGTGCACACCGCCCGCGTTGAACGCCCGTCGCTTCGACCTCATCGCACCTCGCCGAGACTGGACGCCCACCGGTGGCGGGCCGACCACCATCACGAAGGTGCAGGGCACGTCATCCCGATCGATCCCCACCGGCCGCGAGACGAGCCCGGGCGAGGTCGACGACCAGCCGCTCTGGCTCGTCGAGTGGCTCGGTGGGGAAACCCAGCCCCAGTCCATCACCGACCTGCGCGTCTTCGGCGGTGGCGGAGGTGGACAGATCGCCATGAACAAGATGGCCCTCGAGTACCTCAAGGCACCGGGGGCGAGAGTCACGATCGACGGCACGCTCTACCAGTACGAGCCCATCGGTAATGGCGTCTGGGACTGGTCCATCCGCGACGGTATCCAGCACATGGAGTTCTGGACCGGTAGCAACGGGTTCGGCTGGGCCGGCGGCGGCCGAGCCTGGGATGTCGGGCCTCTCTCCCACGACGCGAACTACGCAGTCAACGCTGGCTTCGCGGAGCAGGGCCCCCTGTCGGGGTCCATCAAGATCCTTCGGCGCGGCTACTACGAGGGCGGGTCCATCACCACCCCCCGCACCACGAACGTCGGCAACGCCGGGGTGATCCTCAGAAACGGGCGCGGCGACGTCATCACGACCGGCAACACCTCCGGATACCTCTGGGAGATCTCGACGACGTTCCCCCGCACCCTCTTCCAGGCTGGCGAGGTCATCCGCTTCGGAGCAGTGTCGATCGGGTCCGGGACCGTCGACACCCGCGTCCGCATCGACAAAGTCGGATAGAGGCACCCATGTCACGCTCCGATCTCATCAGCGAGCAGTACATGTCCCGACGAGCGAGGTTCTACCTGCTCGTCGCCGCGGGCCGCCACCTCATCATCGGGCTGCTCTGCGTCCTCGACCCAGGGTCCTTCACCTCCGGCTCTTACCAAGGCATCATCGACGCCGTGGCGGGCATCTCGCTCGGCGCCGGGATCGTGTTTTGGGGCTACCTGTTCCT
Organism: Arthrobacter sp. CP30; assembly: GCF_053470025.1. Classification (NCBI taxonomy): domain Bacteria; kingdom Bacillati; phylum Actinomycetota; class Actinomycetes; order Micrococcales; family Micrococcaceae; genus Arthrobacter; species Arthrobacter sp. CP30. Next base: position 218,558 of record NZ_JBQEMM010000003.1, read on the forward strand.
CATCACCGGAGCGGCCTGCCTCATCGCCGCGGTAGTCGGGAGGGAAGCCGCAGCACGCGCCGGGCTCCTGTTCTCCGTCGTCACCACAGCATGCTGGGCCGGCGGGTTCTTCGCATCCATCTACGGCGGAACCTCCGCAGGCTACACAGGCGCCGTCATCTGGACAGCGGTCTTCCTCAAAGACGCGACCATGCTCCGCCAGCCACTGCGCAACCCATTCGAACCACTGATCCAGAAGGTGACGGCCGATCTGACACGGCGCGACAAGTAGGGGACACACATGCAGATCGACATCGCCGCCCTCATCGTGTCCCTTACGGGTCTCGCCGCACTGGTCTGGAGCATCATCCAGGCCAGGCGCGGACGCAAGGACACCATCGCGCAGCAGAAAGCCGCCAACGAACTCGCCACCCGCGAGCAGTCCTGGGAGGAACTGACCGAAGGCAAACGCATCGCCGAAGAAGATCTCCGGACTGAGCGCACCACGACCCGGGACCTCCGCCGTGAGAACGACGGGCTGTACCGCGACATCCGGACCCGCGATGAACTCATCGCGAAACACCGCGTCTGGGACATCGACGCACGGCACCGGTTGAAAGACACCGACATCGGCGAGCCTCCTCGCCTTTACCCAAGCTGAGCCCTGTCGAACGGTGGGGTTTTTCCGTACCCTGCGAAAGGGGCCCGCATGACCGTTTTCAGTAGACATCCGGTGGACAACCCATCCATCAGCCAGCCGTTCGCCAACGTGAACGGGCGGGAGGCTACCAATCATCTCGGCACCGACTACCGCCCGGACTATCCCGGTCAGGTCGGCAAGATCATCTACGCACCCTGCGACATGTTCGTCGTCTGGGCACGGGGAGGGACCTTCGCCGCGGACAACCCGTGGGAGCAGATGCCGAACAACGGGAACAACGGGAACAGTGTCATCGGCGTGTGCCCGGCGCCGCATCAGGCCACCTACTCCATGTACTGCCATATGGACGAAATCTGGGTGAAAGAGGGCCAGTTCGTCACGGCGGGAACCGCGCTCGGGACGATGGGCTGGACCGGCTACATCATCCCGAATGACCCAAACGGCACGCACCTTCACTGGGAAGTGTTCATCGACTATGCGGACGGGGCCTACCCCGAAGGCACCTTCTATGGGCGCGTCAACCCACTCGACTACTTCAAGGTCGCAACCATCACCCCCGTCGCACCAGGCGCCGGTGGCTCAGCAGCAACGGAAGAGGAAGACATGGCACTCACCAACGAAGACATCGACAAGATCGCCGACCGGGTCCTGACCAAGGTCGTCACCGACAACAAGGGGAAGGGGCAGAACAGCCTCGCCTGGGTGCTGACGTCGCAGCGGGCCTCCCGCGATGAAGATCGCCGGCTCCTGGCGGACTCCATCAAGGGCGCCGTGGCGACCATCGTCGCCGCGATCAAGGGGGCCAAGTGAACAAGCTTGCCCCCTACGCGAAGGCCGTCGTCGCCTTCATCGCCCCTGGCGCCACGATCCTGACGGGTGCAGTCCTCGAGAACAGCGTCGGCGGCACGGCCGTCACGCAGGGCGAGCTCATCACCGCGATCTGCGCGACGGTCATCACCGCCGCCGGCGTGTACGCCATCCCCAACGGCACGGGGAAACGCCGCGCCGAATAGCACCACCCCTGCAGTACCCGGGCCTCCTAGTGGGGTCCATTTTCATGCCCAACCCCACTAGGAGGCCGCCGTGCCGGACATCTACTACCCGGGCATCGCAGCTGGCGACGCCGCATCTGTCGGCCCGGACGGCGTCGTCAGTGCCATCGTCACTTCGAACACCGCGTATCAGGTGTTCGAGGAGGACGACACGACGTTCAGTAACCCCTTGACCATCAAGACGCCGTCCGGGCTCACCCGCCTGGACGTCCCGGTCGGGGCGCTCCCGATCTTTCCCGACGTGTACGTGGTGTCTGAGAACTTCCACCACATCTGGAAGTCCGGGGACCTGAGCTTCCGCCGCGACTCCAACGACGCGAAGGACGCCGCGGTCATCGCCGCACGAGACGACGCCGAGTTGGCTCGCATCGCGGCCGGCCTCTCCGCTGAGGCAGCCGAGGAAGCGGCGCAGTTCGCGCAGGGCCCCACGGACGAGCAGGTCGACGAAGCGCTCAAGCGAGCATCACGCCCGTCGAACCTCGCCCTCGCCCCGGACGGCGTGCCCTACATCCTCCTCGGGGCCAACGAGATCAGCATCTACCGCGGCACCGACGGCTACTACTACTTCACCGAATAGGAGCCACATGGCCCTCCCCCAGGACGACCCGGCCATCAGGCTCCTCACCGAGCAGAACGCCGCCGACATCTACGCACCCCGCGACCAGGTCGAGGACCTCGTCGCGGACGGGCTCGCGTCCAACACGGCACCGGCAACAGCCGCCGCAAACGCTGTCAGCACCGCTCTGGCCGGCGCGGACGTCATGAAAGGCTCGGACGCTCGAGCGCTTCGCAGCGTCACCGCCCCCTCCTACGCGATTCCATTCACCGACGCGTCCGGCTACGTGTCTGGTGGCGTGCAGTCCGACGGCAGGTTCAACCACGAACGGCCGCCAAAGGTACAGGGGCAGACCGACGTGACCCTCCGTCCGCTGAACAACACCGGCTGGCTCATCCCCTTCACCGACCCGCAGGGCTACGTCGCCGGCGGCATCCGCATGGACGGGACCGCCGAGTTCTTCAAGCTGCGCCTGTCCCCCGCTAACGTCCTGCAGCTCGCGAACGAGACGGTCGGATACACGAAGTCGTCCCGCTCCCGTCTCGCGACGATCGGCGACTCCCTCACCGACGGGTACTTCGGTGGGACCGGCGGCCAACGAGCAGACTCCTATCCGACGAAGCTGCAGGCCCTCGTCCCAGCGGGAGTGCAGGTGTTCAACGTCGGCACGAGCGGCTTCACCGTCGACGAGGAAGCCGTCCGCATCGGCGCTCTGCCTGTCCCGCTCACTGTGACCGGCGGGACCATCCCAGCATCAGGACCAGTCCCGGTCACGACGACCGCCGTCATTGGGTGGCGGCCGTCCGGCACCCTCCGCAACCTCCCCGGCAGCCTCGCCGGGATCCCAGGCATTCTGTCCCGCACGAACAGCGACACGTCCTTCACCTTCACCCGGTCTACCGCCGGCAGCGAAGTGGTCGTCCCCGGTGCGCCCGTGTTCGTCCCGGACTACACCGGACATGCCGGAGATACCGCGATCATCCTGCTGGGCCGCAACAACGTGTCCTTCTCCGTGAAGGGAGCCGACGCAACGATTGGCGAGCACGTCGCGAAGGGCATCGCACGCATCGTCGACTGGCTGTCACCGGCCATCAAGCAGGTCCTCATCGTGTCGAACACCACCGCCACCAACGAGACCGCCGGGGCCGCCGGACACACGACCGTCACGGACATCAACGCCCGGCTCAAGGCGGCGTACCCATCGCGGTACCTTGACCTCCGTACCTACCTGGTCAAGCAAGCCATCTACGATCTCGGACTCACCCCGACCGCGGCGGATACCACGGCCATGAACGCCGATACCCTGCCGCCCTCGATCATGGACGACAACACCCACTGGTCGAAGGCCACCGCTGGTCTCGTCGCCGCGCACATCAACGACTACCTCACCACGAGAGATTGGGTGTAACCCATGCCCGGACGCGCCATCGTCGCCCCCGTCAGCTTCGGCGACACGACACTGCCCCGCATCGACATCAGCTACATCGCGCCCCTCGCCGGCGCGACACTCGACTTCGCCGTCGACCAACTGCCACTCGGGCCGCTCGCGTCGTGGCCGAGCCTCCTCGACAACGTCACCGCCCCAGCGGACGGGGCCACCGCGCCCCAGGTCATCAACGACGGCGCATCGAAAACCGTCCGCTTCAACGGCACCTCGGACCGGATCCGGATCCCCGCGGTCATCAACGCAGCGCACACGATCGTCGCCGTCGCGAAGCTCCGGGCACCCATCCCCCTGGACCAAATCTTCTTCGGGAACTCCTCGAGCACCGAAGGAGCGATCGGCATCCCGGGCGGCGGCGGTAACTACTCCGGCTACGGAGGCGGCACCATCATCGCCATGAACCCAGTCGTTGCCCCTGACGCGAACTGGCACGTCTTCATCCTCACCCAGTCCGGCGCAGGATCAGCGGTCCGGGTGGACAACGCCGAGACAACCGGCACCCTCCCCATCGCGCAGCGCAACGGCATCACCCTCGGCTTCGGGCCCGCCTCCGACAACAGGTCAGACGTCGACTACAAGCGGGTGGCACTCATCCCCGGCACCATGACCACGGCGACCCGCACCGCGATCGTCGCGCAGCTCAAAGCCCAGTACGGCATCTGACCCACTCACGCAGAGGGGATTCACCAGCGACGGTGACTCCCCTTTCCCATGCCCGTAGGAGGGTGCAATGCCGGAATCCCCAGAGACACGGGTGCTCACAGAGGCGAACGCGGTCGAGCTCTTCAGGGAGCTCTTCAGGGACATCACTCGGGCCCCTTTCAACGTGGTCTTCGACGCTCCCATCTGGACCGAGGAAATCATCGAGCAGAACACCGTCGGGCTCCGCCTCGCTGGTCAGACCCCCGGCTTCCACCAAGCCCCAGCAGGGTTCTGTAAGTTCCTCGGCGACGTCGAGGTCGACACGAATGCGTTCATCCTCGGACAGGGCCGGAACGCCACCCAATTCCAGATCGCCGCCGGTGTGGGCTGGGACGCCCGAGGCTTCATCTTCCCTCCGGGATCCCAAGACGCAGGCCTGAAACACCTCACCGTCGACGGCCGCTACTTCGAGCGGGAACTAACCATCGGCACCTTCCCTGGCACGGTACCCGCCGGCGGGATCTACGGGACCAACGTCTCTGGGGTGAACTGCCGGTTCATCTATACCGAGCATGTCCGCTCCATCAACGCCGTCCAGCACGCCTTCGACTTCACCACCCCCTACTACGGTGACGCCGGGGACGGCGCGATCATCCCGAACCCGTCCGAGAACATTTTCCAGACCGACTGCTACGCGGACAAGTACGGCGACGACGGCTTCACCGCCCACGGGTCCGGGAAGATCTGGCGCACCCGATGCCACGCCAACGGCACCCGGTACGCGATGGAACGCTCCTACGTGAACTCCAACGGGTTCGAGGAGGACGACTACTCCTACGACATCACCAACACCGACTGCTACTCGACCGGCAACGCCCACGGCTTTGAGGCGAAAGCTCACGGCACCATGAGCGCGGCCCGGAACATCACGTACATCGGGTGCACCGCCGAACGCAACGAGTGCAACTGGTCGCAGCGGCACATCGGCCACCACATGGCGACCGCCCCTAGGTCGCTCACCGCCCGCAACATCCAGATGATCGGGTGCAAATCCCTCTACCCGCGCCGCGTGTTCTTCGGCGGGATCGACAACCCCGACCAGGATGTTCCCGACGACCAGACACCACCAGGAAACCAGTATCGGCACTGGGTGGTCGGCGCTTACCACGGGGTCACGAACACCAACTTCCTCATGGTCAGCGACCCGAACTACAACTACGCCGGCAGCTCCCCCGTCCTCATCCACTTCATGGCCGGCGACGTCGTCCTCGACGGATACCGGGTCGAAGGGCACACCACCGGCACCTGGGACATTCACTGCACCGGCGGCGCCCAACCAGCCGAAAACATCACGATCAAGAACGGCACCCACAAGGACTCCGCACCCGGCGGAATCACCTGCGGCAGCGCGTCCAACGCCTCCCTCGAAAGCATCCGGCTCTCACGCAACGTCCCCGGGTCTCCGAACGGGGTCGCCGTGCAAGCGTTCGGCAGCAACAAAACGGTGCGGGACGTGAAGATCGACCCGACTACGCCGTACCAGTACAACTTCCGGATCAGCGACACCTTCTACAGCCAGTACGAGAGCCCCCTGAGCCCGAACGTTGCCTACAGCCCGCAGCCAGTCCTCGCTTGATAGAGCTAAAGCCCCGCCTCGATGAGGTGGGGCTCCAGCTCTCGAGTGCGACTTGTTCGGTCGCTTGCGTATGCCGCTACCAGTTGATGTGTTTCCAAGGTTCTTACGGCATGATGGCGACATGCAAGAAAAAGTTACGCGGTCAGAAGTGGTTCGCATCGCCAGCATGACAGTTGCCATGCCCTTCGTTGAAGGACACACGTTCGAAGACTGCTTGATCCTGGGGCCAGCGATCTTAGGGATGTCCGGAAGTACCTTGGAAGAATGCGCTTTCGAGGGAGAAGTTGAAGCCATGCTATGGGAGGTGCCACCCGAGAGGCCACAGGTAATCGGCCTAATAGGTATCACAAATTGCGTTTTCCTACGTTGCAGATTCCAAGGAATTGGATTCGCTGGTAACCGAGAATTCGTGGAGCAGTTCAGAGCGAGCGTACCGGAGAATAACAATGCTTGACGCCCTAGTTGATTTTCCGTCGGCAGTTAATGCTACTCGCGGAGATGTAACCCTGAGAAAGAACTTCACAGAGGGTATGACTCATGAGAATTTGCGTACATCGCAACGCATATATTCTATGGAAGGAATCGTCATCGTTTACGAGGACGATCTGCATAAATTTCGCATTTCCGCATTTAGGAGCGCGAGCTCAGGCCAAGCTTCTCCCAACACCGATGCGCGATCAGAAACAACCACCGCTTCGCCCGCTTCTGTCACTCACCCTGATGAACGGTTGGGCTTGCGCGAGCGCCTCCGGTTGCTCATTTCTGGAGGAAGTACCATCACGACTCTCTTCCCCAGCGTATCTCGCCCTCTAACTAACGCTGAGAAGCAGCTAGAAGCAGAGAAAGTCTACGAAGAACTGAGTTCATGGGCCGAAAAGCGCATAAATGGCTGATGAACTGACGTTTAAACAGCAGCTGATAAGCGATCAGCTCACTCATCGGCATAACATGGAGGAGAAAAGGCATCGCCTTCTCGTCACTGGTCAGCGTTGGGCCGGATCAATAGCTTGTCTGGGTGTAGGCGGAACAATCACGTGCGTCCTTGTAGGAGCAAACGGATGGGCAATCGGTGTAATTTCAGCCGAATTTGCCGCGATTATCGGGTTTTTTCTGTACCGCAAGGACGTGCAAGTGCCTGGCAGTATCAGTCCGGGTACAGCAGACGCCAATGTCGGAGAAGACGCAGTTTTGGAGGCAGAAGCAACAGATCGAACGTAGCGTCGACTGAGAACCTTCATCCTCAATCACCGTGCCCTACCTCCACGGAGGTAGGGCACGATGTCGTTGGCGGCGAACGCGGTGAACGACTCGAGGAGCGGAAACGCCACCTCGACGGCTGATCACGCAGGAGTAACTGCGTTCCGCCACACCCAACCCTCTCGCCATGCGTCGACGTGCTGCTCATAGAAGCGAATTTTCACGGCGGTCGTGGTCCACGCTGTAGCTATGGCTTGCATTCGCACCGCCTGCGTCGGGTAGCGGACCCATGCATACACGCGGCGTGGCTGGTCGAAGTTCTTCGGAGGGTTTTGTCGAAGCTGCAGCTCGGCTGCGGTGAGGAGCATGGGTTCCTCGCGCATGACCCATTCCCCGATCCGCTCGTCCATCAAGCGGCCGTAGTGCTCGGCGTACCGCTTGTTCTGGCCCATTCGATGCAGGGTAGGAGCCGCCGGTGACCTTATGATCGGCTCATGACTGCTCAGCCCCGTTTCATGACCCTCACCGATGCTGCGGAGGAGTTGGCGGTGAGTCAGTCCCAGATGTACGCGCTCGTGAAGTCCGGCGACCTGCAAGCCATACAGGTTGGCGGCCGCGGACAATGGCGGGTAGAGCGGGTGAAGCTCGAGGAGTACATCGCCCGCATGTACGAGCAGGCGGAGAAGCAGCGCGGGAAGCTCAAGCTCGAAGACCTCCCCGCCGAGTAGCCCTGGGCCCGGCTAGGCGCCCGCGATGGCCCGCTGAGCGCTGACTGCGGTGGACTCCAGCGCCTCGGGGAGCAGGTGGCTGTAGAGGTCGGTCGTTGTGGTCGTCGACTCGTGTCCAAGCCGCCGGGACAGCTTGAAGATGTCGGTGCCGGCGTTCAGCATCCATGACGCATGGGTGTGTCGAAGGTCGTGGAGGCGCGGCTTCTTCTCCAGCCCGTGCCCCTGTGCAGCGATGATCGCCGGGTACCAGGCTCGCCGGTACACGGTCCCGTTCCGCATGACCTTCCCCGTCGGCGACGTAAAGACCTCGCCCTTGGTGAGCTTCGCCCGCTTCACGAGCGGCGACACCACGGCGACAGTGTCCGGTGCCAGGGCGACCGTCCTCCGGGACCTGCGGGTCTTCGGCGGGCCCACGTAGTAGCCGCCCGCCCCGTCCTGCTTCCACGCCTTCGAGATACGCACCGACGGCGTTGCCCCGTCGAGGTCGAAGTCCGACGCAACGAGTGCCGTCGCCTCCCCCATGCGTAGCCCTGTTGCCACGAGGAACCGGAACAGCGGCACATAGTGCGGGTGCGCGAAACGCATGAGAAGCCGGAACTCCTCGTGAGTGAGGAACGTGACCGGCTCGACGATGTGGTCGCCCTTCGGCAGGCTCACCCCCTTGCACGGGTTGTCGGGCCGCAGCTTCAAACGGACCGCGGTGGACAGCCCGGCGGACAGGAGCCCGTGCACATTAGCGATCGTCTTCGACGACTTCCCCTGCACCTGCATCCACTTAATCCAGGCGACGACGTCGTCGTACTCGATCGCGTCTACGGGGCGGCCACCGAGGGGCTCGTTGAGATAGAGGCGAAGGTACGTCCGGTACTTGCTCTCCGTGCCGAGGCTGATGTTCGTGAGCGACCCGATGTGCTTCTCGATGGTCGAGGTGACGGTCGGGGCGAGAGACTTCTGCTCGAGGATGAGCCGTTGGGCGATGTCGAAGGACTGGCCGTTGGCGTCGAGGAGTCTCTTGAGGGTGAGCGCGTGGTCGCGGTCCTCTGTGGCGATGGAGTCCTGCTTGCGTGTGGCCGGGTCACGCCACCGGACCGTGTAGGTGATGTCCCCGCTCTTGCGGGGCCGCTCGACAATGCTTGCCATGCCCTGAACTTTAGGCATCGGCGCCGACTTTCAAACCCCGACTTGTGAGCAGGTGAGCCGGCTTTGTGAACAGGAAACAGAAAAGGCCCGGTTTCCCGGGCCTTACACTGTGGAGCTAAGGGGATTCGAACCCCTGACCCCCTGCATGCCATGCAGGTGCGCTACCAGCTGCGCCATAGCCCCGTACTCACGCCGCTTCAGAAGGCTTTCACACCGCCGAAGCAACTCGTCCAGTGTAATGAATTCTGGCGGCAGCGCCAAATCGGCTGGGGCACCGAGGTCAACCCTCGATGGGCTCGGCCGGAAGGGAGCCCAGACCCACGTTGTGCTCCGTGAGTTGCCAGGAGAACAGCGCATCGCCCCGGTCCACGACTTCGTGCACCTCGGACCAGTGGCAGTTGGACAGGCCCGCCAAGGCCCCCCACCGTTCGGGCGGCAGCCCCATCAGCGCTGCCAGCGCAGCCCTGATCGCTCCCCCATGACTGACGACGACGAGCGTGCCGGCCGGTGCGATGCGTCCGACGGCCTCGGTCACCACCGCAAGCATCCTCCGTCCGACCTCGATGCGGTTCTCCGCACCACCCGCGCGGACGGTCGGGTCACCACCGCGCCAGGCAGCGTTGTCCTCGGCGAACTGCTCGTCGATCTCGGCGAAGGACAACCCCTGCCACCGGCCGGCATCCGTCTCGCGCAGCCGCTCGTCATAACTCACGGTCAGGCCGGTCCGCTCCGCCAGCGCGGCAGCGGTATCCGCCGCGCGGCGCAGGTCCGACGAGATGATGGCTGCCGGATGGCGGGTCTCGAGCACCTCGGAAGCCCGCAGGGCCTGCTCGCGGCCCGTGGCATCGAGGTCGATGTCCTCCTGGCCCTGGAACCGTCCCGCATGGTTCCACTCCGTCCGCCCGTGCCTCCAGAAGATGACGCGACGAGCCCCGGGGTCAGCGTGTACGTGCCGCGTCACTCCGCGACGTCGCCGGACACTGCCGCCTGCGGCGAGCTCTGGAGCGTACCTTCGAGCTCCAGGTCCACGGACGGGCAGTCCTTCCACAGCCGGTCGAGCGCGTAGAACACGCGGTCCTCCTCGTGCTGCACGTGAACGACGACCTGCGCGTAGTCGAGCAGCACCCAGCGGCCCTCGCTGCGACCCTCGCGACGAACGGGCTTGAGTCCCTGCTTCGAGAGTTCCTCCTCGATGCCGTCGACGATCGCGTTGACCTGGCGCTCGCTCGGAGCGGAGGCGATCACGAAGACGTCCGTGATGGCGAGGCGGTCACTGACGTCGATGGCGACGATGTCCTGGGCGATCTTGTCCGCTGCCGCGTGCGCCGCGGTGCGGGCGATGCTGATGGACTGTTCGGTTGCGCTCACTGATCTCCTTGTGTGTGGCCAGCATTCTTACCCATTGAGGGAGCTGACTGTCATCATTATCCCGGTTGAAAGTGCGGCTGCGCCCACCCCGAGCAACGAGTACTGCAGGTAGCGTACGCGGCGCATCCGCCCGAGCCCCGCCGTCATCGCATCGAGGGGTTCCAGTCCGAAGGCGCTGCGTGCCTCGACGGGCCCGGACTTCGGCTCCCCGGCAGGGTCGGATGCCACGCGCGGATCCGTCTCCCCGGACCGGGCCGGCACGACCGTTGCTTCCCGCCCGGGCGTCGGCAGCACGATCGGGATGTGCGACGTCGCAGGCGCCCGGAGGATGGCCTTGCTGCCACCGGGCACCTGGATGTACTCGGGCGGCGCGACGATCGACAGGTTGTGGGCCGCCGCCGGGTCATTCGGGACGGGTGTGCGCGGCTGCATCTGCTCTGCCAGTTCCCTGACCCGCCTGGCACGCGCGTTGAGGACGGCGGCCCGCTCGGCCAGCGCCTTCTGCTGCGCCAGGACCTCCAGGTCGACCGTGAACGGATCCTTCTCGCCCTGCAGGAGGACGGCATGCCGCCGCGCGTCCTCGAGGAGCGCTTCGCGGGTCGCCGGGTCGTTCTCGATCGGCGTCCCGGCAGATCCTTCGGCCGCGCCGGCCTCATGCTGGCCGGTGTCGCCGGTGTCGCCGGTGTCGCCGGTGTCGCCGGTGTCGCCGGTGTCGCCGGAGTCGCCGGGAGCCGGCAGCGCCGCTTGCGCCATCCTGCCCGTGTCGGTCTGTCGACGTCGGTCCCTGCGGCCGCCGGGTAACCGATCACGCGTGGACCCTGCGGTGGTCGAACCTGCGCGTGGCGGCAGGGGCTCGGAGGAGGGTCGGACGGCGGAGGATTCCGCTGTGCCGTTCTCCTCGGCGGCCGGAGAGCCGGAACCGGCGAGCACCGGAGGTGCCTCGACGGCGTGCGACGGATCCACCGCGTCGGCCGCGCCGTCATCGTCGGTGTCGGTGGGGACACCGTCGGCCTGAGGGTGCCCCGTGGGATCGACGGCCCGCCCCTGCGCGAGCTGCAGCCTCAGCTGACGACGGGTGGGCGTCTCGACCCTCGCGCCGTCCTCCGTCCCTGCCGTCGCGCCCTCCATGAATGCACGCCTGGCCAGCAGCGCTTCCCGGTCGCGGGCGCGGGCCTGCGCATCGCGCTCCTGGCGCCCCGCGGGAACGGCGTCCACCGGTGTACCGGCCGCTCTCCTGCTCCTGCGCGGCAGCTGCCGCGCAGGAGCTCCCCCGTCCGTCGCGGTCCCGGACCCGCCTCCTGCTTCGGCTTCGTCGATGGTTTCTGCTCCGGTTCCGGCAATGGTCCCTGCCGCGCCGGTGTCCACCACCGAACCATCGACCGGCTCGTCCCGTGACGCCGACGCGTCGCTTCCTGCCATGACCGACTCCCCTGACTCGGCACGGTCCGCTTCGTGAGACCCGGAGACCCGTGCGTCGTCCATCATCCTGCTCGTTGCTGATTCACCCGGTGGGTCGTTGTGCGGAGCTGTGATCGCCCGCGTGCCTTCCCTCGGACGGGAAGACGTCTTCGTCGATCTCCGCCGACATGACTTCCTCGAGGTCGCCGACCCTGCGGTAGAGGCGGTGCTTCGCGATGTACTGCACCACGCCGTCGGGCACGAGATACCAGACGGGCTTGTCCTCGCCGACGCGCCGACGGCAGTCCGTGCTGGAGATGGCCATCGCCGGTACCTCCAGCAGGCTGACGTCGCGTCCCCCGCCGTTGAGTTCGTGCCCGGGCCGTGTCACACCGATGAAGTGGGCCAGGGACCACAGTTCCTCGGCGTTCTTCCAGGTGAGGATCTGCGACATCGCATCCGCGCCCGTGATGAAGAAGAGCTGCGCATCGGGCCGCTGGACCTTGAGGTCCCGCAGCGTGTCGATCGTGAACGTCGGTCCGGGCCGCTCGATGTCGACGCGGCTCACCGTGAAGCTGGGGTTCGACGCCGTGGCGACAACCGTCATCAGGTATCGGTGCTCGGCCGCCGTGACGTCCTTGTCCGCCTTCTGCCACGGCTGTCCGGTGGGGACGAAGACGACCTCGTCGAGATCGAAGACCGAGGCCACCTCGCTGGCAGCCACGAGGTGCCCGTGATGGATCGGATCGAAGGTTCCACCCATGACGCCGAGGCGCCAGGGTGAACCGTCACGATGTCGCTGCCGGGGCCCGCCCATGACGTCCCTCCGGTTGCTGTCCACGGGACCGGTACGGCTAGTGCCGGCCCGCTTCACCGTGGTCGTGGTTGTTGGCGTGCTGCTTGTGGGGATCGAGGTGCTCCTCGACGGCCTCGTGCCGGTTGCGCACGTTGGAGAAGGACACCGTGACGATCATGAGGGTCAGGAGGATGCCCATGGCGATCAGTCCGTACGCGATGGCGGGCATCGGGAGTTCGGTGTGGTGTTCCATGGCTTCGGTCGCCAGCAGTGCGCTGCCGAGGGAGTAGAGCATCGTGTGTCCTCTGTCGGGTCATGAACTGTCGGACCATTCGGTCCGGCGCGGGCATTACGTCCCATGGTACGCGCTCGGCCCCCGGGGCCTCCCCTCGGCCACGGCCTTCAGCGCCGGATCTGGCCCTCGCCCTGGACGATCCACTTGGTCGTCGTGAGCTCGCTGAGGCCCATGGGCCCGCGAGCGTGCATCTTCTGCGTGGAGATCCCGACCTCCGCACCCAGTCCCAGTTCCCCGCCGTCGACGAAACGGGTCGAGGCGTTCACCAGGACGGCTGCGGAGTCGACGCCGGCGACGAACTCCTCGGACGCCGCGAGGTCGTTGGTGATGATGGCTTCGCTGTGTCCCGTGCTCCACCGTCGGATGTGCGTGAGGGCCTCGTCGACGGAATCGACGGTCCGCACCGCGAGGTCGAGTTGCATGTACTCGCGGCCCCAGTCGTCATCGGTCGCTGCGGGGGCGTCGACCCCCTCTGGCAGCAGCGACCGGGCCCGATCGTCCACGTGCAGGGTGACACCGGCGCGGATGAGCGCGGCAAGCACGCCCGGTGCAGCCGCCGACCGGCTGTGGACGAGGAGCGTCTCGACTGTGTTGCACACACTGGGGCGCTGGGTCTTGGCGTTGAGCAGGAGGTCGACGGCCATCTCCTCGTCCGCGGACGCGTCGAGCAGGATGTGGACGTTGCCCTCACCGGTCTCGATGACCGGCACGCGCGCCGTCGTCACGACGGACTGGATGAGGTCACGGCCACCGCGTGGGATGAGGACGTCGATCCGACCGCGCGCGGCCATGAGGACCTGGGCACCGGCCCTGCCGTATTCGTCGATGGTGAGGACGGCGTCGTCGGGCAGCCCGTGGTCCTCGAGCGTATCGCGGATGATGCCGATCAGCGCGGCGTTGGTCGCCTGGGCCGCGCTGCCGCCGCGGAGGACGACGGCGTTGCCGCTCTTGAGCGCCAGCCCGGCGATGTCGACCGTGACGTTGGGACGCGCCTCGTAGATCGCCGCGACGACTCCGAGGGGTACACGGACCTGCCGCATCCGCAGTCCGTTGGGCAGGGTCTCCGCACGCACCGCGGTGCCGACGGGGTCCGGGAGGGCTGCCAGCTGCGCGAGGGCGGCGGACAGCCCGTCGATCCGCACGGGGTCCAGGGTCAGGCGGTCGAGGAGATAGTCGGAGGTTCCGGCCGCACGGCCGCGTTCGACGTCGGCCCGGTTCGCTGCGAGGACGACGTCGCGGCGCGCCACGATCGCCTCGGCGATGGCCAGCAGCGCGCGGTCCTTGCGAGCCCTGGTGGCGCGGCCCAGGACGCGCGAGGCGGCGCGGGCCCGGTCGGTGATGGAGTGGACGGCCTCGGTCAGCTCGTCCGGCGACAGCGACGAGCCGGACGACGCGGGCGACACGGACGACGCGGACGGGTGGGTCGACGGCGATCGCTCGGCGGCGTCGTCGTTCTGCGTGGTGCGGGCGTCCTGGAGCTCGGTCATGCGGACAGTCTAGCGAGCTGCTCCGTCCGGGCCCGCGGGCCTCCGCTTCGTGACGCAGCCCTCAGCCGAGGCGGTGAAGGCCACACCGCCGCCCTGCCGCGGCTCGCTCAGGACGCCGCCGGTCCCTGCCGGAGGACCACGAGATCGTTGACGTGGACGACCGAGCGTTCGTACTCCGCGCCGAGCTCCTCGGCGAGGTCGTGGGTGGACCGGCCGAGCATGCGTGGCAGCTCCGACGAGCTGTAGTTGACGAGACCGCGGGCCACGACGGTCCCGTCCCCGGCGACCAGCTGCACCGGATCTCCGGCCTCGAAGGCGCCCGAGACGTCGACCACCCCGGCCGGGAGCAGGGACCGGCGCCGCTCGCCGACAGCGCGGACCGCACCGTCGTCGAGGACGAGCGTTCCGACCACCCGCGCCAGGTGGGCGAGCCAGAGGAGCCGGATCGGTTGGCGCTTGCCGGTGGCCGTGAACCACGTGCCGACGTCGTCCCCCCGCAGGGCGGCTGCCGCGTTCGTGGTGGACGTGACGAGCGCGGGGATGCCGGACGACGCGGCGATCGTGGCGGCCTCGACCTTCGTGACCATGCCGCCCGTCCCGACGCCGGCCTTGCCGGTCCTGCCGATGGTGACCCCCTCGAGGTCCAGCGGTGAGGCGACGAGGGGGATACGCCGGGCCCCCGCGCTGGGCGGGCCGTCGTAGAGGGCGTCGACATCGGACAGGAGCACGAGTGCCTCCGCCTTGACGAGGTGTGCCACGAGCGCGGCGAGGCGATCGTTGTCGCCGAACCGGATCTCGTGACTGGCGACGGTGTCGTTCTCGTTGACGATCGGTACCACCCCGAAATTGAGGAGGCGCTCCATGGCCCGGTGGGCGTTCGCGTAGTGGGAGCGCCGGATCAGGTCGTCAGCGGTGAGCAGGATCTGGCTCACGGTGATCCCGTGCGTGCCGAAGGCCTGCGAGTACCGTGCCATGAGCAGACCCTGCCCCACGCTGGCAGCGGCCTGCTGGGTGGAGAGCTGGGCCGGGCGTCGGGCCAGGCCCAGCGGGGCGAGGCCCGCCGCAATGGCACCGGAGGACACGAGGATCACCTCGGTCCCCCGTTCCCGCCGCTCGGCCAGCACGTCGGCGAGGCCTGTCAGGGCCTCGCCGGAGATGCCGCCCGTCACCGACGTGAGCGAGGACGACCCCACCTTGACGACGATGCGGCGTGCCGATGCGAGCCCTGCCCGATCGGCGGCGGGCCGCGGCCCGGACTGGTCCAGCGCCACGGTCCTAGCTCTGGGACTCGGCGTCGGCCTCCTGCTGGGCAGGGGCGGACTGCTTGCGGTTCTGCACCGACTCGGTCCAGATGCCGGCTTTGCGATCGGCTTCGAGCTCGGCGCGCGCCGCAGCCTTGGCGTCCTTGCGCTCCTGGTACTCCTCGCGCTTCTGCTCGCGCGTGGGCCGGATGTACTCCGCCAGGCGGAGATCGCTGCCGCGGGGACCCGCCAGCAGTTCGGCGCCGCCCATCATGGTCGGCTCCCAGTCGAAGACGACGCCGTCGCCCTCGCCGATGACCACCGTGTCGCCGGGCTTCGCGCCCGACTTGAACAGCTGCTCCTCCACGCCGAGCTTGGCGAGGCGGTCGGCGAGGAAGCCCACGGCCTCGTCGTTGGTGAAATCGGTCTGCTTGACCCAGCGCTCGGGCTTCTCGCCCAGCACGCGGAACAGCGGCAGCGCGTCCTTCTCCTCGTTGCGGATGCGGAAGGAGGCGGCATTGACGCCGCGGGGGCGCAGCACGGGGGGCGCCACCACGGGCGGAGCCGTGGCGACGGCCTTGCGGGCCGCCTCGACGATCTCCGCCATGGCGAAGCCCAGCTGGCGCAGGCCCTCGTGGCTCGATGCGGAGACCTCGAACACACGGTAGCCACGGGATTCGAGTTCGAGCCGGACGAAACCGGCCATGTCCTTGCCGTCGGGGACGTCCACCTTGTTGAGCGCGATCAGGCGGGGCCGCTCGTTGAGGGGCACGACGTCGCCGGCGGGGCCCGCGAAGCTCATGTCCACGGCGTACTTCTGGAGCTCGCGCTCGATGATGGCGAGGTCGTTGAGGGGGTCGCGGTCCGTCTCCAGCGCGGCGCAGTCGAGGACGTGCACGAGGGCCGCGCAGCGCTCGACGTGGCGCAGGAAGTGGTGTCCGAGCCCCTTGCCCTCGCTCGCACCCTCGATGAGTCCGGGGACGTCCGCGATGGTGAAGCGCGTGGAGCCCGCCTCGACGACGCCGAGGTTCGGGACGAGCGTCGTGAACGGGTAGTCCGCGATCTTGGGCCGGGCGGCCGACATCGCGGCGATCAGGCTGGACTTGCCCGCCGACGGGAAACCGACGAGGGCGATGTCCGCGATGGACTTCAGTTCCAGCACGACGTCGCGCTCGTCGCCCGGGATACCGAGGAGGGCGAAGCCGGGCGCCTTCCGCTTCTGGGAGGAGAGCGCGGCGTTGCCGAGGCCGCCCTGGCCGCCGGCAGCGGCGACGAACTCGGTACCCTCGCCCACGAGGTCGGCGAGGACCTCACCGTCCTTGGTCTTCACGACCGTGCCGTCGGGGACGGAGAGGATCAGGGTCTCTCCGCTCTTGCCGCCGCGCCAGTCGCCCATGCCGTTGCCGCCGTTGGTGGCGTGGCGGTGGGGGGCGTGGTGGTAGTCGAGGAGGGTCGTCGTCTGGTGGTCCACGCGAAGGATCACGTTCCCGCCGTCGCCGCCGTTGCCGCCGTCGGGTCCACCCAGGGGCTTGAACTTCTCTCGGTGGACGGACACGCAGCCGTGGCCACCGGTGCCACCGGATACGTGCAGGACGACGCGGTCTACGAAGCTCGCCACGTGGGTCTCCTTCTACAAGTACTTCACTGTGCCGAGTCTGATCGGCTTAAAAGAAGGTGGGGCGAGCCGAAGCGGCTCACCCCACCCGAATGCTGGTGCACGGTCGGTGCACGTCCGCGGCGCAGATTACTCTGCTGCGGCCCCTACGATGTTGACGACCTTGCGTCCGCGACGGGTACCGAACTCGACGGCACCTGCCTCGAGTGCGAAGAGGGTGTCGTCGCCGCCGCGGCCTACGTTGGCACCGGGGTGGAAGTGGGTGCCGCGCTGGCGGACGATGATCTCGCCGGCCTTGACGACCTGGCCACCGAAGCGCTTGACGCCGAGGTACTGCGCGTTCGAGTCGCGGCCGTTACGAGTGGAGCTTGCGCCCTTCTTATGTGCCATGGTGTGTGCCTGCCTTCGCTGAAGTGTCTAGGTGACCGATCGGTAGTCCGAAGGACTACGCGATACCTGTGATTTTGACGCGGGTCAGTTCCGAACGGTGACCCTGGCGCTTCTTGTAGCCGGTCTTGTTCTTGAACTTCTGGATGACGATCTTCGGTCCACGGAGATTCTCGACGATCTCGGCAGTCACGGAGACCTTCGCGAGGTCCTCCGCTGCCGAGGTGATCTTGGCGCCGTCGACCAGAAGGAGGGCGGGAAGCTTGAACGTGCTTCCGGCCTGACCGGTGACGCGGTCAAGGGTAACGAGGTCTCCTACAGAAACCTTTTCTTGGCGGCCGCCTGCGCGGACAATCGCGTACACCACTTGGGAACTCACTTCTCTCGACAATCTGACTTCTGATGAAAAAACTCGGGTGCTCCTCGAGCACGAACTGCTGCGCCGCACCGGGCCCGCTCTGTGCGTCGTCGACGCTGCTGCCCTGGGGCTGCCGGAGCCCGACCGGATTCCTGCGGGGCCGTGCCCCTCCGGGTTCCGGCGGACACGCCGTTAACAGGCGGATGCACCGAGGGTCAAGATTACGGCAGGACGACGCCTTCCCGCAAATCAGCGTGCTCGGTCGGCGCGGCGTCCGCGGCTGGTCCGCGGTGCGCGTCGAAGAAGTCGCGCTCGTAGGTGGCGGACCAGCGGAACGCCAGGAGCATCGCATCCCGCTCGCCCGGCGAGGCGGCGCGGTGGGCTCGGTCGGCGATCAGCTTGGCCTCCGCGGTGGCCTCGACGAAGACGGGGTCGGCGTACGTCGCGATCCAGGCGCCATAGGGGTGGGCCGCCTCTGCCGCGCCGCCGTCCTGCCGCACCTGGTCCCGGACGTAGTCCCCCACCGCGGCATAGAGCCAGAAACAGGGCAGCACCGCGGCGACCAGCTCGGCGTAGGAGCCACGGGCCGTCGTCGCCACGAGATGGTCGCAATAGGCACGTGTGACGGGGCCGGGCAGGTCCGCGCCGCGCGGTCCGGGCTCCGTCCCGAGCCATGACCGGTGCAGCTCCGCCTCCGTCTCGAGGCACGAGGCGGCGCACCGGAGCCAGAACAGCTGCTCGGCCTCGGTCGGTGCCAGTGAGGCGGTACGGGCCAGCACGCCCGCGTACTCGCGGAGATAGAGGGCGTCCTCCCTCAGGTACCGCGCGAAGTCCGCCGCGGGCAGGCTGCCGTCGGTCAGCCCGACGACGAACGGGACCTGCAGGATCTCGCGCCGCAGGCCGGCGGTGTCCCGCCAGGCGAGGTCGGTGAACGGCTGCCGGTGGCGCGGATCCGGCAGCGCATGGAAATGGTGCACGGGCCCCGCGCCATGCCCGACCCGCAGGGATCCCGAGGCGCCGAGGGCTGCTTCGAGCCACGCCTTCGCTTCACGGACGGCGGCGGACCAGTCCCCGGTCACCGCGTACCGCGTGGCGATGGCGGACGAGAGCGAGCAGCCGGTCCCGTGCCTGTTGTCCGTGCCCACACGGCGTCCGTCGAACACGAGGGCGTCACCGGGGCGTCCGGCTCCCTCGCCCGGCAGGATCAGGGCATCGGGGCAGCGCGGCCCCGGCAGGTGCCCGCCCTTGACGAGGACGGCCGTCCGCACGCGTCCGGCGAGCTCCCGCCCCTGCCGTAGCGCCTCCTGCCAGGATCCTGCAGGTTCCACACCGATGAGGACGGCGAGCTCCGGGATGTTCGGGGTGACCAGGGACGCGCGGGCGGCCAGACGGAGAACGGCCCGTACGGCGTCGTCGTGGAGCAGGCGCGCTCCACTCGTCGCCACCATGACGGGATCGAGGACGACGGCGGCGGGCCGGACGCCGTCGAGCCAGCCGGCGACGCAGTCCGCGACCTCCTCGCTCCCCAGCATCCCGATCTTCACGGCATCGAGGAGGATGTCGTCGGACACCGTATCGAGCTGCCGGCGCAGGAACTCCACGGGCGGGGTGTGCACGCCTGTGACACCCATGGTGTTCTGGGCGGTCAGCGCCGTCACCACCGCGAGGGCGTACCCGCCGTTGGCACTGATGCTCTTGACGTCCGCCTGGATCCCGGCTCCCCCGCTCGGGTCGGATCCGGCGATGCTCAGGACGTTCGGGATGACCGTGTCCGGGCTCGTCGCTGCTCGGTGAGGTTCCATGGCTGACATCCCTCCGCTAGGCCCCGGACGCCGTGCGTCCGCTAGATCAGGTTCGACGGGTGTGATCTCAGCCCTGCATCCGGCAGGGCACCCCGTGTCACCGGTCAGCCTATCGCAGCTCCAGGGCACCACGTCCCTGGCCGGCGGCAGGGGCCGGACGTCAAGCGTCGTGCCCTTGGTGCAGGCGATCCGCCGTCGCTCCCGGATCGGACCTCCCTGGACGCGGAAGAGGACCGGAGTCCCCTGGACCCCGGTCCTCTTCCGTCCTGCAGCGCCTGCTGCTACAGCTCCGAGGCGGGTACCCCGACGCCGAAGATCAACGGCTCTGCGGCACCGGTCGCGGGCGTCCGCACCGGAGCGTGGGCTCGAGCGACATGTCGCGTGCCCGACGGTTCGGCTGCGGCTTCGGCGCCCTGCGTCTCGATGGTGGTGTCCGCAGCACCCTGCGCGCTGCGGGCGACACGGCGGCGGGGCCGTGACCGGACGGCAGGAGCCTCCTCCGCCGCGGCCGGGGCCACCCGGGTGGTCCCGGCGGGAGCGGACGACGGCGCCACTGCGGCATCCGCCTCCGGTCCGGGCGCGCGCTGCGCGGCAGCCTGCCGCGCCTCGCCCGATACCGCCGTGCGTCCGAAGGCCTCGCTCAGGCTGTCGAGGGTCAGGCGGGTCGCCGGGGCGTCCGCCGTCTCCTCCGCGGCAGGACGACGCCGATGGGTGGCCCGCGGCAGGGTCACCGTCTCGCCGTTGATCGTCAGCACGGCCTCGGTGACCTGGATGTCCGCGTCGGCGGCCGCGACGTCGGTGTGTGCACCCCGATCACCGTGTGCCGCGGATTCCTCATGGGCGTGGTGCGTTGCCGCTGCGATACTCGCGAGTGCCGCTCGGGCCGCCTCGGCCTTCGCCGCGCGGTCGGGACTGTCCGCGACGGGCGCGGCAGGCGGCGTCACGAGGTCGTCCTGCTGGCCGCCACGTCCGCCGCGGTTCCGCTTGCGCTCGCTGCGGGACATCTTGTCCTGCCGCGACTGCTGCTGCTCGGGTGCAGGCAGAGCCCGGCGGTGCTCGACGGGCTCCATGTGCGTGACGACGCCGCGACCAGCACAGTGCTCGCAGTCCTCGCCGAAGACCTCCAGCAGCCCGGTCCCCATGCGCTTGCGCGTCATCTGGACGAGGCCGAGCGAGGTGACCTCCGCGACCTGGTGCTTGGTCCTGTCGCGCCCGAGGCACTCCACGAGGCGCCGGAGCACGAGGTCGCGGTTCGCCTCGAGCACCATGTCGATGAAGTCGATGACGATGATCCCGCCGATGTCGCGCAGGCGCAGCTGCCGCACGACCTCCTCGGCGGCCTCGAGGTTGTTCTTGGTGACGGTCTCCTCCAGGTTGCCGCCGCTGCCGGTGAACTTCCCCGTGTTGACGTCGACCACCGTCATGGCCTCCGTCCGGTCGATCACCAGTGATCCGCCCGAGGGCAGGAACACCTTCCGCTCGAGGGCCTTGGCGATCTGCTCGTCGATGCGCGACGCCGCGAAGATGTCCTCCTCGCCCGTCCACTTCTCCAGCCGGCCCACCAGATCGGGCGCCACGTACATGACGTAGGCCTCGATGGTGTCCCAGGCGTCCTCACCGGAGACGACGAGCTTCGAGAAGTCCTCGTTGAAGACGTCGCGGACCACCTTGATGGTGAGGTCGGGCTCGCCGTACAGGAGCTCCGGCGCGAGGGTCTTTGTCGAGCCGGACTTGCGCTCGATCTCCTCCCACTGCGCGCGGAGCCTGTTGATGTCGTGCGTCAGCTCTTCCTCGCTGGCACCCTCGGCCGCCGTGCGGACGATCACGCCCGCGTTCTCCGGCAGGCGGTCCTTCAGGATGCGCTTCAGGCGGTTGCGCTCGACGT
Source organism: Arthrobacter sp. CP30 (assembly GCF_053470025.1). Classification (NCBI taxonomy): domain Bacteria; kingdom Bacillati; phylum Actinomycetota; class Actinomycetes; order Micrococcales; family Micrococcaceae; genus Arthrobacter; species Arthrobacter sp. CP30. The sequence continues at coordinate 240,225 of NZ_JBQEMM010000003.1, forward strand.
CGGGGAGCTTGCGCGAGATGCCCGTCATGGAGCCGCCGGGCACGTAGACCAGGTAGCGGCCGGGCAGCGAGATCTGGCTGGTCAGGCGGGCGCCCTTGTGGCCCACCGGGTCCTTCGTGACCTGGACGAGCACCGGGTCGCCGGACTTCAGGGCGAGCTCGATCCGGCGCGGCTGCCCGTCGAGGCCGGCGGCGTCCCAGTTCACCTCGCCGGCGTACAGGACGGCGTTGCGGCCGCGCCCGATGTCGACGAAGGCCGCCTCCATGCTGGGGAGCACGTTCTGGACCTTGCCGACGTACACGTTGCCGATCAGGGAGTCCTGCTGGGTGCGGGACACGAAGTGCTCCGCCAGGATGCCGTCCTCGAGCACGCCGATCTGGATGCGGTCGTCGCTCTGGCGCACGATCATCTGCCGGTCCACCGACTCACGGCGCGCGAGGAACTCCGCCTCGGTGATCACCTGGCGGCGTCGGCCCGTGTCACGCGACTCGCGGCGGCGCTGCTTCTTGGCTTCGAGGCGCGTGGAGCCGCGCACACTCGTGACGCGGTCCGAGACGGGTTCGCTGGACTGGCGCGGTGCGCGGACGCGCGTGACGGTGTTGGGCGGGTCGTCGTCCTCGCCACCGGTGAGTTCGAGATCCTGGTCACCGCGGCGGCGGCGGCGACGACGACGCGAGGTGACGGCGGTGGAGGCATCCGGCCCGTTCGCCTGCGGGGCATCGTCGGAGCCCTCGGCGACGGACCCGTCCTCGGCGGCACCGGTCGCGGAATCCGCGGCAGCGTCTCCGCGCGTGCGGTTCCTGGTCCGGCGGCTACGACGCGAGCGACGGCCGGCATCCTCGGTGTCGTCCTCCTCGGAGTCGTCGTCCCGGGGCGCCGCGACCTTGACGGACGGCACGGTGACGGTGGTGAGGTCGGGCGCGTGGAACAGCAGGGACAGCGGGGATTCGGGGACGGCGAACGGGTCGAAGCGGTGGGTCGAGCTGTCCGCTGCCTCCTCGGTCACGTCGGCCGGATCCTCGCCGGCGGCGACGTCCGGCTGGTTGCTCGGCTGCCCGGCAGGCTCGGACGATACTCCGGTCGCGGGTGCGTCCGCCTGTGCCGCTGCGTCGACCTGCCCGTCGCCCTTCGTCGCGGCGCGGCCGGACCTCCGGGAGGTGCGCCGTGTCGCCGGGCGGGTCGATCCGGTCTCGGTGGCGGTGTCCGGCGCTGCACTGTCGGGCGCGGCTGCAACGACGTCCGTCGGGGCGGAGGCGTCGGGGACGGTGTCCGTCGTCGGTGCTTCCACGGGCTCGGAGGCGCGACGGCTGCGGGTGCGGGTGGCGGTCCGCCTGGTGCGGGCGGGCTTCTCCTCGGCACCGGACGAGGTGTCTCCGTCGCCCACGGCTACGCCCGACGCCGTTGCGTCGGCGGGTGCCGCAGCGCTGTCGGACGACTCGGGGGGAGCGGCGGCCGCGGCACTGCCTGCCACGATCGTGGCCGGCACGGCGGGCTCGACGGCACGGGCCGGTCCGGCCTCCGCTGTCGCAGCACGACGGCGGGTCCGGGGCGCGCGTGCAGGTGCTGCACCGTTCTGTGCCCCTGCCTCGGTGGAGATCGCCGAGGGCAGAGCGGACTCGGCCCCGACGGATGCGTCGGCAGGGTCCGCGACGCCCGCGGCAGGGGCGGCAGCCGGTGCAGCGGTCTCGTCGGTGACGACGACCGGCTTGCGGACGCGGGTCGCCCTCTTCCGCACGGGGGCCGCGACGGCCTCGGGGGCCCCCTCGGGCGGCGCCGGCGGCGCGGGTGGGGCGCCTTCCGGCGCGCTGGCCGCCCGGCGCTTCCTCGGGGCCTTCGGCGGGGCGGTGTCCGCCGCGACCTCCGGAGTGGTCACCGGCGCGTCCGTGCGGTCCTGTTCGTTCCCCTGCAGTTCTGACTGATCCATGGGTCTCGCTCCAAACCCCTGCGGCGCCGGCCACATTCCGGCACCCACCAGGGCGGTATGTCGGCCGGCCGCGGGCCCTTCGCCCGGCGGCAGACCGGAAGTCGTTGTCATGTCGTCCGAGGTCACACCGTCAATCGGGTGCGGAATCACTCGGAGACCAGTGGCGCTTTTCCACCTCAGCCGCCCTTGCGGACGGTGGGTCCCCCCAGCGGATTCCGCCTCCTTCCGCCGGTGGGGCGGACTCGGGAGGGCAGAAGCATCGCTCGCGGAACGGAAGCCTGTCACTGGACCGGCGGGGGAATGTGGTTCCCTCTCCGGCCTTCGTCATTGTCTCACACCACCCCCCGGAAGGACCGTCGCGCCGGGCCGGACGTGCTCGCGGGGCCGCGCCGCGCCCGCGGCGCCCGACGAGCTCAGCGCTGGGGGAACTGACCCGTCGCCGGGGCCGTGTCCTCGGCCAGCGGGCGCGCGACCGGCACCTTCGTGCCGAGGACCTGCGCGACGACGTCGTGCGTGATCTGCTGCGCGGTCAGCCCCACGCGCTCCAGCACCTGGTTGCGCGAGCCGTGGTCGAGGAACTCGACCGGGAGACCCACCTCGTTCAGCGCGGTGTCGACCCCGGCCGAGCGCATCTCCTGCCGGATGCGCGACCCCACGCCGCCTGCGCGGACGCCGTCCTCGATGACGATGACGATCCGGTGCTCGGCAGCGAGGTCGATGACCGACCGTCGGACGGGGAGCAGCCAGCGCGGGTCGATGACGGTGGAACTGATGCCCTGGGCGCCGAGCCGGTTCGACACGTCGAGCGCGAGCTCACTCATGGCCCCGACGCTCACGATCAGGACGTCGTTGTGGCGTGAGCCCGCGGGCCGGCGCGAGAGCACGTCCACGCCGTCGTCGAGTCGCTCGACCGCCTCGACCTCCGCACCGACCGACCCCTTGGAGTAGCGGACCACGCTGGGCGCGTCGGAGATCGCGACGGCCTCGCGCAGCTCCTCACGGAGGCGGGAGGCATCCCGCGGAGCGGCGAGGTGCAGGCCGGGCACTGCCTGCAGCAGGGCGAGGTCCCACATGCCGTGGTGGCTGGCGCCGTCGGGCCCGGTGACGCCGGAGCGGTCGAGGACGACGGTGACGCCGGCCCTGTGGAGGGCCACGTCCATCAGCAGCTGATCGAACGCCCGGTTGAGGAACGTCGCGTAGAGCGCGATGACGGGGTGGAGCCCGCCGAAGGCCATGCCGGCCGCACTGGTGAGGGCGTGCTGCTCGGCGATGCCGACATCGAACACACGGTCCGGGTGCCGCGCGGCGAAGCGGTGCAGGCCGACGGGGATGAGCATGGCGCCGGTGATGCCGACGATGTCCGGACGCTCGTCCGCGATGTCCGCGATCTCGTTCGCGAACACCGAGGTCCACGACTGCTGGCCCGCGGCGTCGACGGGTTCGCCCGTCTCCGGGTCGATGATGCCGACGGCGTGGAACTGGTCGGCCTCGTGGGCGCGGGCAGGAGCGTAGCCGTGACCCTTCTCGGTGATCGCATGGACGATCACGGGCCCCTCGTAGTTCTTGGCGAGGTGCAGCGCCTGCTCGACGGCTGACTGGTCATGACCGTCCACCGGGCCCACGTACTTCATGCCGAGGTCCTCGAACAGGCCCTGGGGCGCCCACCAGTCCTTGATGCCCTTCTTCATGGCATGGAGGCTCTTGTAGCTGAACTCCCCGACCGGTCCCCCGTTCTGCATGCGGAGCTTGACCCAGTCGAGCGTGCGCTCGTAGACGCGGTGGGTGCGGACGGAATCGAGCGTGGGACGCAGCGAGGCGAGATAGTCGGCGACTCCGCCGATGGTGGGCGCGTAGGACCGGCCGTTGTCGTTCACCACGATGACCACGCGCCGGCGCTTGTCGGCGGCGATGTTGTTGAGGGCCTCCCACGCCATGCCACCGGTGAGCGCGCCGTCGCCGACGAGCACGACGGTGTAGCGATCACCTTCGCCGTTGAGGGCGCGGGCGCGCGAGATGCCGTCGGCCCAGGAGAGGGAGGAGGAGGCGTGGGAGCTCTCGACGACGTCGTGCACCGACTCCGCGCGGGAGGGGTACCCGGAGAGGCCGCCCTGCTGGCGGAGGGTGCTGAAGTCCTGACGCCCGGTCACGAGCTTGTGCACGTAGGACTGGTGGCCGGTGTCGAAGATGATGCTGTCGCGCGGCGAGTCGAAGACGCGGTGGATACCGAGCGTCAGCTCGACGACGCCGAGGTTGGGACCGAGGTGTCCCCCGGTGCGGGACACGGTGCTGACCAGGAAGCTGCGGATCTCCTTCGCCAGGGCCGTCAGCTGCACGGCGGTCAGTTTGCTCAGGTCCTGCGGGCCGTTGATCGTCTCCAAGAGTCCCATCGGCGCCTCCTCGCTTCGTTCGGCACGGGCGGTCGACCACCCGTGATTGACCTTAACCCTAACGTTCGGGCTTCCCCAGGGGTGCCATTGACGGCGCGGCACCCGCGGGGCTTGCGTCCCTTCCGAACCGTCAGGCGGCAGGCGGCAGCAGACGGGCGAAGGATTCCAGGTGGTGGGTGTGCGGGTACAGGTCGAAGACGCGCAGGCTGTCCAGCGTCCAGCCTGCCGCGTGGAAGTAGCCGAGGTCGCGCGCGAAGGACGCGGGGTCGCACGAGACGTACCCGACGGCCCGCGGACGGGCGGCGGCGATCTGCCGCACCACCTTCTTCCCCGCACCCGCACGCGGCGGGTCGAGCAGGACGATGTCGAGCCGGTCCGTCCAGCGTTCGAGGACGGCGTCGACCCTGCCCTGGACGATCGACACGTGGCCCTGTCCGTGGAGGTTGCGGCGCGCGTCCCGGCTGGTGCCCGCCGATCCTTCGACCGAGAGGACCGCACCGTCCGGTCCGACGGCGCGCGCCATCGGGACGGTGAAGAGGCCGGCGCCCGCATAGAGGTCGGCGACGCGCTCGCCGGGCGAGGGGACGAGTCCGTCCAGCACCGCCGACACGAGGGCTTCCGGCGCACCGCGGTGGATCTGCCAGAACCCGGCGCCGGTGACCCGGTAGTCGGTACCGAGCACCGATTCCTGCAGCCAGGTGCGGCCCTTCAGCCGTTCCACCTGGCCGGATCCCGGATCGAGGACCCCGACGGACGCGCCGTCGATCGATGCGGCGACGGTGCCGACGCGCTTCGGTGTGGTGCCCGCTGCGGGGACGAGCAGCACCAGAGGCTCCCCGCCGCCGGAGGGGACGGCGACATCGACGCGCTCGATCCCGCTGAGATCGAGGGTCCACAGGCGCAGCGCGTTGACCGGCCCGACGGCGAGGGGCATCTCCTGGACGGGCAGGACCTCGTGCGAGCGGTGGAGATGCATCGCGAGCCGGCCCGCGGCGTCGACCGCGAAGGCCGCACGCGTCCGCCAGCCCAGGCCGTCCTCCGACTCCCCGGGCGCCGGCTCCACGACGACGGCGCGGTCGGTCCCCGCGAGCCGCGAGAGCTGCTCCTCGACGACGGCGGCCTTGAGCCGCCGCTGCTCCGCCAGGTCGATGTGTCCGAATTCCGCGCCGCCCACCGCCGAGCGCCCGCGGGCGGCGGCGCGCAGGGCATCCGCGACGGGCCACACATGGTCCACGCGATGGGGCGAGGCCTCGAGGACCTCGACGACGTCGGCCCGCCAGAAGCTGGCGTCGTCGGACGTGTCGGTGAAGCGGACCCGCACGCGCTCACCGGGCAGCGCGTGCCGGACGAAGACCACGCGGCCCTCGTGCCGTGCGACGAAGTGCCCGCCGTGCGCGGGGCGTCCGATGGTCAGCTCCGCGGTGGGCGGACCGGCCTGCTCCCCCGTCGACGGGGCGGCGGCGGCTGGTACTGCGTCGGTCATGGTGTCTTCCTACTTGAGGTCCTGGTAGATCTGCGCCGCGTCGGAGGACGCCAGCTGCCAGGGCACGCTGGCGACCATCACGCCGGGCACGAAGTGCAGGCGCGCCTTGATCCGCAGGGCGGTCTGGTTGTGGACCAGTTGCTCCCACCACTTTCCCACGACGTACTCCGGGATGTAGACCACGATCAGGTCGCGCGGGGAGTCGCGGCGCATGGTCCTGATGTAGTCGAGGATCGGTGTGATGGTGTCGCGGTAGGGCGAGGCCAGGACCGTGATCGGGACCGGGATCTCGTACTTCTCCCAGTCCGCGAGGGTCCGCCGGGTCTGCTCGGGGTCGACATCGACCGTGACCGCGTCCAGGCGGGAGGGTCGCGACGCCCGCGCGAAAGCCAGAGCGCGCAGGACGGGTTTCCGTAGATGGGAGACCAGGATCACCGCGTGGACGCGTGACGGGAGCGCACGCAGCCGGACGGCGTCGTCGATCGCGAGTTCGGCGGCCACGGCGTCGTAGTGCTTCTTGATGCTGCGCATCACCGCGAAGAGGATGGCCATCGCGAGCACGGCGATCCAGGCCCCGTACTCGAACTTGGTCACGAGGACCACGACGAGCACCGCCGCGGTGAGCGCGAAGCCCAGGCTGTTGATGGCCCGGGACTTGTGGATGGCCCAGCGGTTCTGCGCCCCGACGGTGCTCCGCAATGTCCTGTTCCAGTGGCGGATGAGTCCGAGCTGGCCGCCCGTGAAGGAGACGAACACCCCGACGATGTACAGCTGCACCAGGGCCGTGACGTCGGCGCGGAACACGAGGATGAGCACCACGGCGCCGAGGCCGAGCGCGAGGATCCCGTTGCTGAAGGTCAGCCGGTCACCGCGCGTGCGGAGCTGCCGCGGGAGGTACCCGTCCGTGGCCAGGATCGACGCGAGGACGGGGAAGGCGTTGAAGGCCGCATGACCCGCGAGCATCAGGATCAGCGCCGTCGCCGCGACCACGAGGTAGAAGGCGGGCGAACCGGCGTCGAAGACGGTGCGCGCGAGCTGGCTCACCACCGGCGCCTGGATGTAGTCCTCGGGGACGGGCCCGCCGTCGAGCAGCAGTTGCCGGGACGGGTCCTGGACCACGTGGACGCGCGCCGCATTGGCGAGGTAGATGACACCGGCGAGCATCGCGGCCGACACGATCCCGAGGACGACGAGCGTCGTCGCGGCGTTGCGAGCCTGCGGCGCCTCGAAGCGCGGCACATTGGAGCCCGGGCCCTCGAGCCCGGTCAGGGCGGCGGCGCCCGCGGAGAACGCGCGGAGGATCAGCAGGGCCCCGGCGAGCCCGACCAGGCCGGCGTCGAGGGCCGCATCCGGGACGATCTCGAAGCGGGCGCTCGGAGCCTGCGCCAGGGTACCCGTCGCTGCTTGGACGATCCCGGTGACGCAGAGTGCGGCGATCCCGGCGAGGAACGCGTAGGTCAGCACGGCCCGGGCGCGGACGCCGCGCGTGATGCCCCGCAGGTTGAGCAGGACGAGGACCGCGACGCCGAGGACGGCGAGCGTGGTCCGGGCGCCCTCCAGCGCCGGGGCGAGGGACACGACGTACTGCGCGGCCGCTGACACCGAGACCGCGACGGTCAGCAGATAGTCGATCATGAGCGCGGAGGCCACCGTGGTGCCCGCGCGGGGACCGATGTTCCGCTTCGCGATCTCGTAGTCGCCGCCACCGGAGGGGTAGGCGTGCACGGCCTGCCGGTAGGACGCGACGACGACGAGGAGGACCGCGATCACGGCGAGTCCGACCCAGGGTGAGATGGCGACCGAGGCGACCCCGGCCAGGGCGAGCGTCAACAGGATCTCGTCCGGCGCGTAGGCCACGGAGGAGAGGGCGCTCGCGGAGAAGACGGGCATGGCGAGGCGCTTGGGGAGGCTTCGGTTCCTCAGCCTGTCGCTGGCGAACGGCTTACCCACCAGCACCCGCTTGACGGCCTCGAGAAAAGTCAGCACAGCCCACAGACTAGCGCGTCCGCGCGGGTGGGCAGCCACTAGGCTTGGGGCTGGTACAGCACGGATCAGCAGGATCTCCACGACGAACAGACCAGGAATCAGGGGTGCCCTCGGTGGCTCATTTTGTGATCATGGGGTGCGGCAGGGTGGGTGTCAGCCTCGCCCACACGCTCGACGAATCCGGGCACTCGGTGGCCATCATCGACCAGGACGACCGTGCGTTCCGCCGCCTCCGCTCCTCCTTCGGCGGCCGCAAGGTCACCGGGGTCGGCTTCGACCGGGACACCCTGAAGTACGCCGAGATCGACGACGCCTATGCCTTCGCCGCGGTCTCGAGCGGCGACAACTCGAACATCCTCGCCACGCGCGTGGCCCGCGAGACCTTCCACGTCCCCCACGTCGTCGCCCGCATCTACGATCCCGGCCGCGCGGAGATCTACCAGCGCCTCGGGATCCCCACCGTGGCGGCCGTCCGCTGGAGCGCGGACCAGGTACTCCGGCGGATCCTCCCGGAGCAGACCATCAACGGCGACTTCCGCGAGACGTCCGGGCGCCTGATCCTCGCCGAACTGGCCCTGAGCGACGCCTGGCTCGGGCGGCCCCTGCGCGGCATCGAGATCGCGAGCGGTGTGCGCATCGCGTACATCACGCGCTTCGGCGAGGGCATCCTGCCGACACCGGAGACGAGCTACCAGCAGGGCGACATCCTGCACGCCATGATGAAGACGACCGCGACGGACGAGATCGGACGGATCCTCGCGGCCGCACCGAAGGAGGAGTCATGAGGGTCGTCATCGCCGGGGCCGGGAGCGTCGGCTCCTCCATCGCCCGGGAACTGCTCGGCAACAAGCACGAGATCCTCCTGATCGACGAGAAGCCCGAGGTGATCGGGCGGAGCGGGCTGAAGGGGGCCAAGTGGCTGATCGGCGACGCCTGCGAGCTCACCACCCTGAAGGACGCGCGGCTGGACGAGGCCGACGTCGTCGTCTCCGCGACCGGCGACGACAAGGTGAACCTCGTGGTCTCACTGCTCGCCAAGAGCGAGTTCGGCGTGGGCCGGACCGTCGGCCGGGTCAACAACCCCAAGAACGACTGGATGTTCGACGACTCGTGGGGCGTCGACGTGGCCGTCAACACGCCCCGCCTCATGACGGCTCTCGTGGAGGAAGCCGTGGAGATCGGCGACCTCGTGCGCCTGCTGACCTTGCAGACCGGTATGTCCTCGATCGTCGAGTTCACGGTCCCCCAGGACTCGCCGCTGGTCGGCGGGACGATCGGCAGCATCAGCCTGCCCGCGGAATGCGCGGTGGTGGCCGTCCTGCGCGACGACTCCCCCATCACGCCGAGCCCCGACGACGTCGTCGAGGGCGGCGACGAGATGTTCTTCCTCGCGGCGATCGCGGCGGAGGACGAACTGAGGATCGCGCTCTCGGCGCGGAACGACGACGACCCGGAGGAGGAGCGCTAGCTGCGCCCGGGCCCCGCAGGGTCCGGCGTGGGTCCCTGCCCGGAGGCGTCCGCCGCAGCAGGCGTGGCGGACGCGGGACGCGAGACGACCCACGCGAGCCACAGGCCGAGGGCGTAGAGCGGGAGGCCCATGGCCACGCGCGTCGAGCCGAGTGCGGCGACGTTCTCGACGAGGTAGAGGGGGACCTGCACCACGAGGCGCAGGGCGAGGACCGCAACGATGATCCACGTGGCGAGGGAGTAGGCGCGGACGCGCAGCGGATCCTTCCGCCACTCGATGCCCTCGTTGCGGATGAATCCGAAGAGGAGCCCGGCGAAGGGCCAGCGGAACAGCACGGACGCGGCCATCGCCACGATGTAGGCGCCGTTGATGAAGAACCCCGGAAGGAAGAAGTCCTCGGCGTTCCCCGTCCTCAGCGCCACGAAGGCGCAGAACGCGACACCGACCAAACCGGCGAGGGCCTGCGTGACGGGCTTCCTCGACACCAGGCGGATCACGGTGAAGACCGCGGCGACCGCGAGGGCGGCGACGAGGGACACCATGAGGTCCCGCGCGAACGTGAAGACGAGCGTGAACACGAGCCCGGGCGCGATGCTCTCGGCGAGTCCCTGCACCCCGCCGATCGAGGAGAGGACATCGATCTGCCCGTCGTCGCTCCGGCGCACGCCCGACGTCGCGGCGTACTGCGTCGCCAGGTCCGCCGCCGTCAGGCCTGCCGGGCGCTGATCGGCCCCAGCTGCGGTGCCCTCCGGATGCTGCTGCGGGCTGTGCTCCGGATGCTGCTCGGGACCGTGCTCCGGGGACTGCTCCGGGGACTGCTCCGGGGTGCTCATGCGTGGACACTCATTCGTACTCCTCAGTACTCCTCGGGACGCCCGAAGAGCTCGTAGCGGGGGTTGTAGACCGTGGGCGTGCCGGCGACGCGGCTCAGCATGCCCTCGAAGCGCAGCGTCACGCCTGCCTCGACGCCCGGCACGCGGCGCTGGCCCATCCACACGATCAGCACCGACTCCCGGGCTCCGTTCCACTCGATGCGGGCGAGCGCCCGGAACGACGGAGACGCCGTCACCGGAGCGATCGTGATCCGCTCGATCACCCCGTGCGCCTTGATCCTGCCCCGCGTCGGCAGGGCGGACGACGACGGCGCCGGGGAGACCGCCGCGGGGCCCGGGCGCTGAGCGTGGTGGAACGTGCCGTGCGCCGACCGATCCGCGGACCCGGAGGGATCGGCGGGCCCGGGAAGGGAGGTCGTGGCGGGCACCGGAGCTAGCGGGTCTCGGTGATCTCGGGGCCGCGCTCGAGCGGATTGAGGTCCGGCCGCCGGGACTCGGGAGCGGGAGTCGGTGCTGCGGCGGCGTCCTTCGGCAGCTTGAGCTGCAGCAGTTCGCGTGGCGGCAGCGGATGGTCACCACGCACCACGACCACGTCGCGGAAGAGGCTCTCGATCGGGGCGGCCGCATTCTGCTCCAGCGCCGCCGGTCCCCCGAAGACACCGCGCAGGAACCACCGCGGTCCGTTGATGCCCGCGAAGCGCGCCACGCGGTAGCCGGCCTGACCGTCGGGCAGCTGCGCGGGCAGCCTGGCCAGGAGTTCGGTGCCCAGCCGCCCTGGGCGCTCCTCGACCGTTCCGCCCTGGGACCCGACCGAGACGCCGATCTGCTCGCGGATCTCGTCCCACAGGCCCTCGGTCTTCGGCGCCGCGAAAGCCTGCAGCTGCAGGGTCGAACCACCGAGGTCCAGGGTCACGGCGATGACGCGCTTGCTGCGTTCCTCGACCTCGAGGCGCAGCTGCAGTCCTTCGGCGGCCTTGATCCTCAAGGCGCCGAGATCGATGTAGCCGCTGTCGGTGTTCTGCTCGGAGACGTCGAACGGCCCGAGAGCGGTCCGGTCGTAGTTCGCGCTGGAGACGTGCCCGGCGGGGACGGCAGATGCGGTGGGAGCAGCAGGCGCTGCGGCATCACCGGCCACGCCCTCGCCCCCTGCCGGCGACCCGTTCGTCGATTCCTCGTCCGAGGAGGGGAGACCGGCCGCGTCGTCGGACCCGGCAGCTGCGGTCGTCCCCGGGGCGCTGTCCTGCGGCGTCGCCGGCACGGCGTCGCCCGTCGTCCCCGCAGCTTCGCCGGTCGCGTCGTCCTGCTTCTTCTTCCTGAGGCGCCCAAAAGCCATTCCGGGTCCCTTTCCTGATGCCATGGTCTGTGTGTCGGAGAAATCTGTCGGTATCTGTCGGTATCTGTGGCTGTACGTGATGATCGCTGCTGCCGGGCGTCCCCGCCCGGGTCCCGGGGGCGCGTGCTCCGCGCCCGGTCAGCCGCCCGGTCAGCCGACCGCGGGACGGACGGCGGGTTCCGCGTCGATGGTGCCGAAGCCACCGGTCGAGCCGAAGCCACCGGTTCCACGCACGCTGCCCGGGAGCTCGTCCACGATCTCGAACACCGCCCGCTCCACGCGCTGGATGACCAACTGCGCGATCCGGTCGCCGCGGGTGAGGCGCACGGACTCGGTCCGGTCCGTGTTGAGGAGGCAGACCTTGATCTCGCCACGGTAGCCCGCGTCGATGGTCCCCGGCGCATTGACGATCGTGAGGCCGTGGCGGACGGCCAGCCCCGACCGGGGATGGACCAGCCCGGCATAGCCGTCGGGGAGCGCGATCGCGACTCCCGTCGGGACGAGCACACGCTCGCCGGGGGCGATGACGACGTCGACGGCGGTCCTGAGGTCCGCTCCGGCATCCCCCTCGGTGGCGTACGACGGTGGCTCGAGGCCGTCGTCGAGCAACCGGATGCGGACCGGAAGGTCCTGCTGCGTACTCATCGGTGTACCCCTTGATGTACTTGATGAACCTGTGCTGGCGGGCCGGCTGGCGAGGACGCGGCCGGCACGGAGGTGAAGGTGCGTGCGCGGCTCCGTCGAGCACCTCTCCCGGTGACCAGCACCCAACTGTAGCGCCTTTGCCGGAGCCCCACCTGACAGTCCTCGGCATGGCCCGGGAGTGGGGCCGCACGCCTCACCGACCGTCGGGATGAGGTCGCCGCCCAGAAGTGGAATGCTGGTGTCATGTCCAGCGCGCCAGGGGAAGCCCCCCGCAACACACCAGACCAGGCAGTCCTGTACGAGGAGCGGCTCTGGCCGTCGCCGTGGATCTGGCTCATCGCGGCGGGATTCTCGTCGGCCACGATCGTCATGTTCGCGCCGATCTCGATGGAGGTCGGGTTCGGGGCGGCCGCCGTCGTCGCCGTCATCGTCTTCACCCTGCTCTTCACGTCCACCCCACGTATCACGGTCACCCCGACCACGCTGACGGTGGGGCGGGCCACGATCGAACGCCGGTACCTCGGGACCGCGGAATGGTTCACGGGCGACGACGCCACGTACCAGCGCGGCCGTGGCCTGAACGGGCTCGCCTATCTGTGCATCCGCGGGTGGATCTCACCGGTGGTCAGGGTGGAGGTCGTCGATCCTGAGGACCGGACGCCCTACTGGCTCGCCTCCTCGCGCACACCGGAGCGCCTGGTGGCCGCCCTCGAGGGCTGACGCCACGTCCCCGGTCAGCCCTCGCAGTCCACGCAGTACAGCCGGCCTCCGCGGTCGGCGGCGATCTGCGACCGGTGGCGCACCAGGAAGCACGAGGCACAGGTGAACTCGTCGGCCTGGGCCGCGAGGATCTGGACCGAGATCTCCTCGCTCGAGAGATCCGCACCCGGCAGGTCGAAGGCGTCGGCGGCCGCCAGCTCGTCCTCGTCGATCAGCACCTCACCCACTCCTCGCCGGTCTCCCGTGTGGGCGACGAGCAGCTGTGCTACGGCACCCGCGCCCCCGGTCCCGCCGTCGTTCGCCGTTGTCGTGCGCGGCGTCTCGTCATCCATCGGCATACCTGTTCTCCCACGCTCCATCGGTCGGGTCCTTCCCCGGCTGTGTCCCCTCGGCAGCCACAACGCCGGGACCCCCGGATTTGTGCCCGTTCATCGCCGTGCGCCCCGCCACGCCTTACCGCGTAGTAGGAATGGCCGCCATTCAATGGCAAAGTTTCACCTAGTGATTATTCTCGGCTGGAGGAATTGATGCAGGAGTTACGCCTGGTGGGTGTCCATGAGGATGGCGGACATCTGCTTCTGAGCGGTGAGACGGGTACGTCCTTCAGACTGCCCATCGACGACGCACTGCGCACTGCGAGCACGGGTGGGTCGGAGGAGACGGCCACGCCGGCCTCCGCCCCGGCGCAGGACCTCCGGCAGCCCCCACGCCAGAAGGCGGCCAAGGCGCCCGTGCATCTCACGCCCCGTGACATCCAGGCACGGATCCGCGCCGGGGCGACGGCGGAGCAGGTCGTCGCCGAGTCCGATCTCGACCTGGCGCACGTCCGACGCTACGAAGGCCCCGTGCGTGCCGAGCGGGACTACGTCGCCTACCTCGCCCAGCGCGTGGAGGTGGCCTCGCCCCTCCCCAGCCACGACGGCTACCGCTCCGCCTTCGGCGATGCTCCCGCGCTGCTCGGTGACATGGTGTCCTACCGCGTCCAGAGCTACGGGATCGATCCGGGGTCTCTCGAATGGGATTCCTGGCGCCTGCAGGACGGCTCCTGGCACGTCGAGGCCTCCTTCGACCTGCCCGAGGACTTCGCGGTCGATCTCGGCGAGCAGCCCCCGGCGCACTGGACGTACAACCCGACGCGGAAGACCGTGGCGAACGGCAACCGGTGGGCGCAGGTGCTCAGTGAGCTCGAGCCGCTCGACGGTCCCCTGCCCTCGCGCCGCCTGAGCGCCGTCGCCGATCGCGTGTTCGACTTCGAGGCGGAGAAGGAGGAGGAAGCACCGGGGTCGGTAGAGACGGACCAGGACGGCCTGCTCGACGTGCTGCGCTCGCGCCGGGGCCAGCGCCTCGGCGCGGACGAGGACGGCGACGACGCCCTCGCCGAACTCCTCACCCGCGGCAGCATCCCCGCAGCACACCCGCGCGACGGTGAGGCGCCCGACGGTCCCGTCGACGACCCGTCCGAGGACCCCGCGCAGGAACGCGACACCCTGATCCCCGGTCTGTCACTCGCGCCGAGGGCCGGAGGGGACGGCCTGGACGAGTCCGACGACGCGACGGCGTATCACGAGGACGGGACGCCGCGCCTCTACGACGGGGTCAGTACCGAGACACGCGAGATCAGCATCTTCGCGCAGCCCTCGCGCCGGCTGCAGCCGCTCGCTCCCCCGAAACCCCCGTCCGACGACGCCTCGGCGCGCCCCGCTCAAAGCGCCCAGGACCCGGGTCAGCAGGCGGGTCGGGAGGCCGGGAGGAACAGCCAGAAGGACGCAGCGGACGGCACCGGGCCCGCACCCGAGCGGAAGGCCAAGCCGAAGCGGTCGAGTGTCCCGAGCTGGGACGACATCGTGTTCGGCCGCAAGGGCGACTAGCACCAGCCGGACACCGCCTCTGCACGCACGACGGGCGGATCCGCCCGGACGAGCACTGCACGGCGTCGGGTCAGGCCTGCACCGATGCCTGGCCGGAGAGCGTCCGGTCCTTGCCCGCATCCGGTCCCGCCGTCGGGCCCTGCTCGAACGGCAGGGGCACCTGGTTGACGTACAGCGAGGGCGACGTGCGTGAGGTCTGCTGTCGCATGTGGTGCCGCCGGCACAGCGTCTCGTAGCCGACGGTCGCTCCACGGGGCGCAGGTCCCGTCGTGGACGCCGGTCCGCCGGACACGTCCTCCCCTGCACCGGATGCCGGCCCGGCCGCATCGGTGGGCTGCGGGACGGGACCGGCGCCGTCGGACTGGTCCACGTCCCCCACGACCATCTGGTCCCCCTCGACGACCATGACGCCGTCGAGGGTGCGGGCGTTGTGCGTGGCCCGCTTCCCGCACCAGCACAGGGCCTCGACCTGCAGGACCTGCACGCGGTCCGCCAGCTCGATGAGCCGCTGCGACCCCGGGAAGAGGCGGGTCCGGAAGTCCGAGGTGATGCCGAAGCCGAAGACGTCGATGCCCATCTCGTCGACGACGCGCGCGAGCTGGTCGATCTGCTCGATGGAGTAGAACTGCGCCTCGTCGCAGATCACGTAGTCGATGCGCGCACCCATGGTCTGGCGCGCGGTCAGATCCGCCCAGAAGTCCGTGTCCGGGAAGACCTCGACGGCGGGTACCTGCAGGCCGAGCCGGCTCGAGATCATCGACTCCCCCGCACGGTCGTGGGAGCTGAACAGCACTCCGCGCCGGCCGCGGGCCTTGTGGTTGTGGTCCATCTGCAGTGCGAGGGTCGATTTCCCGCAGTCCATGGTGCCCGAGAAGAACAGCAGCTCAGCCATGCCCCGTGCCCGTCGTCCGCCCACGGCGCCCGTCGCCCACCGGTGCTGCGAGGGTCAGGAGCGGGATCTCGCGCTCCGCCCTGGTGAGCGAGCCGTGCTGGCCCACCATCTCGAACGCCGCGGGCTGCGACCGCCGCCCGTCCACGAGGGCGATCCCCTCCCGTGCGAGCACGAGCAGGTCCCCGATCCTCGGCAGGACGACGTCGCTCACCGTGCCGAAGTACCCGTGCGCCACCGCTTCCTGGCGGGTCATGATCCAGGCCCGGTTGCCGAACGCCTCCTGCCAGCGCTCCGCGAGGAGTTCACGCTCAGGAGCGCCGAGTGCCGGCTCGAGGTACAGGTGCAGCATCCGCGCCTCCCCACCCGTATGGGCGACGCCGTCGAGCAGGTCCGGGCGCTCGGAGTAGTCGATCCGCTGCGAGCGCGCGACATCCACCATCCCGTGGTCGGCGGTCAGCAGCAGCAGCGTGTCCGACGGGACGCGGCGTGCGAGCAGCTTCAGGGCGGCGTCGAGGTCCTCGAGCGCGGTGATCCACTGCGGCGAGTCGACCCCGTACCGATGGCCGGCCTTGTCGAGGTCGTTGACGTAGAAGTAGACGAGCGCCCGAGGGGCGGCGGCGAGCTCCGTCGCGGCCGCATCGATGCGCGCGTGGATCGTGTTCTCCCCCACGAAACGCCCCCCGCGCAGCGCCGCGCGCGTCATGGGCGAGTCGGCGAAGCGGGGCTGGCTCACCGTCACCATCGGGAGGTGTTCGGCGACGCGCTCGAAGACGGTGCGGTGCGGTTGCCAGGCCTGCGGATCGACACCGGGATCCCAGCGGCCCAGCATGTTCACCACCCTGCCCTGGTCGGGGTCCAGGACGTCGTAGCCGACCATGCCGTGCTGGCCCGGGGCGAGGCCCGTACCGAGGCCGGCGAGGGACGCCGCGGTGGTCGAGGGGAACGCGGAGGACAGGGTCCTCGCAGTCCCGAGGCCCTCGCGGAGGAACGGGGCGTGCGCGGCATATCTGCGCAGCAGGGTCATCCCGAGTCCGTCGACCATGACCACCGCGATCCGGCGCGCGGCAGGCAGGGCGAGGGCGTTGGTGAAGCCGTCGACGCCGAGCGCGGCGGCCGCACTCGTCATCACCTCGGAGACTGTGGACACGCCGTAGGCGGGCGGAGCCGGGAGGGGCTCCCTGTGCTGTCGGGGCATCGGCCGCTACCGCTGGTGGTGGGCCCGCGTGAACCGGCCTGCGAAGCCCGGCTGGCGACGCGGCGCCACGTCCGGGCCGGCGAAGTACCCGCCACCCACGGGGCTCGCCGTGTTGACCTTGCGCAGGGCGCGGGCGAACGCCTTCGCGTTCTGGACCGCCTGCGCGCCGTCCGCCTCGGCGCTGACGCGCAGCACGATGTCCTCCTGGGCCACCGTCCCCGTGAAGCCGTGGTCGGCGTCGCACTGGGGGTCCCCGCAGCTCGCCGGACCGATGTCGAGCCGCTGGGCGCCCGACCAGGCGATGGCGAGGGTCACCTCGCGCGTCTGGTCGCTGGGTTTGTAGTCCTGGGGCTGCGCGTAGAGGTAGCTCAGGACCACCGAGCGGATCTGACTGACGGGCACCGACTCCGTGGAGATCTGCGCCGTGACCTGTTCGCCGGCGTCGTCGAGCTGCTGGTCGTCCACGTGCGTGATGACCAGCATGTCCTCGGTCAGCACGAGCACCGTGATGTGCCGGTGCACCTCGGTCCGTTCGAAGTGGGTCTCGAGATGCGCGACGTGGGACAGGGGTTCACGCCCGTCGAGGGCATCGTGCACCACGTCGGCCACGAGTCGGGGGTAGAAACCAGCCCGCTCGAGGGACGCATCGAGGTCGCGCCACGTGGCGGAGGGCGATGGGGTCATGCTCCCAGTTTCCCCCACCGGGCCGCCCAGCGCCTAACCCGGTGGCGTCAGTCCCGCATGGCGCGGCGCGCGCTGTCGGTCCGCCGCTGCGGGTTCCCGACGTCGATCGCGGCGCTCAGGACGGTCAGCCCGGACGTCGCGACGAGCACCGGGTTGAGGTCGAGCCGGGCGATCTCGGGATGGTTGTCCTTCAGCAGCGCGACCCGCGCCAGCAGGTCCTCGATCGCGGGGACGTCGGCCGGCGGCAGGCCCTGGTACCCGAACAGCTTGCGGCTCGCGCGGGGAGAACGCACCAGGTCGGCGGCGTCCACCGTGCTGAGCGGAGGGACGGCGTGCGCCCAATCGTCGAGGAGGTTGACGGCGTCGCCCGCGAGACCGAAGGACACCACCGGTCCCATGAGGGGATCCTCGATGGCGCGGATACTGCAGGCCTGGCCCGCCGGCGCCATGGACTGCACCTCCATGCCGAAGCTCCCGAACGGGGCCAGGACACGTTCCATCTGGGCGATGTTGCGCCGGAGCGAGGCGGCATCGTCGATGCTCAGGCGCACCCCACCGAGGTCGAGGCGGTGCCGCAGGTGTTCGTCCATCGTCTTCAGGGCGACGGGCCAGCCCAGGCGTGTCGCCTCGGCGACTGCCTCCTCGGCCGTGGTGAACCGCGCCGAGGGCAGCAGGCGGATGCCGTAGGCGGCCATCAGCGCGACGCACTCCTCGCCGGTGAGGCGCGACAGCTCGACGTCGGCGACGCGCCTCCGCGCCGTCGCGAGGACAGCGGCCGCGGCGTCGACGTCGACCCCCTCCGGGTCGAGGAACTCGCCGTGGTCCCGTGCACGCCATCGCGCGTACCGGACGACGGCGCCGAGGGCGGCGAGGGCCGCACCGGGACTCGTGAAGCAGGGCAGTCCGCGCTGCAGCGGGAGCGCCAGCGGCGTCGCGGCCTGTCCGTCGGCCGCCGTCGTGACAGGTCCCGCAGGCGCTCCCGACGGTCCCGCGGGTGCGGACCCGTCGTGCGCTGCTTCCACCTGCACGCCACCCTTCCCCTCGCCCTCCGGCGTGGCGTCCAGCGGAGCCGGGCTCACGCCGCCCGCCGACGCGGCGGTGACGAGCCCGTCGAGCTGCAGGGCGGCGTCGAGGATGCCGGTGAAGGAGGCGACGACCGGCTTGCCCGCGGACTCCGCGCACCGCTGCAGGCAGGCGGCGACGGACTCGGCGGTCAGCCCGCGCGCCGGCAGGGTCGTCACGACCGCCGCGTGGACGGCCGGATCGGCGAGGGCACCGTCCACCGCCGCGGCGAGGGCAGGCAGGGCGACGGACTGCCCGGCGTCGAGCTGCAGGTCGGTGTGGAGGCGGGCGACCGTCATGCCCTGCGACACGACGCCGTCCGCCACGACCTTGCCGAGCGCGGAGGAGTTGCTGAACACGGCGATCCCGCCACCCCCGGGCAGCGGCTGGCTCGCGACGATCTGCGCGATGTCCATCAGCTGTTCCGTGGTCTCGACGCGCATCACGCCGGACTGCCGGAGCATCGAGTCGAGCGCTCCCGGCGGCGCCTGGCTGGTCCGCACGGCGTGCCCGGGCGGGAGCTGGTGGCCGGTGACGTCGGACTTCGCCACGATCACGGGTTTGGTGCGGGCGAGCCTCCGGGCGATCCTCGAGAACTTCCTCGGGTTGCCGATGGACTCGAAGTAGAGCCCCACAGCACGGGTGGAGGGATCGTCCTCCCAGAACTGCATGGCGTCGTTACCGGACACGTCGGCGCGGTTGCCCGCCGAGATGACGGAGGAGACGCCGAGGCCGCGGCGGTGCGCACTGGCGTAGAGGAGGACCCCGAGTCCCGCCGACTGGCTGAAGAGGGAGAGGGCCCCCCGCTCCGGCAGGTCGGGTGCCATCGACGCGTTGAGGCGCACCAGGGGATCGGTGTTCACCAGGCCGAGGGACGCCGGTCCCACGACCCGCATGCCGTGGGCCCGCGCCCTGTGTACGAGGGCGCGCTGCCGCACCATGCCCTCACCGGCGTCGTCGGCGTAGCCCGCGGTCACCACCAGGAGGCCCTTCACGCCGGCACGCGCGCAGTCGTCCACGACGGCGTCGACCTCCTCGTGGGGCACGGCGATCACCGCGAGGTCGACCTGCTCGGGCACCTCGGCGAAGGAGGCGTACGAGATCATGCCGCCGAGCTCGAAGGCCTCGGGATTGACCGCGTGGATGCGGCCCGTGAATCCGCCGTCCACGAGGTGCTCCAGCAGCGCGTGGCCCACCGTCCCCCACTCACGGCTCGCGCCGATGACGGCGACCGACGACGGCGTCAGGAGCTCGGCCATGCTCCGCGCCTCCGCGCGGTGCTCCCTCGCCTCCATCACGGCCTGCGACTTCCGCGTGGGGTCGATGTCGAAGCTGAGCATCACCACGCCGTCGTCGAAGTGGCGCTCCACCTCGTAGCCCGCCTCGGCGAAGACCGTGATCATCTTCCGGTTCTCGGGAAGCACCTCGGCGGAGAACCGCCGGATCCCGTTCTCGCGAGCGGCCACCGCGAGGTGCTCGAGGAGGATCGACCCCACGCCGCGGCCCTGGTGGTGGTCCGAGACGTTGAAGGCCACCTCCGCCTCGAGGGGATCGTCGAGGCGGTCGTACCGGCCGATCCCGATGATGTCCGCACCCCGCGTGATGACGAACGCCACGCGGTCCCGGTGGTCCACCTCGGTGAAGCGCGTCAGCTCCTTGGCGCTCAGCTTCGCCTTGTAGGTGAAGAAGCGGAGGTAGATCGATGCCTGGGACTGGCGTACGTGGAAGGCCTGGACCGCATCGGCGTCCGTCGGCGAGATGGGCCGCAGGTGCGCCGTGCCGCCGTCGCGCAGGATGACATCAGCCTCCCAATATTCCGGGTATTGTCCGTCCGCCACCATAGACTCAGGGTAGTCGGCATCCCCTGCGGTGTCGCAGGCCCGGCCGTCACCGGAGCCGCGCCGCGGGGTGGACGCAGGCACAGCACCCCGTCATCACCCCCCGAACCACTGAGGAACAGCCGCACATGGCCAGGCGCCAGACCCCCGCTCCGCCGGAGGATTTCACCGAGAAGATCATCGACGTCGACGTCGAAGCCGAGATGGAGGAGTCCTTCCTCGAGTACGCGTACTCGGTCATCTATTCGCGTGCCCTGCCGGACGCTCGCGACGGGCTCAAGCCCGTGCAGCGGCGCATCCTCTACATGATGTCCGACATGGGGCTGCGTCCCGACCGCGGCCATGTGAAATCCGCCCGCGTGGTGGGCGAGGTCATGGGGAAGCTCCACCCGCACGGTGACAGCGCCATCTACGACGCCATGGTCCGCATGGCCCAGGACTTCTCCCTGCGGCTGCCCCTCATCGACGGGCACGGCAACTTCGGGTCGCTCGATGACGGACCGGCGGCCGCGCGCTACACGGAAGCCCGTCTCGCAGCAGCGGCGCTGACCATGACGAACCACCTCGACGAGGACGTCGTCGACTTCATCCCCAACTACGACAACTCGCTCGAACAGCCCGAGGTGCTCCCGGCGGCCTTCCCCAACCTCCTCGTCAACGGTGCGAGCGGGATCGCGGTGGGCATGGCGACGAACATGCCGCCGCACAACCTCGGCGAGGTCGTCGCCGCCGCACGTCACCTGATCGCGAACCCCGACGCACCGCTCGAGGACCTCATGCGGTTCATCCCCGGCCCGGACCTCCCGAGCGGCGGGAAGATCGTCGGGCTCGACGGCGTGCGCGACGCCTACGCGACGGGCCGCGGCTCGTTCAAGACCCGGGCGACGGTCAAGGTGGAGCAGCTCTCCGCGCGGCGGACGGGCCTCGTGGTGACCGAGCTGCCCTACACCGTCGGCCCGGAGAAGGTGATCGAGCGCATCAAGGACGCCGTGACCGCCAAGAAGCTGCAGGGCATCTCGGACATCGTCGACCTCACCGACCGGAAGCACGGGCTGCGGCTCGTGATCGAGCTCAAGAACGGGTTCAATCCGAATGCCGTCCTCGCGCAGCTGTACCGGTTCACGCCCATGGAGGATTCCTTCGGCATCAACAACGTGGCGCTCGTCGACGGACAGCCCCGCACCCTGGGGCTCGTGGAGCTCCTGCAGGTCTATGTAGCGCACCGCATCCTCGTGGTCCGCCGTCGCACCTCCTACCGGCTGCAGCGCAAGCGCGACCGCCTGCACCTCGTCGAGGGCCTGCTCGTCGCCATCGTGGACATCGACGAGGTCATCCAGATCATCCGTTCGTCCGACGAGTCCTCCGCCGCGCGCGAGCGCCTGATGGCCATCTACGATCTCACCGAGATCCAGGCCAACTACATCCTCGAACTGCGCCTGCGCCAGCTCACCCGCTACTCGCGCATCGAGCTCGAGAAGGAGCAGGAGCAGTTGCGTCTCGAGATCGCCGAGCTGGAGGCGATCCTCGGGTCGGAGGAGCGCCTGCGGACCCTCGTCTCCGACGAGCTCGCGGCACTGTCCGAGCAGTTCGCGACACCACGCCGCACGGTCCTCCTCGAGTCCGAGGCGGCCGCCCCGCTCAAGGGGTCCAGCCTGCCCGCTCCCGCGGGCAAGGGGGCGAAGGCCGTCATGCCACTCGAGATCGCCGACGACCCCTGCTGGGTCCTGCTCTCGGCCTCGGGTCAGCTCGCCCGGACGTCGGACCGGGAGCCTCTTGCCGACGGCCAGCGCATCAAGCACGACGCCTTCCGTTCCGTGCTGCCGTCCACGGCCCGCGGCGAGGTAGGTGCGGTGACGTCGGCGGGTCGCATGATCCGCCTGCAGGTGATGGACATGCCGGCCCTCCCGCCCACCGCCGGAGTGCCGAATCTCGCGGGCGGCGTGCCGTCGACGGAGTTCATCACCCTCGAGCGCGGGGAGCGCCTGATAGGACTCGCTCCGCTCAACGGCGTGGTGGCTCTCGGCACGGCGCAGGGCGTGGTGAAGCGCGTGCAGCCGGACCATCCGCTGAACAGGGACGACTGGGAGGTCATCTCGCTGAAGCCGAAGGACGCCGTCGTGGGTGTCGCGACCGCCGCGGACCAGGACGATCTCGTCTTCGTCACCCGCACGGCCCAGCTCCTGCGCTTCCCGGCGTCGGCCGTGCGGCCGCAGGGCAGGACCGCCGGCGGGATGGCAGGCATCAAGCTGGGGGCCGGGGACACCGTGCTGCACTTCGGCGCCGTCGCGGCCGGCGACGGCCAGGCCGTCGTCGTGACGGTCACGGCTGCGGGAGATGCACTGCCGGGGACCTCGGCCGGCTCGGCCAAGGTCACCGAGTTCGCCGAGTACCCGGTCAAGGGACGCGCGACCGCGGGAGTGCGCGCCCACCGTTTCCTTCGCGGCGAGGAATCGCTCTCCCTGGCCTGGGCCGGTCACGGTCCGGCGAGGGCCGCCTCCACGAACGGCGTGGCGCGGGCCCTGCCGACCGAGCACGGACGCCGGGACGGATCCGGCGTGCCCCTCACGCAGCAGATCGACGCGGTCGGCCCGGCGCTGAAGGGACTCCTCGAGCCCGGGAGATCGGGAGCGGAGGCTCCGGTCGGGAAGACGCAGCCCGCGAACGATGATGCTCCGGGTACGGTCAGGGCGGTCGACGGCTCGGCCGGTGGGACACCCGACGACGCGCAGGGCACCCTGCTCTAGCCCCTCCCGGCCGGGCCGGTGGCCGCCCGTCCTCCTGGCGCGGCGTGGCGTCCCGTGGTCGCGCGGGAAGGGTCAGTCGATCGCTGGGTCGAGGGGCAGATCGAAGACGATGGAGCGCTGCGTGGGGACGAATCCCATGCGCTCGTACAGGCCGAGCGCACCGGACGGGTTCTCCGTGTCGACACCGAGGCCGGCATTGTCCATGCCCGCCGCACGGTAGCGCCGCATCGCCTCGGCGAGAAGGGCCGGGGCGAGTCCCCGTCCCCGCCACTTCCGCCGCACGCCCAGCAGATCGGTGTAGCCCTCGGAATGACCGAGCAGCTCCGGCGAATCCGGGTCGAAGCTCGCCAGCTGATAGGCCACCACCTCCCCGGTGCGGGGGTCCACCAGGCCGAGACTCCAGTCGTCGCGGAACTCCGGATGACTGACCGTGAACTGCCATGACTCCTGGTCCCGGGGCTCACTCCCCCAGTGGTCCTGGAAGGCGTCGTTGTGGGCGAGGCGCACCCGTTCCGCGATGTTGCGGTCCGCGCCGTCCGCGAACGTCACCAGCTCCAGCTCGGCGGGGAACGGCAGATCGGGGATGGGTTGGTCCAGCGGGCGCGTCATCTCGGTGAAGTACCGGACGATCGTGCTCCCGCTCGCCGTCATCAGCGCCAGGTGCGAGGGGTTCCGCTCCTCGACATAGTTGCGGAAGATGCCGTCGGTCCGGCCGGTGTCCCGCACTCGTTCCGCTGCACGCCGTGCCTGCCACGCGAGGACCGCTCCGCCGATCCCCCGCCGGCGCCAGGCCGGATCAACGCCGCCCGCGCCGTGGACGAGTGACGAGCCGGCGTTCATCGACACCCGGCCGAACGCGCGGAGGACGCCGTCGTCGTCGAGACCGGCGAGGGTGTCCCGCCGCGGGTCGTTCTTCGACGCCCGGAGGGCCTGCTCGAGATCGGCACGCTGTTCCACCCAGTCCGGCTGGTCCTCGACGGCGATCCGCCTGACGAGCGCCAGCCAGCGGTCGATGTCCGCGTAGGCCAGCGGCCGCCACTGCAGCACAGCGGGCAGCGGGAGGACGTCCTCCGTGCGGTCGGAGGTGGGACCGATGTCCGGTGATGAAGTCTCGCGCGTCATGATGCCAGCGTATTGCAGGGTCAACCGGCCCCGCTGGAGGTCCGTCCGCCTCCGGGCGGTTTCCGGGCGCGGCGGGGTCCCGGGCCCCGGCACACGCAGGACCGGTCCAGTGCGGACGGGCCGGGCGGGGCCGTAGGTCCCATCGGGACACGACTACGGGCGGATGCGGGGTACCGCGGCCTCCGCCTGCCTGCGCGCCGCGCCGAGGAGCAGGACCTCGTCGCAGGTCGCCGCCTCGGCGGGATCGTGCGTCACGAGGAGTACGGCGGTGTGCGGCAGGCCACCGCGCAGGTCGGTGAGCAGCGCGCGGGCACCGTCACGGTCCAAGTGCGCGGTCGGCTCGTCGAGGAGCACGACGCGGGACCGCGTGAGCAGGGCACGTGCAACGGCGAGCCGCTGGCGCTGCCCGCCCGAGAGGCGCGACCCGCCGGAGCCCACCTGGGCATCGAGACCGTCTTCGAGTCCGTCCACCAGCTCCGCCAGGCCCACCGCCCGGACCACCGCGCGGAGCTCCTCCTCCGTGGCGGGATCCCCGGGCCTCCGGGCGAGCTGGAGGTTCGCCCGCAGGGTGGAGGTGAACAGGTGGCTCTCCTGCGGACACCAGGCGACCCGCGGCCTCGTCGACGGCCGGGCGGACCCGCCATCGACGAGGAGCCGCCCCGTATCCAGCGGCAGGAAGCCGAGGAGCGCGCCGAGGACGGTCGACTTGCCGCTCCCCGAAGCGCCGGTGAGACCCGTCCACCGACCCGGGACGAGCGTGAGGTCCACGCCGGTGACCACGGGCTCCCCGGGCACGTACCCGATCGAGGCGTCCTCGAGGGCGAGCGTCGAGGCGGCGACGGGATCCTGCCGGTCCGGCCGGGCGTCGTCGCGTCCCGCCGTCGGCGCAGCGTCCAGCGACGGCCGGAGCCTCCCCACCACGGCGGCGAGCGGACCCCAGTGCCGGACGGCCGATGTACCGGCCGCGAACGGCTCGATCAGGGCGAGTTGCATGAGGACGAGGACGGCCGTGACATCGGCCGGCAGCCCCTCCGCCGTGACGAGGATGCCCAGAGCTGCGGCTGAGCACGCGGCGACCACCACCGCGGTCGACACCCCGGCTGCCGCTGCGGAACGATGCGCCGCGCGGGCGAGCAGCGCCTCCGTCCGACGTGTCGCCAGCAGGGCGGGACCGTGGACACCGTTGACGCGGAGATCAGGTGCGGCCCGCAGCAGCCGCGCTACCCGTCCGAGGGCATCCGCCCTCAGCTGCACTGCCGCAGCACCCGCCGCCCGTTCCCTGAGGACCGCGACCACGGGCGCGACGACGACGGCGCCGCCCACGGCGAGGACCTGCCAGCCCAGGGAGGCGGGGTGCAGGACGGCAGTCGTCACCAGGGCCGCCGCGCCGGTGAGGACAGCGGTGAGGAAGGGTGACAGCGCCCGCGCGGAGAGGTCCCTCAGCTCGTCGACGTCGCCGACGAGCTGCTCGATCGCGCCGGATCCGCGAGCCAGCGTCCGCCAGGACTGCCCTGCGCGGAGGAGGCCTGTCCAGAGGCGGAGCCGCGTCTCGTCCGCCCGGTGGAAGACCGCCCGGTGGAGCCAGAGCCGCTCCTCGTAGCGCAGGAGCGACCGGCCGATGCCGAAGAATCGCACGCCGACGATCGCCGTGAGCAGGTAGAGGATGGGCGGCTGTTCCGATGCGCGGACGATCAGCCAGCCGCTGAGCGCGGCCAGGGCGACCGCGAACACGGCGGATCCGAGACCGAGGAGTGTCGCGGCGACGAAGCGCCGGTCCCACGGCTTCACGAGGACCAGCACGTGACGCGCCGAATGCAGCCACCCGGAGACGGACGGTCGCGTCCCCGGGACGCCGGTGGACGGGTCCGCAGACGGATCCTCCGCCGTCCGTCCCGTCATCCGTCCCGTCGTCCGCCCTGCTGTCCGTTCCGTTGCGCGGGACGCAGCACGTGGAGCGGCCGGCGCCGATGCGCCGGACGGGACACCGGTCGGGACGCCGGTCGATGCACCGGACGGGACACCGGTCGATGCACCGGTCGGGACGCCGGTCGAGCTGCTGGTCAGGGTATCCGTCGAGACATCGGTCGGGCTGTCGGTCGGGCTGCCGGTCGGGCAGCCGGTCGGGCAGCCGGTCGAGGTGCCGAATGACGTGGCGGACGGGGTGGGCGACGATGCGACCGCCGATGCCCGTAGCTCGGGCCCGTCAGGCGCGTCAGGCCTGTCAGCGATCGGCAGACCCACGGCCGACGCACTCGTGGTGGCCCGGGTGCCGGCCGCGGCTCCCAGGTGGACCTGCGTGTCGGCGATGGCCGCGGTGGCGTCGTCGTGCGCGATCAAAAGGACCGTCAGCCCCGGCCGACGCAGCGCGATCGCGGCGCGGATGGCTGCGGAGGATCCTTCGTCGACGTGCGCTGTCGGCTCGTCGAGGAGGAGCAGCCCGACTGCAGGGTCCTGCGCGCGCAGGAGAGCCCGGGCGACGGCGACGCGCCGCAGCTCGCCGGGACTGAGCTCGCCCGTCCGACGGTCGACGAGGTCCGCCGCGCCCACGCCTGCGAGCACCTCGGTGATCGCGGGATCGTCCTCCTCCGTCCGTCCGTACAGCGCGAGTTCTGCGCGCACCGTCGGGGCGATCAGCTCCGGATGCTGCGGAACCCACGCCACCGCGCCGTCCGCCGGTGTTGTGATCGTCCCCTCCAGGTGCAGCCCTGCCGGCAGCGCCGCCCCGCCGGCAAGAGTGCGCATGAGCGTCGACTTGCCGGTCCCGCTCGGTCCCCTGAGTGCGGTGACCGTTCCCCGGTCGAGCCGGAAGGACACGCCCGACACGACGGGCGGGACGACGCCGTCGTACCGGACCGTCACGTCCTCCAGCCTGGCGGTCACCGGGTCCGCCATCGCCGATCGGACCAAAGCCGCACCGGCCGTCGACGGCGGCGGGGCGTCGATGACGGCGCGCACGCGCTCGCCGCTCTCCTCGCCGTCCTCGCTCGCGTGGTGCGCGGCTCCGACGTCGCGCAGCGGCCCGTAGCACTCGGGCGCGAGGATCAGGGCGATCAGGGCGGTTTCGAGTCCAAGGTCCCCGTGGATGAGGCGTACACCGGCGAAGACGGCGACGACGGCGACCGAGATGGTGCTGATCAGTTCGAGGGCCAGCGAGGACAGGAAGACGGTCCGGAGGGTCGTCATGGTGCGCGATGAATAATCTGCGGCGATCTCGCGCAGCGCCCTGGTCTGCTCGCCCGCGCGGCCGAGGCCCACGAGCACCGGCAGCCCCCGGGCCAGTTCCAGGAGATGGTCGGAGAGCCGTCCGAGCGCCGTGGCTGCCTGCTGCGTCCGCTCCTGCGTGTGCAGGCCGATGAGGACCATGAACACCGGCACGAGGGGGACGGTGAGGACGATGATGAGTGCGCTCACCCAGTCTGCGGCGAGGATCCGCGCGCCGACGAGGAGTGGCACGACGGTGCAGGTGATGAGCGACGGCAGGTACTGCGTGTAGTACGCGTCGAGTCCGTCGAGGCCGCGTGTGAGCAGCACGGCGAGGGAGCCCTGGCCGGTGCCGCCGTGGGCCGCCCGGGTGGTCCCCCCGTCGTCGAGCACGCGCAGCAGCGCCGCCTCACGGAGCCGCTCGCGGACGCCGAGGGCCAGCCGGGCGGCGGTGGCGTCCTGCCCCCAGGCCGCCACCGTCCGGAGGATCGCGCCCGCGACGCCCTGGACGAGGACGGCCCCCACCTCGAGATCGCCTGCGGCGACGGAGGCGATGCCGACAGCGAGTGCCTGCGCCATGAGGACCAGGCCGAGCGCGCGTGCTGCGGCGAGGACACCGAGGAGATAGACCGCCGTCGTCGATCCGGCCGCACCGGCCGGTCCGCCCGCCCTCAAGGAGGCGATGGGGGACCTCCGCGCGGCAGGCGCCGACGCAGCGGGCGCCTGCGACAGGTCACCGGCGGGGACGTCCGCGGTGGGCGTGAAGTCGCGCATGCCGGTCCTGATGGCTCCGCTCACAGGGCGTGGACGGCGTGGGCCGCGGGGATGCTCTCCTCGGAGACACGCCGGCGGAACACCCAGTAGGTCCAGGCCTGGTACGCCAGGACAAGGGGTAATCCGATGCAGGCGACGATGCTCATCAGGCCGAGCGTGTAGGGCGAGGACGAGGCATTCTGCACCGTGAGGTCGAACGCGGTGTCGATCGTGGACGGCAGGACCACAGGGAAAGCGGCGCCGAAGATGGACCCGACGAGGACGAGCATCCCGATGCCGAGGGCGGCGAAGGCCCGGCCGTCCCGCCCGGTCGCGGCGGACCTGTAGGAGGCCAGGAAGGCGACCACGCCGAGGACGACGGCGGACCAGGTGACCACGGTGCCGTCGTCGGCCTGGACGAGGAGCGCCCACCCGACGAACGGGATCATGGCGACCGGCAGCAGCCGCCGGAACAGGCGATCAGCCTGGCGGCGGACGCCACCCTCGGTCTTGAGTGCCACGAACGCCGCCGCGTGCACGAGGCAGAAGAGCACGACGGCGACCGCTCCGAGGAGTGCCGGTGGCGTGGCCCAGGCGAACGCCCCGCCGACCCGGTCGCCGTTCGCGTCGAGCGGCAGTCCCGTGGTGGTCAGGGCGAGGGCCGCCCCGATGCCTGCTGCCGCGGTGAAGGAGCCGAGGGCGATGGCCCAGTCCCACCGGTTGCGCCAGGCGTCGCTGTCACGCTTGCCCCTCCACTCGAAGGCCACGGCCCGGAAGATCAGTCCGAGGAGCACGAGCATGAACGGCAGATAGAGCGCGGACAGGAGGGAGGCGTACCAGAGGGGGAACGCGGCGAAGGTTGCACCGACGGCGGTCACGAGCCAGACCTCGTTGCCGTCCCAGACCGGCCCCACGGTGTTGAGCAGGACGCGCCGCTGGGTGTCGCTTCGCGCCATGAGCTTCATGAGCATGCCGACGCCGAGGTCGAAACCCTCGAGGAAGAGGTAGCCGGCCCAGAGCAGGGCGATGAGGACGAACCACACGGTGGGCAGGGCCTCGGTCATCGTGGTGCCTTTCGGGGTGCGGACGGGTGGGGTGCACGGGCACCGATGGCGGTCCCGCGAGGATCGAAGGGCCGGTCAGTACGCGAACGCGAGGACATCGCCGTCGTCCTTCCTGCCGCTCCGCGGGTCTTCGTCGTCGTCGGTGTGGGCGAGTTCGGGCATGGCGGATGCGGTGCCACCCCGGACG
The DNA here is from genome assembly GCF_053470025.1 of Arthrobacter sp. CP30. Classification (NCBI taxonomy): domain Bacteria; kingdom Bacillati; phylum Actinomycetota; class Actinomycetes; order Micrococcales; family Micrococcaceae; genus Arthrobacter; species Arthrobacter sp. CP30. The sequence goes on from NZ_JBQEMM010000003.1 coordinate 269,614, forward strand.
TAGGTCACGAGGAGCCTCACCTCGACGACGAGGAGCACGGCGTAGACGGCGGTGAACAGCACGAGGGAGGTGACGAGTTCGGCGAGGGACACTCCGGGTGACACGGCTGCCGCGGTGAACATGAAGACTCCGTCGACGCCGGTCGGATCCGGGTTGGGGGCGACGACGAAGGGCTGGCGGCCCATCTCGGTGAACACCCAGCCCGCGATGTTCGCGCCGAAGGGCGCGAGGATGCCGAACACCGCCAGGCGCATGAGCCAGCGCGACTCCGGGACGGTGCCCCTGCGCAGGACCCACAGGGCGGCTGCGGCTGCAGCGGCCGCGATCGCACCGAAGCCGATCATGATGCGGAAGCCCCAGTAGGTGACCTCCATGACGGGCAGGTAGTCGATCTCGGTGCCGGCGAGGTCGCCGTACCGGGGGTCGTCGGGCAGATTCGTGCCGTACTTCTCCTGGTACTCCGGGAGGAGGGTGTTCACACCCTTGACCTCGGTGGTGAAGTCGCCATTGGCGAGGAAGGAGAGCACCCCCGGGACCTCGATCACGGCGGTGATGTCGTCGCAGCTCTGCGCCCCGAGGTTGCCGACGGACAGGATGGAGAATCCGGTGCCGTCGTGGCAGGCAGCCTCGGCCGCGGCCATCTTCATGGGCTGCTGGTCGAACATCAGCTTGCCCTGGAGGTCGCCGGTGATCCCGGTACCCGCGAACGCGATCATCGCGACGACGGCCCCGGCGCGCGCCGAGCGCAGCCACACGGCGTGGTCGACGGCGTCCCGGGACCCCGTCCGTGCGCCGACGACGACCCTGCCGTCCGCACCGACGGCGTCGATCCCGTCGTGGCGACGCCTCCACAGGTGGTACCAGCTGATGCCGAGGAGGAATGCCCCGGCGACGGCGAGGCATCCGAAGAGCGTGTGGGGGAAGGCGACGAGCGCCGTGTTGTTGGTGAAGACGGCCCACGCGTCCGTCATCACCGGCCTGCCGTCGACCATCTCGACGCCCACGGGGTGCTGCATCCAGGAGTTCGCCACCAGGATGAAGTAGGCGGAGAACACCGAGGCGAGGACCGCCGCCCAGAGCGACATGAGGTGCAGCCGCTTCGGCAGGCGGCCCCAGCCGAAGATCCAAAGGCCCAGGAAGGTGGACTCGACGAAGAAGGCGAGCAGCGCCTCCATGGCCAGCGGGGCGCCGAAGACGTCACCGACGAAACGACTGTACTCACTCCACGCCATGCCGAACTGGAACTCCTGCACAAGTCCCGTGGCCACCCCGACGATGAAGTTGATGAGGAAGAGCTTCCCCCAGAACTTGGTCATGCGCAGATACTGCTCATGACCGGTGCGATGCCACATGGTCTGCATCATCGCCACCAGGAGCCCGAGACCGATCGTCAGGGGCACCATGACGAAGTGGTAGACGGTCGTGATCCCGAATTGCCACCTGGCGATCTCCAAGGCTTCCATGAGGCCCTCTCAGCTGTGCCCACCGTCGCTCCGGACGGGACTTCTACGGCGTGTAGAAGAGTTCTTCTACACAGTGTAGAACGATTCCGACTGCACTTCTACGTGGAGTAGAAATGTGCGGCTCGACGCTGTACGTTAGATGCACCACGCCTCATCGCTCCCTGCCGGGAGCGGATCCCCGTCCGAGGCGGGCCGGGATCGCGGAATGACTGAAGGAAGAACATGGCAACGCTCGGAGACCTCGAACGCACGGTGATGGATCTGCTGTGGGCGACGCCGGAGGCGGCCACCGCCAATGAACTGCGGGACGCCATCGCCGAGGCACCGTCGGGAGAAGTGGGACGTGAACTGGCCGTGACGACGGTGCTGACGGTCCTGTCCCGGCTCGAGAAGAAGGGCCTGGTGGAGCGGGAGCGCGACAGCCGCCCTCATCGGTACAGGTCGGTGACCAGCCGCGAGGACCACACGGCAGAGCTGATGCACGAGGTCCTCGTGACGGCCCCCGACCGCGAGGCCGTGCTCGCCCGCTTCATCGGCAGCGTCTCGGAGACCGAGGCGCAGACCCTCCGCAAGCTGCTCGGCGGCAGCTGACCCTCCGATGTTCTGGGCCTCCTATCTCCTGGCGGCTCTCGCGATCATCCTCGCGTGGCCTGCGCCGATCGCGCTGTCACGTGCGTCCTGGCCGGCCCGGGCGCCGTTCACGGCGATGGTGCTCTGGCAGTCGATTGCACTGGCGGGTGGCCTGTCGATGATCGGGGCGATGCTCGTCTGGGGTCTCGAACCCCTGGGGGACAACCTCGTCTCCGCCTCCGTGGGTTTCCTCGACATCCTGATCGACGACGAATCCGCTGAGACACTCGGTGTCGTCCACGTCTTCGCCATCAGCGCGGCGACCCTGCTGTTCGCGCATCTGGTCAGCACCCTGGTCCTGACCTTCATGCGCATCCGGCGCCAGCGCCGCCGGCACCGCGACATGCTGAACCTGCTGAGTTCGCCTGCGGCGGATCAGCCCGCAACGCTCGTGATCAACCATCCCGCTCCGGTCGCCTACTGCCTGCCCGGTGGCGCCCGGTCGGTCACCGTCATGTCCGACGGCCTCATGGACCTGCTGACCCGCGCCGAACTCGACGCCGTGCTGACGCACGAGAGCGCCCACCTGCACCAGCGCCACCACCTGCTGCTGTGGGCGTTCGCGGCCTGGCGCTCCGCGCTCCCCTGGCTTCCGACGTCACGGCTCGCCCAGCGGGCCGTGAGTGAGCTCATCGAGATGCTCGCCGACGACGAGGCTCTGCGCCATGTGGACGAGCCCACCCTCGTGCGGGCGATCGCCATCGTCGGCTCGGGGGCGCTCCCCCGGGCGGAGGACGTCCTGGACGACCCCCTTGCCGACGACCCCGGACGCGACACGAGTGCAGGTGCCGAGGTGACCGGCGGGACGGCCGACACGCGGTCCACGGCGCACCGCCTGAGCCGGCTGCTCACACCGCTTCCACCACTGAGCAGATTCCAGCAGGGTCTGGCCCTCTCGACGGCCGGCCTGCTGCTCGTGGTCCCGCCCGTCCTGCTGGTGGCACCGGAACTGCTCGGCTGAGCCGTGACCGCGGCTTCGCGTCTCCTGAAGAGACGTCTCAGGCGTCGATGCGGTCCCGGTCGAGCGACGACGCTCCGGCCACGATGAAGTCCTTCCGCGGAGCGACATCACTCCCCATGAGGAGGTTGAACACGCGCTCGGCGGACTCCGCCTCCTGGATCCGCACACGCCGCAGCGTACGGTGCCGCGGATCCATGGTGGTCTCGGCCAGCTGGTCGGCGTCCATCTCCCCCAATCCCTTGTACCGCTGGATGGGCGACTTGTAGCGCTTGCCCTGCTTCTCCATCGCCGCGAGCAGGCGGTTGAGTTCCGCCTCCGAGTACGTGTAGATCATCTCGTTCGCCTTCGACCCGCCGTTGATCACCTCGACCCGGTGCAGGGGCGGGACCGCGGCATACACACGCCCGTCCTCCACCAGCGGCCGCATGTAGCGGAAGAACAGCGTGAGCAGGAGCGTGCGGATGTGCGCGCCGTCGACGTCGGCGTCCGTCATCAGGATGACCTTGCCGTACCTCCGGGCATCGAGCTGGAAGCTCCGTCCGGACCCGGCGCCGATGACCTGGATAAGGGCAGCACACTCGGCGTTCGACAGCATGTCGCCGACCGAGGCCTTCTGCACGTTCAGGATCTTGCCCCGGATGGGAAGCAGCGCCTGGTAGTCGGAGGACCGTGCGTTCTTGGCCGTCCCGAGAGCGCTGTCCCCCTCGACGATGAACAGCTCGGAACGCTCCTGGTCGTCGATGCGGCAATCGGCGAGCTTCGCGGGCATGGTCGAGGTCTCCAGGGCGTTCTTCCGGCGCTGGGTCTCCTTGTGGACACGCGCCGAGATGCGCGACTTCATCTCCGCCACGACCTTCTCGAGGAGGAGCGTGGACTGCGTCTTGTCGTTGCGCGCCGAGGAGGTCAGCCGCGCCTGCAGCTCCTTCTCGACGACCTTCGTCACGATGGCCTTCACCGCCGACGTGCCGAGGATCTCCTTCGTCTGGCCCTCGAACTGGGGCTCGGCGAGCCGCACGGTGAGCACGGCGGTGAGCCCCGCGAAGACGTCGTCCTTCTCGATCTTGTCGCTGCCGGCCTTCAGCTTGCGGGCGTTGTCCCCGATGACCTTGCGGAACGTCTTCAGGAGGGCCCCTTCGAAGCCGCTCTGGTGCGTCCCGCCCTTCGGCGTCGCGATGATGTTGACGTAGCTGCGCACGGTGGTCTCGTAGCCGATGCCCCAGCGCAGGGCGATGTCGACGTCGCAGTCGCGCTCGACCTCGGCCATCCTGCTGTGTCCCCGCTCGTCGAGGACGGGGACCGACTCCTTGAACCGACCCGACCCCTGGATCCGCCAGACGTCCGTTACGGCGGCATCGAGGGCCAGGAACTCGGCGTACTCCGAGATGCCGCCGTCGTGCTGGAAGACCTCTTCCACCGGCCCGGACTCACCGGGCGTACCCGGCATCCTCCGCTCGTCGCGCAGCACGATGCGGAGTCCCGGGACCAGGAAGGACGTCTGTCGTGCCCGCGTCTGGAGCTCCTCGTAGGAGAAGGTCGCATCGGCGGTGAAGATCTGGCGGTCCGCCCAGTACCTGATGCGCGTCCCGGTGACACCCCGTTTCGCCGTCCCGACCACGTCGAGGCGCGATCCGTCGAGGAACGGCTCGAAGGCGGATGTGGGCGACGGCGTCCTCGCGTCCTTGAAGGTGCCGGGTTCACCGCGGCGGAAGGACATGGTGTACGTCTTGCCGCCGCGGTCCACGAAGGCGTCCAGCCTCGAGGAGAGGGCATTGACCACACTGGCCCCGACACCGTGCAACCCGCCGGAGGCGGTGTAGGAGCCGCCACCGAACTTGCCTCCGGCATGGAGTTTCGTGAAGACGACCTCGACCCCGGTCAGACCGGTCTTGGGTTCGATGTCCACCGGGATACCACGCCCGTCGTCGTGGATCTCGACGGACCCGTCGGCGTGCAGGATGACGGTGATGCTCTGTCCGTGCCCGGCCAGGGCTTCGTCAACCGAGTTGTCGATGATCTCCCAGAGGCAGTGCATGAGGCCCCGCGAGTCCGTCGACCCGATGTACATGCCGGGGCGCTTGCGGACTGCTTCGAGTCCCTCGAGCACCGAGAGGTGCCGGGCTGTGTAGTCCGAAGTGGGAGGTGTCACGGTGCGGGGGTCTCCTTGGCGGGACGGCACGATCCAGGACAGGAGTCAGGAGGGTGATGGTGGGGATGGCTCTCCGTCAGTTTATTACGGGTGACCGACACCGGCCGGAAGGGCGCGATCGGGGCCTGGTTCCGGGGCTCGGCGACTGCCTCCCATACCCCCGGTACGCCCGGAGCGAAAGGAGGCCCAGCCTGCGAAGAGGCTGCGACGAATAGTGGTTATATGAGTACACGATCCACATGAGGAGGCATTCATGACCACTGCAGTAGCAACTCGCGAACTCACTGCCCTGGACCGCTGTGACCGATGCGGCGCCCAGGCCTACGTGCGGGCGGTCCTTCAGTCCTCCGGTGGAGAGCTTCTGTTCTGCGGCCACCACGCGCGTGCAGTCGAAGCAAACCTGAAGCCGCTCACATCCGAGTGGCAGGACGAGACCCAGCGGCTTCATGAGAAGCCCGTCGTCGCGGCCGACTGACCGGGATCATCCCGCCCCATCCGACGTACGACACCGGCTCCCCCCGTGTACAGGGAGCTGACAAGGAAAGGCCCCCTCCATCGGAGGGGGCCTTTCCTGCTTCTGGACGAGCCACCTGGCGTGCGGGCCCAGCCATCACCTCCGCAGGGCGAGCTGCTGCGCGTTGCAGGCGTGACGGCACGGGAGCCGACGGGACGCCCGGTGCCGTGCTCGAACGACACAGGGCCCCTCCCGAGGGAGGGGTCCTGTGTCGACCGAGCAGGACCGGCAATGCCGGCGTCGCTGATCAGTCGAGGTAGTCGCGCAGCACCTGGGAGCGCGAGGGGTGGCGCAGCTTGGACATCGTCTTGGATTCGATCTGGCGGATCCGCTCGCGGGTCACGCCGTAGACCTTGCCGATCTCGTCCAGCGTCTTCGGCTGCCCGTCGGTCAGGCCGAAGCGCATGGCGACGACGCCGGCCTCACGCTCGGACAGGGTGTCGAGGACGGAGTGCAGCTGCTCCTGCAGGAGGGTGAAGCTGACGGCATCCGCGGGCACGACGGCCTCGGAATCCTCGATCAGGTCGCCGAACTCGGAGTCGCCGTCCTCGCCGAGCGGCGTGTGCAGCGAGATGGGCTCGCGGCCGTACTTCTGTACCTCGACGACCTTCTCCGGCGTCATGTCGAGTTCGAGGGCCAGCTCCTCCGGAGTGGGCTCGCGGCCGAGGTCCTGCAGCATCTGTCGCTGGACACGAGCCAGCTTGTTGATGACCTCGACCATGTGGACGGGGATACGGATGGTGCGGGCCTGGTCCGCCATGGCCCGCGTGATGGCCTGGCGGATCCACCAGGTGGCGTAGGTCGAGAACTTGAAGCCCTTGGTGTAGTCGAACTTCTCGACGGCGCGGATGAGGCCGAGGTTGCCCTCCTGGATGAGGTCGAGGAAGAGCATGCCACGGCCGGTGTAGCGCTTGGCCAGCGAGACGACCAGGCGGAGGTTCGCCTCGAGGAGGTGGTTCTTGGCGCGCTTGCCGTCATGGATCACGAACTCGAGCTCGCGCTTCAGCTTCGGATCCATGTCCGGATCGGCGGCGATCTTCTCCTCGGCGAACAGGCCGGCCTCGATACGCAGCGCGAGGTCGACTTCCTGCTCGGCGTTGAGCAGCGCGACCTTGCCAATCTGCTTGAGGTAGTCCTTGACGGGGTCGGCCGTCGCGCCGGCCGACACGACCTGCTGCGCGGGGGCGTCGTCGTCGTCCGCATCGGAGTAGACGAAACCGGTGGTGGTGCCGACCTCGGCCGCCTCGGGCTTGGCGTCCTCGGAGTCAGTGTCGACGGCGACCTCGATGGCCGGATCCGTCGGCTCGAGCGTGTCCACCGAACCCTGCGCGGCGGAGGCCTTCGCCGCCGCAGCGGAGGAAGCAGCCTTCGTGGCGGGCTTCTTGGCCGCTACCCGTCGCTTGGTAGTGGTGGTACCAGCGTCTGTCGACGCCGGAGCTGCTGTCTTCTTGACCGGCACAGGGGACCTTTCATACGGCGGTGTGTGATGTCATCAGACGGACAACACCACTATGACCCTGTCAAGTCCGCGCTGATCCCAGACGATACCGACGGAGTCCGTTCCCTGGAGAACGGTTCCGCCGACCGAGCTATTCCCTGCCGGCGTGTGCCTTGCGGCCTTGCACGGACGGGCATGCTCGATGGAGTTCTGGTGCACGGACCCAACCGGGTCTCAAATTTCATTGTCTCACGACCGACCGTCGCGCCGGAAATTTCCGTCGGTACCCACGGGCGCGGCAGGATGCACCCGTTACCCCCGTGAGTGCCCGTCACGCAGCGGTCCCACGACCCTGCCCGGCCGTCGCCGTCCATGCCGTCCTTCGGGTCCTGGCCCAGGCGGGCATCCCACCGCGCCGGAGGAGTTCGTGGAGCAGGCGGGCGAGACGATACCCCGGCACCGCCTGCTCGGCGGCGTCCAGGTAGACGGCCGCCCGTGATCCCCTGCCCCGCGCGTAGTCGAACCAGCCGGCCATCGTCAGCGCGGCGGCCCTCGACTCCCCCTCGCCGACCAGAGCGAGGCGACCGAGCACATGGCTCATCGCATCGACGCGTGCCCACTGGATGGTCCCCGCGTAGCGCCCGGCGAGGAGATCGCCGTACAGCCGGGCTGCCTCGTCGAGGAGATGGCCGAGGGAGCCGGGATCCTCCTCCTGCCCGACCGACACGGATGCCGAGGACGTCGCTCCGTGATCCAGCGCCGCCCGGAGCGCCTCGGGAAGGTCGACGCGCTCCGGCACCTGCGCCGGACCGGCGTCGCGAGGGGACGCCGCAGGGGACGCCGCAGGGGACGCCGCAGGGGCCATCGCCCCCGGGCTCCGCGACGGTCGGAGCAGGCCGGAGGCCGCGACGCCCTGCAGGGCTGCGGCGGACCCCAGGCACGCGCTGACCAGGAGGAAGTCGCGCACCGTCCTCGACTCGACGGTGGCGAGCAGGAAGCCTGCGAGCCCCGCGTCGGCGGCGACGTCGATTCCGGGAGTGCCCTCGAGCACGGCATCCCACACCGCTGACGTCGCCCGGAACCGGCCCTCGTCCGCCCATCGGCCTGCACACCGGACGCCGGCGCGGGCCCGGGCCTCCTCGATGTCCGGGCGGGCCCCGTCCGTCCCCGCGGACCCCGACCGGAGAAACGGTGTGGCCCGCTCCACCGCGGCGGGAGCGGACGCGTCGAAGGCGCTGCCGCCGTAGACGAGTTCCGCGTTGAGAGCACTGTCGGTCACGGTGTCGAGCGGCCGGCCCGGCCAGGGGCAGCACTCCTCGTCGCGGCAGAAGTAGTCCCGCCACGCCTCGTGGGACACGTGCCAGCCCGCGCGGACGGGCAGACCGGCAGCTCCGAGCACGGCCTCGAGGGCGCGCACCGTGTCGGACGCCGGCGGGGCGGTGAGCCGCTGCCACTCCTGGCCCGCATACACGAGGACCAGCGTGCCGTCCGCCTCCGTGTCGCCCTCGAGGAAGGACAGGACACCCTCGGCGAAGGTCAGCCGGTCCGTGCCGGAGCACGGGAGGTCGACCCGGAGCGTGGCGCCGAGTCGCCGCTCCGAGGTGGTCAGGACGACGAGGCTCTCCTCGGGCATGAATCCGAGGGCATGGGGTACGTAGGACAGGATGTCGGCGGGCGAGGTGACGGCATAGGCCGGGGACGCGTGGCTGCCCGCTGCGGGGCTCGTGGAGGAGGACATGCGGTCCAGCCTCGTGGCGTATCCGCCGCGACGGGCGAGGATGCGCTGGTATGTGGACAACGGGTCGGGCCCCCCGACGGACCTAGCCGTCCTGCCTCCGCGCGGCCTTCCGCGCGCGGCGCAGCCGCCGCTCCCGGGCGAGCGCGTCCCGCAGGGGCGGGACCACGACGCCCTGCTCGGCCATCCGCCGTCGCACCCTCCCGCGAGCGATGACCACCGCCGTCGCACCGGTGGCCAGCACCACGAGCTGGACGGCCATCGCGAGGCGGAAGGAGGTCAGGGCGTAGAGGTCACCGCGTGAGTACCCACCCGCGAGGAGGAGGTCGAGCACGATCCCGATCACGAACATCGTCAGGAGCGACGCCATGAAGCCGCCGATGTTGACGATCCCGGTCGCAGTGCCCATGCGGGCCGCGGGGTTGAAGGTGCGCGCGAAGTCGAAGGCGATCATCGATCCGGGTCCGCCGACGGCGAGCGCCACCACCAGGAGGGTCAGCAGAGGCAGGGGTGCGGGCCCGGGATAGAGCAGGACGGCGAGCCAGGCAGCCGCCATCAGGCCGGCTATGGAGAGCACCATGGTGGAGCGGCGGAGCGGGTGGCGGCCCACGTAGCGCCCGAGGAGAGGCCCGCAGGCGATACCCACGGCCACGAACAACGTCATGAGCGCGGACGCGGCGCCTTCACCGACCTTCTCCGCACGGACGAGGTACGGGTAGCCCCACATGAGCACGAAGACGGTCCCGGGGAACTGGATGGTGAAGTGGGACCACAGTCCCAGCCGGGTCCCCGGCTGCTTCCAGGCCTCGGCGAGCGACGTCCCGGTCTCCCGGAGGGTCTGGGATCGTCGTTCGCTGCCCGCGACGGGGGAATCGCGGATCACACTGACGGACAGCACGACGGCGACGACCGACAGCGCGGCAGCGGACAGGAACGCGGGCTGCCAGCCGACGCCCGACAGGAGGGCGACGAACGGGATGACGGACACCACCTGCCCGAGCTGCCCGATGATCCCGGTCCACTGGGTGAGCACCGGGATGCGCCGTGGCTCGAACCAGGCGGGGAGGAGTCGCAGGACACTGATGAACGTCGTCGCGTCACCGGCGCCGACGAACAACCGTCCGACGATGCCGGCGCCGACCGAGTCCGCGAAGGCCAGCTGGGCCTGGCCGAGCGCCATCAGCACGCCACCGGCCACGATCAGCGTGCGCGGCCCCCACCGGTCCACCAGGACACCCACGGGGACCTGCAGGCCGGCGTAGACGAGCAGCTGCACCACGGTGAAGACGGACAGCTGGGACGCCGTCGCGCCGAACCGGTCCGTCGCTTCGAGCCCTGCCACCCCGAACGTGGTGCGCTGCGTCACGGCCACCAGGTACGCCAGCACGCCCGCCGCCCACACCAGTCCGGCTCTCGAGAAGATCACGCTACCCATTATCCCGTGACGTCCCGTGCGCGACCGCCGTCCTGCGGCTCTGCCGCCTATGACGATGCCCACCCGCCTGGTCGGCGGATGGGCATCGGCGGCGCGGTACCGGTCTGTCCGACAGGGTTCGGGCCGCGGGGATCAGGCGGGATCCGGTCGCCGGATCGAGGCGCGGGGACGCGTGCGGCGGCTCAGGAGGGCGGGCGGGTGCCGGACGGGCCGTCGTCGTCCGTCGACCCCGGAGCCCCGATCCCGGACCCGTCGGACCCGTCGGACCCGTCGGCGGCGTCGGACCCGCCCGCAGCACCGGACCCGCCCGATACCGCTCCATCCGGAGCGCTGCCGTGCGAGCCGTAGTCGATGGGCGTCGTCCCCAGGAACTCCGTGTCCCACAGCAGCGTCGACTCCTCCTCCGCCTGGGGGCTGGCGAGATAGGCCTCGACGGCGGCACCGAGTTCGTCGGCGCTCGCCAGTTCGCTGTTCTCCTTGACGAGCAGCGACCGGCGGGCCGCCCCGTCGGCGTACTCGTCGTACCGCTGCTCGAGGGACGTGACCACGGACTGCACCTCGGTGGAGTTCCCCACCTGCCGGGCGATCTGCCGCTCGACGTCGCGGCCCGTCTCGCGCAGCCTGTCCGTCGGCAGGACGAGCCGCGCCGACGCGCCGAGGTACTCGAGTCCGGCGACGGCAGCGGGCGGGTACTCCGCCTCGGCGAGGTAGTGCGGGACGTGGATGACGTGCCCGACGACGTCGTTCCCGGCCTCGATGAGCCGCATCTCGAGGACGTGACCGATCGACGCCTGGAACTCCGCCGTCGGCCGCCACGCGCTCATGCCGTCGATGAGGTCGGGACGGTTGCCGTGCACGGTCACGCCGAGGGGGCGCGTGTGCGGGACGGGCATGGGGATGGCGTGCACCCAGGAGACGATCGAGACCTCGAGGTCCTTCACCAGCCCGACGACGGCGCTCGAAAAACGCTCCCACTGCAGGTCGGGCTCGAGTCCGGCCAAAAGGAGGAACGGCTCGCCGAGGCCGTCGTACAGGCGGTGGAGGCCGAGGCGATGCGGCCGGTAGTCCGTCAGGTGGTCCTCGACGAAGGTGATCCTCGGACGCCGCCCGCGGTAGTCGATGAGCTGGTCGGCATCGAACTCGGCGACGGGCTCGTGCTCGAGCACCTCCATCAGCTCCTCGCTGACCTGGGACACCACCTGGCCGGCGTCCATGAAGCCGGTGAGGCTCATGAGCAGCGGGAGGCCCTTGGTCGAGGGGTCGTCGAAGACGTCGGTGTTGATGTTGTAGAGGGTTCCTGGATCCAGCATGGCTCTCTCCTTGCTCCGTGGTCCTGCAGGCGTCAACGCCACCCGGACCGGCTTCATTCCGGGGAGCGGGAGGATGGGGACCGCGGGGCGGGCGGCAAGCGGCGGATGCGGATCGCGCGGTATGCGTCCTGCGAACGGCTGCGGGGCACCCGCGGCACAGAGACTACGATCGTCAGGACGGTTCCCGGACCACCAGATACCGGAACCACGCAGCATGCAGCATCTGGACAACCCATCCGGACACGAGGAGACAGATTCCGTGATCAAGACGAGCGAACTACACCTGACGGCTTCCGCGAAGGACATCAAGAAGATCCCGAGCGACGCGCTCGTGATCGCGGTCGCCAAGGGGACGGACGGACCGGTCCTGCTCGAGAACCCTCTTCCCGCCAAGGCTGCGCGCGCCCTCGGTGACTCCCTGCAGGTGCTCGGGATCACCGGGGCGGCGGACGAGGTGCGCAGGCTCCCCGGCCTCCCGGAGACCAGCGCGGACTCGCTCGTCCTGTCCGGCGTCGGTCCGGTGTCCGCGGACGCCGAGGTACCCGCCGAGACCCTGCGCCGCGCGGCGGGAGCCGCGGTCCGCCAGCTCACCGGGCTCGACACCGTGGTCATCGCGCTCCCCGCCACGACGGTGGCTGCGGCGACAGCCGTCGCGGAAGGCGCCGCCTTCGGCGCCTACAGCTACGAGGGCCACAAGTCGGGCATGAAGGCCGACGGGACGATCGCCCCGGCGACCGACCGAGCGGCCGTGCGCAACGTCGTCGTCCACACGGCCGTGGCCGACGACGCTCAGCTGGCTCCCGCCCTCCGGCGGGCCACCATCCTGGGGAAGAACGTCAACACCACGCGCTCCCTCGTCAACCAGCCGCCCAGCCACCTGTACCCGGAGACCTTCGCCCAGGCGGCCAAGGACCTGACGCGGGGTCTGCCGATCAAGGTCACGGTCATGGACGAGAAGCGCCTCGAGCGGGACGGCTACGGCGGGATCCTGGGCGTCGGCAAGGGTTCGTCGCGTCCCCCGCGCATGGTGAAGGTCGAGTACTCCCCCGCCAGGTCCGCCGTGCACCTGGCCCTCGTGGGCAAGGGCATCACCTTCGACTCCGGTGGACTCTCGCTGAAGCCCGCTGCGGGCATGCAGACCATGAAGCTCGACATGGCCGGTGCCGCCGTCGTCCTCAGCACCCTCCTGGCCGTCGCCGAACTGGGCCTTCCCGCCAAGGTCACGGCCTGGCTCTGCCTCGCCGAGAACATGCCCTCGGGTACTGCGCAGCGCCCCGAGGACGTCCTGTCCATCTACGGCGGGCGCACCGTCGAGGTCCTCAACACCGACGCCGAGGGACGGCTCGTGATGGCCGACGGCCTCGCCGCCGCGAGCGAGGAGGCACCCGATGCGATCATCGACATCGCCACGCTCACCGGTGCGCAGATGATCGCCCTGGGTACGCGGGTCTCGGGCGTCATGGGCGACGACGGCGTACGTGACGCCGTCAAGGCCGCAGCAGACCGCGCGGGCGAGCAGTTCTGGCCGATGCCGCTCCCCGAGGAGCTGCGGCCGAGCCTCGAGTCCCAGGTCGCCGACATCGCGAACATCGGCGAGCGGAACGGCGGCATGATGACCGCAGCCGTGTTCCTGCGGGAGTTCGTCGGCCAGGTCGACGGCGAGAAGATCCCCTGGGCGCACCTCGACATCGCGGGTCCCGCCTTCAACGAGGGTGCGCCCTACGGCTACACGCCCAAGGCGGGTACCGGCGTCGGCGTCCGTACGCTCCTCGCCTACGTCGAGGACACCCTCGCCCGCACGGTCTGACCGGGGGTCCGTCCGGCGGGCGGCCCCTCCGGCGCGTGAGAAAGCGCACATCACGACCCCACGGTGCGTCCGGCGCCGACTTCGAGTAGAAGCCGGATGCACCGTGGGGATAGGGTGAAAAACAAAGCACACGAACGATCAGCGACCGCATCGCGACCGCATGAGCAAACGATCCACCAACTGACGCGCAGGGCGCGTCCCAGACCACGCGAGGGAGCGTTCAAGTGGCCGCATCGGCAACTGCGCAAGAATTCGACATCCTGGTACTCGGCGGAGGAAGTGGCGGATACGCCGCCGCACTCCGTGCCGTGCAGCTGGGCTTCACGGTGGGGCTCATCGAGAAGGGCAAGCTCGGGGGCACCTGCCTGCACAACGGCTGCATCCCCACCAAGGCCCTCCTCCACTCCGCGGAGATCGCCGACGGCGCCCGCGACGCCGAGAAGTACGGCGTGAAGGCGACGTTAGAGTCCATCGACATGAACGCGGTCAACGCCTACAAGGACGGCATCATCGCCGGTAAGTACCGCGGCCTGCAGGGACTCATCAAGTCCAAGGGCATCACCGTGATCGAAGGATCGGGCAAGCTGGCGTCGGAGAACACCATCGACGTCGACGGCACCGTCTACACCGGGAAGCACATCATCCTCGCCACCGGGTCCTTCTCCCGCAGCCTCCCCGGCCTCGAGATCGGCGGCAAGGTCATCACCTCGGACCAGGCCCTGACGATGGACTTCGTGCCGGAGTCGGTCATCATCCTCGGCGGCGGCGTCATCGGCTGCGAGTTCGCCTCCGTGTGGAAGTCCTTCGGCGTCGACGTCACGATCGTCGAGGCGCTGCCCTCGCTCGTGCCCAACGAGGACGCGTCGATCGTCAAGAACTTCGAGCGCGCCTTCAAGAAGCGCGGCATCAAGTTCAACACCGGAACCCGCTTCAAGTCGGTCGAGCAGAACGACGACGGCGTCGTCGTCTCGCTCGAGGACGGCAAGACCTTCGAAGCGGACCTCATGCTCGTCGCCGTCGGCCGCGGACCGGTCACGCAGAACCTCGGCTACGAGGAGGCGGGCCTCACGATGGACCGCGGCTTCGTCATCACCAACGAGCGCCTCCACACCGGTGTCGGCACCATCTACGCGATCGGCGACATCGTCCCCGGCCTGCAGCTGGCCCACCGCGGCTTCCAGCAGGGCATCTTCGTGGCGGAGGAGATCGCGGGCCTGAAGCCCGTCGTCGTCGCCGATCTCAACATCCCCAAGGTCACCTACAGTGATCCGGAGATCGCGTCGGTCGGCTACACCGAGAAGGCCGCCCGCGAGAAGTTCGGTGACGAGAACGTGCTGACCCACGAGTACAACCTCGCCGGCAACGGTAAGAGCTCGATCATCGGCACCGGCGGCATCGTCAAGCTCGTCCGGGAGAAGGACGGCCCCATCGTCGGTGTCCACATGCTCGGCAGCCGCATGGGCGAGCAGATCGGCGAGGCACAGCTGATCGTCAACTGGGAGGCCTACCCGGAGGACGTCGCCCCGCTGATCCACGCACACCCCACGCAGAACGAGGCGCTCGGCGAGGCGCACCTCGCGCTGGCGGGCAAGCCGCTGCACGGCTGACGCCCGTCCGGGAGCCGTCACATGGTCCCACGAGCCTCATCCACGCCCCGGAGGCGTGGACTAAGCTCGGAACCAGGAATCTCACGCACGTCCAGCTGAGCGGGCCCCGCTCGTCGATCAGCTGTCAGGAACGATCTACGAAGGAGAAACGGGCGCATTATGTCTGAATCCGTGAACTTGCCCGCTCTCGGTGAAAGCGTCACCGAAGGCACCATCACCCGCTGGCTCAAGCAGGTCGGTGACCGTGTCGAGGTGGACGAGCCGCTCCTCGAGGTCTCCACCGACAAGGTCGACACCGAGATCCCGTCGCCCATCGCCGGCGTCATCGAGGAGATCCTGGTGGCCGAGGACGAGACCGCCGAGGTCGGCGCACCGCTTGTCCGGATCGGCGACGGATCGGGCAGCAGCGACTCCGGAGATGCCGCTCCGGCCGAGGACTCCGCACCGGCCGAGGCCTCCGCACCCGCCGAGGCCGAGCAGGCCTCGCAGCCCGACACATCGGAGGCACCGCAGGCGGAGGCCTCGTCCTCCGACGGTGGGACCGGCGCAGGGAGCGATGACGCCGGATCGGGCGAAGGCACCGAGGTCACCCTTCCCGCCCTGGGCGAGAGCGTCACCGAGGGCACCGTCACCCGCTGGCTGAAGGCCATCGGCGACGAGGTCGAGGTCGACGAGCCCCTCCTCGAAGTCTCGACGGACAAGGTCGACACGGAGATCCCCTCGCCCGTGGCCGGCACCCTGCAGGAGATCCGCGTCAACGAGGACGAGACCGCCGAGGTCGGCGCGGTCCTCGCCGTCATCGGTGCCGGGGCCTCCGCCCCCCAGAAGGTCGAGGCCGCGTCGGGTGAGCCGCTCGTGGCCGCGCCCGCCGAGGAGCGCGAGGACGCCCCCACGGAGAAGCCCGGCTCGCATCACGAGGCCGAGCGGGCCTCCGGTACGTCGGAGCCCGACGACGACGCGAGCGGCGCATCGGCTCCGCAGCCCGCCGCTGCTGAGAAGCCCGCTGAGAAGCCGGTGGAGAAGCCCGCAGAGAAGTCCGCGGACAAGCCTGCCGGGACGGCGTCCGACTCCAGCGGTTCGGATTCGTCCGCGTACGTGACCCCGCTCGTGCGACGACTCGCGAACCAGAACGACGTCGACCTGTCCACGGTCAAGGGCACCGGGGTGGGAGGGCGCATCCGTAAGCAGGACGTCCTCGACGCCGCCGAGGCCCGGAAGGCGGCGCAGGCGGAGCCCGCTCAGCAGGCCGCGCCGGCGCCCGCCGCTCCCGCTGGAGGCGCAGCGCCGTCGAAGCCCGCGGCGCCAGCCGTCGAGCCCTCGAAGCTGCGCGGCACCGTGGAGAAGGCCCCGCGCATCCGCCAGACCATCGCCAAGCGCATGCGGGAGTCCCTCGAGGTCTCGGCGCAGCTGACCCAGGTGATCGAGGTCGACATGACCCGGATCGCCAAGCTGCGGACCGCGTCGAAGGACACCTTCCTCGCGCAGAACGGCGCGAAGCTCACGTTCCTCCCCTTCATCTCGAAGGCCGTCACCGAGGCCCTGAAGCAGCACCCGAAGCTGAACGCCTCCTTCGACGAGGAGAAAAAGGAAGTGACCTACCACGACGCCGAGCACCTGGCGATCGCGGTGGACACCGAGAAGGGCCTGCTCGTCCCCGTCATCAAGGACGCCGGGAACCTCAACCTCGGTGGTCTCGCCAAGAAGATCGCCGATGTCGGATCCCGGACCCGCAACGGCCAGATCGGTCCCGACGAGCTCTCCGGCGGCACGTTCACGATCACGAACATCGGCTCCGCCGGTGCTCTGTTCGACACGCCGATCATCAACCAGCCGCAGGTCGGCATCCTCGGCACGGGCATCATCGTCAAGCGCCCCGTGGTGATCACGGGTGCGGACGGCGACGACACCATCGCCATCCGGTCGATGATGTACCTGAGCCTGACCTACGACCACCGCCTGGTCGACGGCGCGGATGCGGGACGCTTCCTGCAGACGCTCAAGGCTCGCCTGGAAGGCGGCGCCTTCGAGGCCGATCTCGGCCTCTAGCAGCAACCCGGGCCGTCGCGTCCGCACGGAAGCCGCTTTCCCCTGGGGAGGCGGCTTCCGTCGTCCCGGGGTACCCGTCCGCCGTCATCTCCGGTGCAGCCCGCAGCCCGGCGCCGGTGGGGCGGGGCAGGACGCGGATCTGCTCCTAGGATGGGAGGGAAGTACCGGACGCGACCTCCGCGTCCGGACGGACAGCAAGGAGAACCATGGCTACCGTTCGCACAGCCCACACCATCTGGAGCGGGGATCTGCCCTCGGGCTCGGGGCAGGTCACACTGGATTCCTCCGGCCTCGGAACCTACGACGTGACCTGGAAGGCCCGTGCAGAGCAGTCGGAGGGCAAGACCAGCCCCGAGGAGCTCATTGCGGCCGCACACTCCGCCTGCTTCTCCATGGCCTTCAGCCACGCGCTCGGCGAGGAGGGCAAGACGCCCGACCGCGTCGAGACCAAGGCCGAGGTCGACTTCCAGCCCGGCACCGGGATCACCGCGATCCGCCTCACGCTCGACGCCATCGTCCCGGATCTCTCCGAGGAGGACTTCCAGCGTGTCGCGCAGGCCGCGAAGGAAGGCTGCCCCGTGTCCCAGGCGCTGGCCGGAGTGAAGGACATCTCCCTGACGGCGACACTGCGCAGCTGACCCCGGGCGGTCCGGCCCCGCATCGGGTCCAGGACCGCTCACAGGTCCGCTCACGGGCCGCACGAGGAGGCCTCCGGATTCGTTCGGGGGCCTCCCGCATGTTCGGAGTCGATTCGTCCGCCGTGGCACGACCTGCGCAACGTCGGCGGTCGGTGAGGCCGATGACGCCCCGCCACGCCGGGACGCCAGTGCGTTCGCGGTGCACGACACCGTGTGCCGCGTTTCGGCATCACCGCATCAGCGCGGGGCCCGACACCGTTCGCCGCGTTGCGGCGTCACCGCATCAGCGCGGGGCCCGACACCGTTCGCCGCGTTGCGGCGTCACCGCGTCCGCTTGGGGGCCCGATACCTTTCGTCGCGCACAAGTGGTTCGATGGGAGCATGCGTATCCTTCTCGCCGGCGCGTCCGGGACCATCGGCACAGCCCTCGTCCGTCAGCTCGAGAAGAACCACGAGGTGACACGCCTCGTGCGGCGCGCTCCCAAGGGGGCCGGGGAGGTCCGCTGGGACCCTGCACGGGGTGAACTGGACGTCGCTGCCGTGGAGCAGGCCGACGCCGTGATCAACCTGTCCGGGGCGGGAATTGCCGGCGGTCTGTGGACGCGGAGCTACAAGGAGACCCTGTACTCCTCCCGGATCATGCCCACGAGGACCCTGGTGCGGGCGATGCGGCAGGCGGCCCACCCGCCGGAGGTCTTCATCAGCCAGTCGGCGTCCGGTTACTACGGCGACCGCGGTGACGACGTGCTGACGGAGGAGGCCTCCTCGGGCGAGACGCTGCTCGCGGACATCTGCCGTCGGTGGGAGGCGGAGGCACTCGCCGCTCCCTCCTCCGTGCGGGTGGTCCTCCCCCGCACCGGCATCGTCATGGCCACGGAGGGGGGCGCGCTGCCCAACCTCCTGATCCCGATCCGGGCGTTCATCGGGGCTTCGCTCGGGTCCGGCCGCCAGTGGTGGCCCTGGATCAGCTTGAATGACGAGATACGTGCCATCGAGTTCCTCCTCACGGCTGACCTGGCGGGGCCCGTCAACCTGAGCGCCCCGACGCCCGCGACCCTCGACACCATCGCGCTGCAGCTGGGGAAGGCTTTCCACCGACCGGTGTGGCTGCGGGCCCCCGCCTTCATCCTCACAGCGGCCATCGGACAACTCGGCTATGAGCTCCTCCTCGTGAGTACCCGGATGCAGCCGCGCGCCCTCACGGCGTCGGGCTTCTCGTTCGACGAACCGACCCCGGAGGCGCTCGCCGCCTGGGTCCGTCGGAACGTCGGATCGAAGCAGTAGCGGGATCCTTCAGGCAGGGGGCTCGATCGTGGAGTGGATCCGCCAGCCCCCGCCCGAATTCCACAGGACGAAGATCATGTCCTGACGGCCGGCCGCCATCAGCGACGGTGATCCGCGTTCGTCGGCCCGGACGGTTCGTTCCTCGGTGTAGGAGGACAGCGCCGCGGTGGCCCGCACCAGGGACACGGTCGTGCCCGACGGAGCATCGCCGACCGCCGGCGAGTCCGCGAGCGCCGTCATGGCTGCTTGCTCGTCACCGGTGAGGGCCCGGGGCTCCCTGATGCTGATCGTCAGGCCCGGGAACGTGATTCCGGACGTCACCAACGACTCCACCGCCTCGCGGTCTGCCGTCATCGCCGGAGATCCCTCCACATCGATCCTCGACAACAGGGACGGGTCCGCGGTCGCGAAGGCCTCCGCCCGCAGATTCGCGAGGTCACCGAGCGCGATCAGCGGGTCCTCGCCGGCGGGACCGTCGCGGCCGGGCACCCGCGGATCGGCTGCTTCCAGGACCCCCCGACCCAGATCGCCCTCCCCCACCTGGTCGTGGATCTCCTCCTCATCCGCGCCCTCCTCCCGCCCCTGATCGGAGCCGGTCGCCGGGGCGCCTCCGTCCTCCCGCGTCGCCCCCGTCCCCGGACTCCGCCCCGACCCGCCGGCCTCCGGACCATCCTTCGTCCGCGCCTCACCGCCGCCCCGTCCCGGTGTGTCCGCCGTCACCGTTACGGGCGCGGACAGAACGCCCGGACGCAGCGGACCGCTCACGGTCAGTGCCAGCCCGGCAACCAGCAGGGCCAGGGCGAGTACTCCCGCCACCAGGGCGGCACGGCCGCGCAGGATCCCGTCCCGCCCATCGCGCGGACGCGACCGGAGGGAGCCGAGGGAGCCGGTGGCGGGCCTGCCGACCAGCGCCGCACCACCGCGTGCGCCTGAGGCCACGCCCGGGGCGATCAGGGAACCGGGGCGGACCGCCACCGCGGCGCGCTCCCCTGCTCGGGCACGCGGGGCCCTGATCGGCGCCCTGCCGGATCCGGGACGCGGAGTGCCTGGCCTGGCGATCCGCTGCTCTTCTCCGGGCGCGCGCCGTGCATCTGCCTGCGGAGCCCCACGTCGCCACGCCGGGCGCAGGACCGCCACCAGGCGCCGCCAGCCCGTCGGCTTTCTGTCCGACGGGACGGACGCACGGCGGGTCAGGAGTTCGGGAAGGACACTGGGGTGCACGGCGGGCACCAGGTCGACCGGTCGGGCCGCCGCACTCGAGAGGAGGGTCCGGGCGAACTGCTCGGCGGTCGGGCGGCGTCGGCGATCAGCGCTCAGGCCGTCCTCGATGAGGTGCATGAGCGGCGCCGGGACCTCGGGCACCATCAGCGAGAGCGGAGGTCGCTGCTCCGTGGGGCCGGGGACGCGTCCGGTCATGGCGAACCAGGACACCGCAGCCAGGGCGAAGACGTCGGCTCCCGGGTCGAACCCGCCACCACCCGAGGGATCGATGAAACCGGGCGTCCCCCGGGACCTCGACGCATCCGTTCCGAGCAGCTGACCCGTCCCGAGATCAGCGAGGATAGGCCTCCCCTCGTGGCTGAAGAGGATGTTCCCCGGTGTCACGTCGCCGTGCACAGCACCGGCGTCGTGCAGGTACTGCAGGACGTGCGCGATGGGGACCAGCGACGTCACGACCTCGGGGATGGGCAGCGGACCCCGGCCCGCCACCAGGGCGAGGATCGATCCCCCTGCCGCAAGCTCGGCCAGCAGGGCCGGGCCCTGGTCCGTCGGGACGATCCGGTGCACGCGCAGGAGGTGGTCGTGGGTGAAGCGCTGCAGCAGGGCGAGCTCACGCGCGAGCCCGTCCGCCCCCGGAGGTGTCCCCGCCATCCGCCGGGCCGACGGCGCCTCCGTCGCACGTCCGAAGAGCTTGGTCGGCTCTTCTGACACTGAAGTGGGCAGCTCCGCGGGTGCCGGCGCCCTCCGCACAGCGGAGATCGAGGGCGATGTCCCGGCAGAGCGACGTCCGCGCCGGGCGGGGGACGACGACGCGCTCGGCGCGGCGGCATCGCCCACGAGAGAACGGGGTGGGAGGCCGGCCGATCCGCCGCTTCCAGCTCGCGCCCGTCGGTTCGGGCGTTCGCCGCGCCGGCCTCCTCCAGCCTCCACGCCCGCGCCGGCGTCCTCCGGACAGGGGCTCGTGCGGGACGGCTCACCCACATCCGACGGCGTCATCGGCACCTTGAGGGCGAAGCTCAGGCCGGCGGCGTCGGTGACCTGCCACACCACGGAGGCGCCTCCCCGCCCGAGCAGGCGTCCTACCGACAGTCCCGCCACCACGGGACGCGCGGGCTCGTCGTGCGGCCACGGGTCGTCCTGGCGCAACCGGGCGGTATCGTCGGCATCCGCGTCCGGGGAGGGAGGGCAGGAGGTGGGGTCATCCATCCATCTGTTCTAGGCGATCACGGCGTCGTCCCGGAGGTTATCCACAGCCTTCCCGGCCTCGCCCATCTGCGGAGCTTGCCCGAATAGAACATGTGTTCTATTTTTAACGTTCATCCGGCGATCGGGACAGGGACGTCATGCGGAACAGCACCACCGAGAGCGGGATGACCTGGAGAGCGCTCGACGACCCCCTCGTCCTGCACTTCTCGCAGGTCGATGGCGAGAAGCGACCGGAACGGATCCTCTGGCGTGGTTCGGAGTGGTGGGTCATCGGAGTCACCCGTCACTGGACGACCTGGCGCGCACTGCCGGTCCTCGGCCCGGATGCCGTCGGATCGTCACCCGTGCGGGAGTTGACGGCGCACTTCTGGCGCTTCGGCGCACAGACGAACCCCGCCGGGCCCCTCCTGCATTTCGAGGTGCGGAGCGCCGGGCACGAATGGCGGCTGGCGCGCCTGGCGTTGACCTTCTCCGTCCCGGAATGATGCTGTGCCGTTCGAACCCCGGCACTCGTGTCACCGCGCAGGACTAGGCTTGCGTCATGACTCTCGTCCTGTCGCGCGTCGGCCTCGCTCCCGACTACATCGAGTACACGCAGGGCTGGGAGATCCAGAAGGCGCTGCACGCGGACGTCGTCGCCGGCGCTGCACCCAGTACCGTACTGCTGCTCGAACACACCCCCGTCTACACCGCCGGGAAACGGACCGAGGATCACGAGCGGCCCTTCGACGGAACCCCTGTCATCCCCGTCGATCGCGGCGGCAAGCTCACGTGGCACGGGCCGGGTCAGCTCGTCGGCTATCCCATCCTCGCGTTGCGTGATCCAGCGAGGATCGCCGACTATGTCGACGTCCTCGAGCAGGTCATCATCTCCGCCCTCGCCCACTTCGGCATCGAGGGTGTCCGGATCGCCGGCCGATCCGGCGTCTGGCTGCCGGCGTCCGCTACGATGCCCGCCCGGAAGATCGCGGCGATCGGCATCCGGGTCAAGGATCGCGTGACGATGCACGGCTTCGCCGTCAACTGCAGCAACGATCTCGCTCCCTTCCAGCAGATCGTCCCCTGTGGCATCAATGACGCCGGGGTCACCTCGATCTCGGCGGAATGCGGACGGCCCGTCGAGCCCTCGGACGTCGTTTCACTCATCGAGGCCGAACTGCGCAAGAATGAGGCGGTGCTCGTAGGCGACGATGCCATCGAGCCATCCGGATCGACCCCCGGCGCGATCGCCGGGACGGCAGACACAGCGGGCCCCGACACGATCGGTCGTGCCCGTCACACCCAGCCAGAAGGAGCTTCACTGTGAGCCTTGCACCCGAGGGCCGTCGCATGCTGCGCATCGAGGCGCGTAACGCCGAGACGCCGGTAGAACGCAAGCCGGACTGGATCAAGGCCAAGGTGAACATCGGCCCCGAGTTCGTCGCCATGAAGAACCTGGTGAAGAAGGAAGGGCTGCACACCGTCTGCGAGGAGGCCGGGTGCCCGAACATCTTCGAGTGCTGGGAGGACCGCGAGGCGACCTTCCTCATCGGAGGGTCCGAGTGCACGCGGCGCTGCGACTTCTGCCAGATCGACACGGGCAAGCCGCAGCCGCTGGATCGCAGCGAGCCCTTCAAGGTGGCGCAGTCCGTGCGGTCGATGAACCTGCGCTACGCGACGGTGACCGGGGTTGCCCGTGACGATCTCGCGGACGAGGGCGTATGGCTCTATGCGGAGACCATCCGCCAGATCCACAGCATGAACCCCGGCACAGGTGTGGAGATCCTCATTCCCGACTTCTCCGGCAAGCCCGAGCACATCGCCGCCATCTGCGACGCGGCGCCGGAGGTCTTCGCCCACAACGTCGAGACAGTACCCCGCATCTTCAAGCGCATCCGGCCGGCCTTCCGGTACGAGCGCTCGCTGGACGTCATCACGCAGGGCCGGGACCGCGGCATGGTCACGAAGTCGAATCTCATCCTCGGCATGGGCGAGACGCGCGAGGAGATCTCGGAAGCCCTGCGTGACCTGCACGACGCCGGCTGCGATCTCATCACCATTACGCAGTATCTCCGACCGAGCGAGCGCCACCTGCCCGTCGACCGCTGGGTGAAGCCCGGTGAGTTCGTCGAGCTGAGCGAGGAGGCCGAGGAGATCGGTTTCCTCGGGGTGATGAGCGGACCCCTCGTCCGTTCGTCCTATCGGGCAGGCCGCCTCTGGGCGCGTGCCATGCGCAGGAAGGGACTCGAGCTCCCTGCCGAGCTCGCGCACCTCGACGATTCGGGCTCGGCGATACAGGAAGCATCCTCTCTCCTCGCCGGGTGACACCCGATCCGTGCCCGTGTCCGTGCGCGTCGGGGTGAGCGCGCCGCCCATCCCGTAGAATCGAGGGACTATGTCACACGCGATCGATCCCTCAGGCTCACCTACGCCCAAGCGCCGTCTGTTCTCCCGCAAGCCGAAGGCGGACAAGGGGCCGAAGAAGCCCGGGCGGATGAAGCAGATCCGCGAGGTCTTCGCGATGACCCGCCGCAACGACCCGAGCGTCGTCTGGTTCATGCTGCTGGCCTTCATCGGCATCATCGCCGTCGGCCTCCTCGTCGGCCTGCTCATCAACAACGTCATCACGCTGATGATCATCGCGGTGCCGCTGGCGTTCCTCGCCGCGATCTTCATCCTCTCCAGGCGGGCCGAGAGGGCGGCTTTCTCGCAGATCGAAGGACGCCCGGGGGCGGCAGGGGCGGCTCTCAGCGTGCTCCGGAGAGGCTGGATCCTGCAGGAGCAGCCGGTCGCGGTGAATCCCCGCACGCAGGATGCCGTCTTCCGTGTCATCGGCCGGCCCGGAGTGATCCTCGTGTCCGAAGGTCCGTCGACGCGAGTGAAGCAGCTCGTGGACGGGGAGAAGCGGAAAATGGCCCGCATCATCCCCAACGTCCCGGTCCATGTCATCGAGACAGGGCGGGATGACCGCCAGGTGCCGCTCTCGAAGGTCCCCAAGGCCGTCCAGAAACTGAAGAAGACGCTGACCAAGCAGGAGGTCTACGCCGTGGACAAGCGACTGACGGCCCTCGGCACGAAGCTTCCCATCCCCAAGGGCGTGGACCCCTTCAAGGCTCGCCCGGACCGTAAGGCCATGCGCGGCCGCTGAGCACCCCGCGCCTGACGACAGAGGAAGCCCCTCCTGGAAACGGGAGGGGCTTTTCCTGTGCCGCACGCAGGGCATCGGGGGCCGGGCACGGCACCGACATCCGGCTTTGCGCCCGGGCTGCGCCGGATGCCCGAGGTGACGCAATGGATCAGATCCGGAAGAGACCCGTGGCACGGGCGCGATCGTGCAGGCCGCGCTGGTCGACGTCGATGATCAGTGCCGGGATGACGAGGCACAGCAGGACGCTGCGGATCAGTGCCGTCAGATACCCGGCAGGCTGCCCGTCCAGTGTCTGCACCTGCATCCGCAGGATCCGGTGCCCGATGCTGTAGCCGAAGAACCCGACCAGGAGGACCTGCTCGACCAGGAAGATGTACAGCGTGGCGAACCCGTCGTAGCCGAAGAACGCAGCCGACAGGAGGGAACAGAGCACCCAGTCGATCAGGAGCGCCGCTGCCCGCGGGGCGAACCGCGCGATGGAGCCCGGGCCGGATTCGGGTCGCCCGAGGCGCTGCCCTGGCCACTGCTGATTGCCGGAGGGCGAGGGCCCCTCCATCCACGAACCGAGGTCTCGTCTGTTCACCACGTCCCCAGCGTACCGGTCCCGCGCGGGGCGTATTATGCTCCTGCCGCACCGGAGACGCTAGGGTGGGGAGCGCAGTTCCTGTCACGTAACGTCCCGGAAACACGAGCGATACCAGCGAGAAACTGCCCGCTCCTACAGTTGTGACGAGTCGGCGGCAGCGTTCCATCCTGCCAGAGCCCGTGACTTCCCGTGCGGTGCAGGGACACGCGCTGGCGCCGGATTCCACCCCAGCCATGCGTTAGGAGCATGAATCGATGTTTAAGAATGCGGACGAGGTCCTCAAGTTCATCGCCGATGAAGACATCAAGTTCGTCGATGTCCGTTTCACCGATCTTCCGGGGGTGCAGCAGCACTTCAACGTCCCCGCCAAGTCGGTCGATGCTGACTTCTTCATCCACGGTCAGCTCTTCGACGGCTCCTCCATCCGTGGTTTCCAGGGCATCGCGGAATCGGACATGCAGCTCATCCCGGACGTGACGACAGCATTCGTCGATCCGTTCCGGACCGAGAAGACCCTCGCCCTGAACTTCTCGATCGTGAACCCCCGCACGGGTGACCCCTACCACCGCGACCCCCGCAGCGTGGCCGAGCGCGCCGAGGCGTACCTGTCCTCCACCGGTATCGCGGATACGGCGTTCTTCGCACCCGAGGCCGAGTTCTTCATCTTCGACAACGTGCAGTACGAGTCCTCCCCCCAGGGCAGCTTCTACAAGGTCGACTCCATCGAGGCACCGTGGAACTCCGGGCGCGAGGAGGTCGGTGGAAACCTGGGCAACAAGACCCCCTTCAAGGGCGGGTACTTCCCCGTCTCCCCCGTCGACAAGCAGGCCGACCTCCGCGACGCCATCTGCGTGGAACTGGACAAGGCAGGCCTCGAGGTCGAGCGCTCGCACCATGAGGTGGGCGGTGCCGGGCAGGCCGAGATCAACTACAAGTTCACGACCATGACACATGCAGCCGACGACCTGCAGAAGTTCAAGTACATCGTCAAGAACGTCTCCAACGCGTGGGGCAAGTCGGCAACCTTCATGCCGAAGCCCATCTTCGGCGACAACGGCTCCGGCATGCACTGCCACCAGTCGCTGTGGGCCGACGGCCAGCCCCTGTTCTACGACGAGCGCGGCTACGCCGGGCTCTCGGACACGGCCCGCTGGTACATCGGCGGCCTGCTCAAGCATGCCTCCGCCGTCCTCGCCTTCACCAACCCGACGGTCAACTCCTACCGCCGCCTCGTGAAGGGCTTCGAGGCCCCGGTCAACATGGTGTACTCGCAGGGCAACCGCTCCGCCGGCATCCGCATCCCCATCACGGGCTCGAACCCGAAGGCCAAGCGCATCGAGTTCCGCGCGCCGGACCCCTCGTCGAACCCGTACCTCGCCTTCGCCGCGCAGCTCATGGCCGGCCTCGACGGCATCAAGAACCGCATCGAGCCGGCCGAGCCGATCGACAAGGACCTCTACGAGCTCCCTGCCGAGGAGGCCAAGGACATCCAGAAGGCGCCGGGGTCCCTCGAGGAGGCACTGCTAGCCCTCGAGGCCGACAACGAGTTCCTCCAGGCCGGAGACGTCTTCACGCAGGACCTGATCGACACCTGGATCGACTACAAGCGCGAGATGGAGATCAAGCCGCTCTCGCTCCGCCCGAACCCCTACGAGTTCGAGCTCTACTACGGCGTCTGATCGGCGCCGCACCACCTGATCGACCGCGACGGCGGCTCCCGGACGGGAGCCGCCGTCGTCGTGTCCGGGCAGTGCTGCTCAGTACCCGTAGAAGTGCCGCTCGAAGATGGCCCGGCTGCGCCGTGTCATCCGCAGGTAGTCCTCCTCGAGGTCCGAGCCGCTGCCCGGACCGTACCCGCACCAGCGCGCCACCGCCTCGAGGTCGCGGCGCGGGGACGGGAGGAGGTCTGAGCCGCGGCCGCTCCAGATGACGTTTGCCGCGCGGATGCGCGTGGCGAGGTTCCAGCCGGCACGGAGGGTGTCGACGTCGTCAGCGGGCAGGAGTCCTTCCGCGGCGATGACGTCCAGGGCTGCGAGGGTGGACTGCACGCGCAGGCCCGGTACCGCGTGTGCGTGCTGCAGCTGCAGCAGCTGCACGAGCCATTCGACGTCGCTGAGGGCTCCCCTGCCCAGCTTGAGGTGCCGCGACGGGTCGGCCCCGCGCGGGAGCCGCTCCGCCTCCACCCGGGCCTTCACGCGCCGGATCTCCCGCACCTCCGTCTCGCCGAGGTCCTGCGGGTAGCGCACGGGGTCGATGAGGGCCACGAACTCGGCAGCGAGTCCGTCGTCGCCGGCGAGCGGCCTCGCCCGCAGCAGGGCCTGCGCCTCCCACACGAGCGACCACCGGCGGTAGTACTCGCGGTAGCTGTCGATGGACCGCACCATCGCGCCCTGCTTGCCCTCGGGGCGGAGCGCCGTGTCGATCTCCAGCACGCGCTCGGCCAGCACGGGAGGTTTGCACGGCTGCGTGAGGAGGGCGGCCAGCCGGGCCACGATCCCCTCGGCCTGCCGCTGCGCGGCTGCCGCGTCCGCGCCCTCGAGGGGTCGGTGGACGTAGATGACGTCCGCATCGGACCCGTAGGTGATCTCCCTGCCGCCCTGCCGTCCCATAGCCATGACGACGACGTCGGTGAGCCGCGGTTCACCGCGGGCCGTGAGCTCCTTCTCGGCGACGTGCAGCGCGCCGAGGACGGCGGCGCGATCGGTATCGGCCAGGGCCTCCCCGACCTGCGCCTGGGTGAGGAGGCTGGAGCTGTCGGCGATGGCGATGCGCAGGAGCTCACGCCGCCGGATCAGCCGGATCAGCCGGATCGCCTCGCCCGGCTCCGGATGCCGGGACATCTTGGACTGGATCTCCTGCCACTGCGCCTCGAAGGTGTCGGGTACCAGCGCGCTGTCCGAGCCGAGCCACTGGGTGGACTCCGGCGACACCTCGAGGAGGTCCGTGATGAACCTGCTGCTCGACAGGACGGCACAGAGCCGCTCGGCGGCGGCGTTGGAGTCGCGCAGCATCCCCAGATACCAGTGGCTCTCACCGAGCGATTCGCTGAGCCGCCGGAAGCCGAGGAGCCCGGCGTCGGGATCGACGCCGTCGGCGAACCAGGCCAGGAGGATGGGCAGCAACTGCTTCTGCAGCATCGCCCGCCGGCGCAGGCCGCCCGTGAGCGCTTCGATGTGCCGCATGGCGCCGCGCGGATCCTGGTACCCGAGCGCGGCCAGGCGCGCCTGTGCCGCCTCGGCCGTCAGCTGGACGTCCTCCGGCCGGAGCGTGGCCGCGTTGTTGAGCAGCGGCCGGTAGAAGATGGCTTCGTGCAGCCGCTTCACGAGCCGCCGCGTCCGCTGCCACTTCTCGTGCAGGCTCTGGGCGCTGGGCCGGACCGTCACCATGCACCCCTCCGACGACCGGGCGAGGGAGCGCAGCGCTGTCTCGTCCTCCGGCATCAGGTGGGTGCGGCGCATCTGGACCAGCTGGATCCGGTGCTCGAGCACGCGCAGGTACCGGTAGGCGTCGTCGAGGTCCAGCGCATCGGACCGCCCGATGTAGCCGGCGGCGCTGAGCGCGGCGATCGCCGAGACCGTGTCCCGGACGCGGAGCGAATCGTCGAGCCGGCCGTGCACCAGTTGCAGGAGCTGCACCGTGAACTCGACGTCGCGCAGTCCGCCCGGGCCGAGCTTGAGCTGGCGGGCCTCCTCCTCCCGCGGGATGTTGTCGGTCACCCGGCGCCGCATGGCACGCACGGCCTCGACGAAGCCCTCGCGCTGCGAGGACGCCCACACGAAGGGCGCGATCGCCTCCTCGTAGCGGCGGCCGAGCTCGAGATCGCCCGCCACCGCGTGCGCCTTCAGCAGCGCCTGGAACTCCCAGGTCTTCGCCCATCGACGGTAGTAGGACACGTGGGACTCGAGGGTGCGGACGAGCTGGCCGTCCTTGCCCTCCGGACGGAGGTTCGCGTCGACCTCCCACAGCGCCGGTTCCGGGCCGGGCGAGTAGACACCGCGGGACATGCCGGAGGCCAGACCGGTCCCGATCCGGGTCAGTGTCGTGTCGTCGAGGTCGTCGCCCTCCACCACGTAGACGACGTCGACGTCGGAGATGTAGTTCAGTTCACGGGCACCGCACTTGCCCATGGCGATGACGGCGAGGCGTACGCGCCGGACGACATCGGACCCGTGGACCTCCTCGAGCTCGGCCCGGGCGACGGCCAGCGACGCCTCGAGCGCCGCAGCGGCGAGATCGGCCAGTTCACGCGCGACGACGGGCAGGTAGTCGACCGGCGCGCAGTGGCCGAGATCGCGGACGGCGAGGTCGGTCAGCTGCCGCCGGTAGGCGATCCTGAGTGCACGGTGGGCGTCCACCCCGGTGACCCCTGCGACCGGGTTGTCCTCCCCCGGGTCCGCCTGGACCGCCCGGAGGAGGACTGTCCGGAGGTCCGAGGCCTCCACGACGCGGGGCGTGGCCGGACCGGGCACGACGACATCGAGGTGCTCGGGATGGCGCATGAGGAACTCGCCGAGTGCCTCGGAGGCTCCGAGCAGCCGGAACAGTGCCGACCGCCTGCCCTCGTCGGCGAAGGTCGCCTCGACCGGGGTCCGGCGCGCAGCCAGGAGGCGGACGAAGGACTGGAGTGCGAGATCCGGATTCGCGGCGACCGCGAGGCCCGCGAACAGGGCGTCGTCGTTGAGCCCCTGCAGCTCCGGCGCGTCGAGGAACCGCCGGCTCTTCTCGAGGTCCGCGAACCCGTGACTGATCAGCTTGCGGTTGAGGCTCATGAGGCAACACTAGCCACGCAGCGACGGCCCGTCGGCACCTAGAGGATGTTGAGGTTCCGTCGCAGCTCGTAGGGCGTGACCTGGATGCGGTAGTCGTGCCACTCCGCGCGCTTGTTGCGCAGGAAGTTCTCGAAGACCTGCTCGCCCAGGATGTCGGCCACCAGCTCCGAGTCCTCCATGACACGGATGGCATCGTGCAGGCTGGCCGGCAGGGGGTCGTGGCCCATCGCGCGCCGCTCGGCCGCGGTGAGGCTCCAGACGTCGTCCTCGGCCGCGGGCGGCAGCTCGTAGCCTTCCTCGATGCCTTTCAGCCCGGCGCCGAGCAGCACGGAGTAGGCCAGGTAGGGGTTGCTGGCGGAGTCGATGCCCCGGTACTCGATGCGGGCGGACTGCCCCTTGTTCGGCTTGTACAGGGGCACGCGGACCAGCGCCGAGCGGTTGTTGTGGCCCCAGGCGAGGTGGCTCGGGGCCTCCCCGCCTCCCCACAGGCGCTTGTACGAGTTCACGAACTGGTTGGTGACGGCAGTGAACTCGGGCGCGTGCCGGAGGATGCCCGCGATGAAGTGGCGTGCGGTCTGCGACAGCTGGAACTCCGCGCCCGCCTCGTAGAACGCGTTGGTGTCACCCTCGAACAGCGAGAAGTGCGTGTGCATGCCCGAGCCCGGGTGCTCCGAGAAGGGCTTCGGCATGAAGGTCGCGTAGCTGCCGGATGTGAGCGCGACCTCCTTGATGATCGTGCGGAACGTCATGATGTTGTCGGCGGTCTGCAGCGCGTCCGCGTAGCGCAGGTCGATCTCGTTCTGGCCCGGCCCCGCCTCGTGGTGGCTGAACTCCACGGAGATCCCCACGGACTCGAGCATCGCGACGGCGGTGCGGCGGAAGTCCTGGGCGACGCCGCCCGGTACGTGGTCGAAGTAGCCGGCCTGATCGACGGGGACGGGCTGGCCGTCCGCACCGACCTCAGCGGACTTCAGCAGGTAGAACTCGATCTCCGGATGCGTGTAGCAGGTGAAGCCCATGTCGGCTGCCTTGGCCAGGGTCTTCTTCAGTACCCCGCGGGGATCGGCGGTGGAGGGCTGCCCGTCGGGTGTCAGGATGTCGCAGAACATGCGCGACGTCTGCTCCTTGTCGCCGCGCCAGGGCAGGATCTGGAACGTCGAGGGATCCGGCTGCGCCAGCATGTCGGACTCGTAGACCCGGGCCAGGCCCTCGATCGACGAGCCGTCGAAGCCGAGGCCCTCCTCGAAGGCGCCCTCCACTTCGGCCGGGGCGAGGGCGACGGACTTCAGCGAACCGACGACGTCGGTGAACCAGAGGCGCACATAGCGCACGTCGCGCTCCTCGATGGTGCGCAGTACGAACTCCTGCTGCCGGTCCATGACCACCCTCATTCCTTGCCTCGTTGCCCGGGCCGCCCCGATGGGCGGCGGGCTGTCCCTGTCCGGCGTCGTGCGCGTGCGGCCCATGCCGAGACCGGGACGCCGGTGCGCGGACCACCGTGAATACTCTACTGACACGGTCGCACAGATCAGGTGCGGCCCTGCCCAGTGTGGCGCGCCGGTATTAACACGGGGTTTCCACCGGCGGATGGGCGGAGGGAAGCGGCGGCAGGGGTCCGCTAGTCTCGTGGCATGACATCCGCCGAACTGCCAGCACCCTACGGAGAAGGCGTTGCTGCCGTGCCTGCACCTGCTGCGCCTGCTGGTCCCGCCGGCGGGCCGAAGGCGCCCGGCAGGGTCCGGATCCACCACCTGCAGCAGGCCAAGGAGCAGGGCACGCGTTTCGCGATGCTCACGGCGTACGACCAGTACGCCGCCCAGGTGTTCGACGAGGCCGGCATCGAGGTCCTCCTCGTCGGCGACTCAGCGGCCAACAACGTGCTCGGACACGCCACGACCCTGCCCATCACCATGGACGAGATGATCCTCTTCAGCCGCGCCGTGAGCCGGGCCGCCCGGCGCGCACTCGTCGTCGCGGACCTGCCCTTCGGCAGCTACGAGGTCTCCCCGCAGCAGGCCGTCGAATCCTCGGTACGGCTGCTCAAGGAGGGGCTCGTGCACGCCGTGAAGATGGAGGGCGGCGCCGACTACGCCGGGACCGTCCGGGCACTGGTGCGCGCCGGCATCCCCGTCATGGCGCACATCGGTTTCACCCCGCAGAGCGAGCACGCGCTCGGCGGGTACCGCGTGCAGGGCCGGGGCGACGCCTCGCAGCGGATCGTGGACGACGCCGTCGCCCTCGCCGAGGCGGGTGCCTTCTGCGTCCTGATGGAGATGGTGCCCGCCGCCACCGCCGACGCCGTGGACGCCGCGGTGCGGGTCCCGACGATCGGCATCGGGGCCGGACCCGGGACCACCGGCCAGGTGCTGGTGTGGCAGGACATGGCCGGACTCCGCGGCGGGCGGCAGGCGAGATTCGTCAGGCAGTACGCCGACATGCGCCGCGTCCTGGCCGATGCGGCCCGCTCCTACGCGGACGACGTGCGCTCGGGGACGTTCCCCGGGCCCGAGCACACCTTCTAGGCGCGGCCTCCCGGACTACTCGTCGTCCCGATCCCAGGCGTCGTTGCGCTGCTGCACCTTCTCGAGCGCCTTCTCGGCCTCGGCGCGCGTCGCGTAGGGCCCGATGAGCTGGGACCAGTCCGACTGCCGGTCCTCCTCCACCTCGCGGGTGCGGACGTTGAACCAGTACTCCGTCATGTCGACCTCCTGCTCTCCTCGGCCATCGCTGGTCCGGATCGGTGTGCGGCGTCGCGGCCCCGGCGCCGGGATGCCCAGTGACCGTGCCGCACCACCTGTCCGGGCGGCCGTCCCGACGGGCCCGCTATAGGATCAAGGGTATGCCCCAGTCTTCCGTCACCGCTCCCCTCGGGACCCTGACACCCGGTACGGTCTCGCCGCAGCGCCCCGTCCCGCCGGGCATCGCACGGCCCGAATACGTGGGCCGGGCAGCACCCGCCCCGTTCACCGGTTCCGAGGTGAAGACCGCCGAGGTCATCGAGAAGATCCGCACGGCCGGCAGGATCGCCGCCCAGGCGATCGTCGAGGTCGGCAGGCATGCGAAGCCCGGCGTCACCACCGACTTCCTCGACCGGATCGGGCACGAATTCATCCTCGACCACGGTGCCTATCCGTCGACGCTCGGCTACCGGGGGTTCCCGAAGTCCCTGTGCTCCTCACTGAACGAGGTCATCTGCCACGGCATCCCCGACTCCACGGAGCTCCGGGACGGGGACATCCTCAACATCGACATCACCGCCTACAAGGACGGCGTCCACGGGGACACCAACCACACGTTCTGCATCGGGGACGTCGACGAGGAGTCGCGCCTCCTGGTGGAGCGCACCCGGGAGTCGCTCGCGCGGGCCATCCGGGCCGTCGCTCCCGGGCGCGAGATCAACGTCATCGGCCGGACCATCCAGTCCTACGCGAAGCGCTTCGGTTATGGTGTTGTCCGTGACTTCACCGGGCACGGCGTCGGAGAAGCGTTCCACACGGGCCTGATCATCCCGCACTACGACGCCGCTCCCGCCTACAACCGCGTCATCGAGCCCGGCATGGTCTTCACCATCGAGCCGATGCTCACCCTCGGGACCATCGACTGGACCATGTGGGCGGACGACTGGACCGTGGTCACGAAGGACCGGAAGAGGACAGCGCAGTTTGAGCACACGCTCGTTGTCACCGACCGCGGTGCGGAGATCCTCACCCTGCCCTAGCGCAGCCGTACCGCTGGTCCTGCTTGCACGCTGTACCCCACCCCTCCGGCTCGCGCCGAACCACCTCAACGGAGAATCATGGCCAAGGACATCGAGAAGAAGAAGTCGAAGAAGCTCCCCGCGACCGTCATCGGCGTCGACATCGGCGGGACCGGAATCAAGGGCGGCATCGTCGACCTCGAGAAGGGCGTGATCGTCGGCGAGCGCTACCGTATCCCGACACCCAAGCCCTCCACTCCCGAAGCCGTCGCCGACGTCGTCGCGCAGATCGTCACGGAGCTGTCCTCGCGCCCCGAGGGACCGGCGGCGGAGGTCCCGGTCGGCGTGACCTTCCCGGCGATCATCCAGCACGGCGTGGCCCGCTCCGCCGCGAACGTCGACAAGAGCTGGGTCGACACCGACGTCGACGCCCTCTTCACGAGGGTCCTCGGACGCGACGTGCACGTCATCAACGACGCCGACGCGGCCGGACTCGCGGAGGTCCGGTACGGTGCGGGCAAGGGCAAGATGGGCACGGTCCTGGTGATCACGCTCGGCACCGGCATCGGCTCGGCCTTCATCTTCGACGGCAAGCTCGTACCGAACGCGGAACTCGGTCACCTGGAGATCGACGGCCACGACGCCGAGACGAAGGCGTCCGCCGTCGCCCGCGAGCGGGACGGCATCGACTGGGACGAATACGCGGTGCGGCTCCAGCGCTATTTCTCGCACGTCGAGTTCCTCTTCTCCCCCGAGCTGTTCATCGTCGGCGGCGGGATCTCCAAGCGCAGCAGCGAGTACCTGCCCTCGCTCGAGCTCCGGGCCCCGATCATCCCCGCACAGCTGAAGAACCACGCAGGGATCGTGGGCGGCGCCCTCCAGGCGGCACTGCTCTTCACGCCGAAGGCCTGAGCCCCGTTCCTGCCTGCGCGGGCAGGAACGGCATGGAGGACCCTGCCCGACAGCACAGGAGCCCGGTACGGACGTGATCCGTACCGGGCTCCTGTGCGTCCGCCGCCTGGAGGGGCGGAACCGGACGTGGAACCGGTGGTGGCGTCGGCTTCCCCTCCGCAGCCACCACCGGGGTCTGATGGGCGCTACTGCGCCGTCAACGGCCTCTGCGCTCCCGAGGGGACGCGCGCGTTGTCCTTCGCCTGCTGGCGGAGGGTACCGATGGCCTCCTCGAAGTCCTCGAGGGACTCGAAGCCCTGATAGACGCTGGCGAAGCGCAGGTAGGCGATCTGATCCAGCTTGCGCAGCGGTTCGAGGATGGCGAGCCCCACCTCGTGCGCGTCGATCTCCGCCACGCCGCTGGCGCGGACGCTCTCTTCGACCTCCTGGGCGAGCAGGGCGAGATCGTCCTCCGTCACGGGCCTGCCCTGACACGCCTTCCGGACGCCGTTGATGATCTTCGAGCGGCTGAAGGGCTCGCCGGCGCCGGAACGCTTGATCACGCTGAGGCTCGTGGTCTCGACCGTGCTGAAGCGGCGGCCGCACTGCGGGCACTGGCGACGCCTGCGGATCGCCGACCCGTCGTCGGCCAGTCGGCTGTCGACGACGCGGGAGTCCGGGTTGCGGCAGTACGGACAGTACACGGCTCCCCTTTCCTCTCGTCGACGCTCGACCGGATCAGTCTAGGACTAGATGTGGGGAAACTACAACCGTGTCATTACCACATGTAGTGGCAGCTGCACCGTGGGCAGGGTTCTAGACCGCCCCATCCGCCGCCGGGAAGCGCACCGAGACGGCCTCGCCGTGCGCCGGCAGGTTCTCGGCCTCGGCGAGGGACAGGATGGACGCCGACACCTCACGGAGTGCGTCCCTGTCGTACTGGACGATCTGCACGACCTTCAGGAACGTGGTGACGTTGAGCCCAGAGGCGAAGGACGCCGTGCCACTGGTCGGCAGGACATGATTGGAACCGGCGCAGTAGTCGCCGAGGCTCACGGGGCTGTAGGCACCGACGAAGATGGCACCGGCGTTCCGGATCCGGTCGGCGACCCGCGCGGCGTCCGCGGTCTGGATCTCGAGGTGCTCCGCCGCGTAGGCGTCACAGACCGCGATGCCGTGCTCGACGTCGTCGACCAGGATCACGCCGGACTGCTGCCCCGAGAGAGCGGTCCTCACCCGATCGGCGTGCCGGGTGGCAGCGGCCCGCACCTGCAGGGCCTCGACCACCGCCGTCGCCAGGTCCTCCGAGTCCGTCACGAGGACCGATGCCGCCTGGGGGTCGTGCTCGGCCTGGCTCACCAGGTCCGCGGCCACGAGGCCGGCATCCGCACCCGCGTCCGCCAGGATGGCGATCTCGGTGGTACCGGCCTCGGAATCGATGCCCACCGCACCGAGGACGAGGCGCTTGGCCGTCGCGACGAAGACGTTGCCGGGGCCGGTGATGACGTTCACGGGGTCGATCGCCCCGGAGCCGGCCCCACTCGCGTCCGACCCGTCGGAGAGGCCGGGTACTCCGGAAACCCCGTAGGCCAGGGCCGCGACGGCCTGGGCCCCTCCCATGGCGTACACCTCGGTGACGCCGAGCATGGACGCCGCTGCGAGGATGACGGGGTGCGGCCAGCCGCCGAACTCCTTCTGCGGCGGCGAGGCGAGGGCGATCGAGCCGACGCCGGCGGCCTGGGCCGGCACGACGTTCATCACCACGGAGGACGGATACGCCGCGAGGCCACCGGGGACATACAGACCGACGCGGTCGACGGGGACCCACCGGGACCTGAGGGTCGCGCCGGGCGCGATCGCGACCTCCACGTCCGCGGGCACCTGGGCCTTCGCGAAGATCCGTGCGCGGCGGATGGCTTCCTCCAGGGCGAGCCTGACGTCGTCGTCGAGGCCTGCGACGGCCGCCTCGATCACGTGGGCGGGCACGCGCGGGTGGTCCTGCTCGACGCCGTCGAAGCGGAGCGCGAAGTCGCGCAGCGCCTCGAGACCCCGGGCGCGCACGTCGTCGATGATGGCCTGCACGGCACTCTCGGAGGATGAGGCGTTGGCGGCGGCCCGTGGCATGGCGTTCTTCAGCTCCCCCGGGCTGAGCGCCCGGCCGCGGAGATCGATGGTGCGGAAGGCGACGGTGGTCGGGGTGCTGGGCGCGGAAGTCACCCGTGAAGTCTATCGGGAGCGATGGCGGCGCGGCGCGGCGGAGCCGGTGGTCAGGCCTTCCGGCGCGCGAGCCCGATCAGCGCCGTCACGAAGATGATGACGGCGGCGACGGCCGGCCAGAGCGCCAGCGCTCCGTAGGAGTGCAGCATGAAGGTGGACCCGGGGAGATCCTCCCGGCCGTGGGGTCCCAGCATCAGCGCCAGTCCCTCCCCCACGCCGAGGGCCAGCAGCGACCCGAGGACGGAGCCGCCGACGGCAGCGAGGATCCGCGCGACCACGCCCGGCAACCGGAGCCGGACGGCGACGACGGCCCCGACGGCGATGCCGGCCAGGAGTTGCAGTCCCGCAAGGGTCAGATCACGCAGCACCCACTGCTGAACGTCCTCGGGATCACCGAAGAGGCGCCCCGTCGGAGCGAGCAGCCACCAGGCCGCGCCGAGGACCGCTCCGAGCAGGATCGTCGAACCGAGCCACCAGAAGACTCCCGCGGGCGGTACCGACCGCCGGTCCTCGGCGACCGCGTAGACGGGAGGAGGGTAACTGCTCGAACCCGTATCCGGTCCCTGGCTGGCGCGCATGACTTCTACATTAACAAACCCTCCCGCCGCCGGGGACCGCGCCTAGGGTGGTGGTGGCAGCGCGACGTACCCGCCTCCGCGGCGGGACCATCAGCACCCGTGCCGTCCCCGCCGTCGAACCCCGGAGGAACCACGTGACCAACCCGAGTACAGCGGCGGGCCTGCCCGCCGTCGCCGAACCCCACGCCGAGTCCTTCCGGGAGGTGTTCCGCCGGCACGCCGCCGGAGTGGCCATCATCACCGCCACGTACGACGGCGTACCGTTCGGCTTCACCGCCACCTCCGTCGCGTCGCTCTCGGCCGAGCCGCCACGGTTCTCGTTCAACATGGCACGGACGTCCTCCTCGTGGCCCGCGGTCGCCAACATGAACTTCGTGGGCGTGCACATGCTCAGCACCGAGAACGAGGGCCTGGCGAACCGGTTCGCGCGCACGAAGGACCGGTTCACCGGCGACCACTGGGAGCCCGGACCCGAGGGGGTCCCCATCCTCAGGGACGTGGCCGGGTGGCTCGTGGGCCGCATCAGCATGCGGCTCTCGTTCGAGAACAACGCCGTGGTGGTCGCCGAGGTGGTCGCCGGCAGCATCGGCGCCGACGGCGCCCCCCTGCTCTACCACGGCGGCAGCTACGGGACCCCGACGGCCACCGACTACGTCATCTGATGCGGGTGCGGCTCAGGCATCGAGGCAGGCCGGTCCGAAGAGGACCTTGAGGTCGCCGAACAGGCCCGGGGTCGGATTCACCCTGAGGTCGACCCCGAGCTTCATGACCTCCACCTTGCGTGAACCGTTCAGCCGGATCAGGACCTCACTGGTCCCCGGGTGCGTCCGCAGGACGTCACCGAGGGCCGTCACCGCCGTCTCGGTGGCCTTGTGCTGCAGCATCGAGATGACCACGGGCCCCGAGTGGCCCTCGCTGAGGTCCGGCACGGAGAGCTCCTGTGCGTTCAGCATGACGGCGCCGTCGTCCCTGCGCTGCAGGCGCCCGCGCACGACGACGATCAGGTCCTCCGCGAGGACACCCGAGATCGGCCCGTAGACCTGGCCGAAGAACATGACCTCCATGGATCCGGCGAGGTCCTCCACCTCGGCGCGCGCGTAGGCGTTGCCGCTGTTCTTGGCGATCCTGCGCTGCAGGGACGTGATCATGCCGGCGATCGTCACGATCGCACCGTCGGCCGGGCCCTCCTCGCTGATGATCGAGGGGATCGAGGAGTCCGCATGGTTGCTCAGGATGCCCTCGAGCCCCTGGAGCGGATGGTCCGAGACGTAGAGCCCGAGCATGTCCCGTTCGAAGGACAGCTTGTCCTTCTTGTCCCACTCGGGCAGGTCCGGCACCTCCACGGACAGTCCGCCCGCGCCCAGCCCGCCGCCGTCGTCGTCGAACGCGCTGAAGAGGTCGAACTGGTTCGCCGCCTCGTTGCGCTTGAGGACGATCACGGAGTCGACGGCCTCCTCGTGGATCATCGCCAGCGCCCGGCGCGGATGCTTCAGCGAGTCGAAGGCGCCCGCCTTGATGAGCGACTCGATGGTCCGCTTGTTGCAGACGACGGCGGGGACCTTCTGCAGGAAGTCGCTGAACGAGGAGAAGGCGCCCTTCTCCTCGCGCGC
The DNA here is from genome assembly GCF_053470025.1 of Arthrobacter sp. CP30. Classification (NCBI taxonomy): domain Bacteria; kingdom Bacillati; phylum Actinomycetota; class Actinomycetes; order Micrococcales; family Micrococcaceae; genus Arthrobacter; species Arthrobacter sp. CP30. Next base: position 308,530 of record NZ_JBQEMM010000003.1, read on the forward strand.
GCCCACCATGGCTCCCACGACGTTCGCGCCGACGTTCCGGATGGCCCCCATGCCGAAGCGGATGTCCTTGCCGACCGGGGTGAAGTTGACGCTCGACTCGTTGACGTCGGGCGGCAGCACCGTGATCCCCATGCGCCGGCACTCGTTCAGGTAGATGGCGAGCTTGTCCTTGTCGTCGCCGACGCTCGTCAGGAGGGCGGCCATGTACTCGGCCGGGTAGTGCGCCTTCAGGTAGGCCGTCCAGTAGGACACGAGCCCGTAGGCCGCGGTGTGCGCCTTGTTGAACGCGTAGTCGGAGAAGGACTCGAGGACGGTCCACAGCTTGTCCATGGCCGCCTGGGAGTAGCCGTTGGCCTTCATCCCCGCGAAGAAGTCGGCCTGCTGCTTGTCCAGCTCGGACTTCTTCTTCTTGCCCATCGCGCGTCGGAGCATGTCCGCCTGGCCGAGCGTGAAGTTCGCCAGCTTCTGCGCGGCGCTCATCACCTGCTCCTGGTACACGATCAGGCCGTAGGTGCCGCCGAGGATCTCCTCGAGCGGACCCTCGAGCTCGGGGTGGATGGGCTCGATCTCCTGCAGCCCGTTCTTCCGCAGCGCGTAGTTCGTGTGCGAGTTCACGCCCATGGGGCCCGGCCGGTAGAGCGCCAGCACCGCCGAGATGTCCTCGAAGTTGTCGGGACGCATGAGCTTCAGCAGTGACCGCATGGGACCGCCGTCGAGCTGGAAGACGCCCAGGGTGTCGCCCCGCGCCAGGAGCTCGTAGGAGTCCTTGTCGTCGAGCTCCAGGTCCTCGAGGACCAGATCGGTGTCCTTGTTGGCCTTGATGTTCTCCACGGCGTCCGTGATGATCGTCAGGTTCCTCAGGCCGAGGAAGTCCATCTTGATCAGCCCGAGACCCTCGCACGTGGGGTAGTCGAACTGCGTGATGATCTGGCCGTCCTGCTCACGGCGCATGATCGGGATGATGTCGATCAGGGGGTCCGAGGACATGATGACACCGGCGGCGTGCACGCCCCACTGGCGCTTGAGTCCCTCGAGCCCGAGGGCGGTCTCGAAGACCTTCTCGGAGTCGGCGTCGGTCTTCAGCAGCTCGCGGAGCTCCTCGGCTTCCGAGTAGCGCTTCGCGCCCTTGTTGTGGACGTCCGCCAGGGCGAGGCCCTTGCCCATGACGTCCGGCGGCATGGCCTTGGTGAGGCGCTCCCCCGTGGAGAAGGGATACCCCATGACGCGGGAGGAGTCCTTCAGCGCCTGCTTGGCCTTGATGGTGCCGTAGGTGACGATCATGGCCACGCGCTCGTCGCCGTACTTCTCGGTGACGTACCGGATCACCTCGGACCGGCGACGATCATCGAAGTCGACGTCGAAGTCGGGCATGGAGACGCGTTCCGGGTTGAGGAACCGCTCGAAGATGAGGCCGTGCTTGAGCGGGTCCAGATCGGTGATGCGCATCGCGTAGGCGACCATCGACCCGGCACCCGAGCCACGGCCCGGGCCCACCCTGATGCCGTTGTTCTTCGCCCAGTTGATGAAGTCGGCGACGACGAGGAAGTAGCCGGGGAAGCCCATCTGGGTGATGACGCCGACCTCGAACTCGGCCTGCTTCCGGACGTCGTCGGGCACGCCTGCCGGGTAGCGGAACTGCAGGCCTGTCTCGACCTCCTTGACGAACCAGGACTGTTCGTTCTCCCCGTCCGGGACGGGGAACCGCGGCATGTAGTTCGCCTTGGTGTTGAACTCGACCTCGCACCGCTCGGCGATCAGCAGGGTGTTGTCGCACGCCTCCGGGTAGTCCCGGAAGATGGCGCGCATCTCGGCGGGCGACTTCAGGTAGAACTCGTCCGCGTCGAACTTGAACCGCTTCGGATCGGCCAGGGTGGAGCCGGACTGGACGCAGAGCAGCGCGGCGTGGGCCTTGGAGTCCTCGGCGTGCGTGTAGTGGAGGTCGTTGGTGGCGACGAGCGGCAGGCCGAGATCCTTGGCGAGCCGGATGAGGTCGGCCTTCACGTTCCGCTCGATGTCGAGGCCGTGGTCCATCAGCTCGCAGAAGTAGTTCTCCGCACCGAAGATGTCCCGGAAGTCCGACGCCGCCTGCCGCGCCTCGTCGTAGAGGCCGAGGCGGAGCTTGGTCTGCACCTCGCCGGACGGGCAGCCGGTGGTCGCGATCAGGCCCTTGCCGTACGTCTGCAGGAGGTCGCGGTCCATGCGGGGCTTGTAGAGATAGCCCTCGAGGGAGGCCAGCGAGGACATCCTGAACAGGTTGTGCATGCCCTCGGTGGTCTCGGACCACAGGGTCATGTGGGTGTACGCACCGGCACCCGAGACGTCGTCGCGCCCGCCGCCGCCCCACTGGACGCGCGTGCGGTCGTTGCGTGCGGTCCCCGGCGTCAGGTAAGCCTCGACGCCGACGATCGGCTTGATGCCGGCGCTGTTGGCCTTGCTCCAGAAGTCGAAGGCCCCGAACACGAAGCCGTGGTCGGTGGTCGCGAGGGCCTTCATCCCGAGTTCCTCGGTATGGCTGAAGAGGTCCGTCAGGCGGGCCGCGCCGTCGAGCATCGAGTACTCGGTGTGGTTGTGGAGATGGACGAACGAATCGGTCGATGCAGGAGTAGCCACCGTCCGAGTCTAGTGGCGGACGGGGGTCCGGACCGCCTCCGGCAGCATCGCGCGAGGTCCTCCCGGCGTGTCACGCGAAGCCGTCCCGGCGTGCCGCACCGGGCCGTTCCGGCGCGTCGGGGCAGAACTCGACGGCGTGTCACACCGCGCCGTCCCGGTGTGTCAGACCAGGCCGTCCTGCAGCGCCGTCAGGGCGTAGGCCAGGTCCACGGGATAGGGGCTCGTGACGAGGACCGGCTCCCCGGTCCTCGGGTGCGCGAAGCCGAGCCGGTGTGCGTGCAGCCACTGGCGGGTGAGGCCCAGCTCGGCAGCCAGGCGCGGGTCCGCGCCGTAGGTCAGGTCTCCCGCGCAGGGATGCCGCAGGGCCGAGAAGTGCACGCGGATCTGGTGCGTCCGCCCGGTCTCGAGATGCACCTCGACGAGGCTCGCCCTGCCGAACGCCTCGAGCACGTCGTAGTGCGTCACCGAGTCCCGTCCGTCCTCCATCACCGCGAAGCGCCACTCGTGGTGCGGGTGCCGGCCGATGGGCGCGTCGATCGTGCCCTTGAGCGGCTCCGGCAGGCCCTGGACCACGGCGTGGTAGACCTTCTCCACGGTGCGCTCCTTGAAGGCGCGCTTCAGGGCGGTGTAGGCGGGCTCCGTCTTGGCGACGACCATGGCGCCGGAGGTCCCGACGTCGAGCCGGTGGACGATCCCGACGCGCTCGGGTGCGCCCGAGGTCGAGATGCGGTACCCGGCAGCCGCCAGAGCCCCGACGACCGTCGGCCCCACCCATCCCGGCGATGGATGCGCGGCCACGCCGACGGGCTTGTCGACGACCACGAAATCCTCGTCGTCGAGCAGGATCCCCATGCCGTCCACGGCCTCGGGGATGATCCGGTGGCGATCGTCCGGATCAGGGAGATCGACTGCCACGACGTCACCCTCGTGCACGCGGTCCGACTTCGCCAGCCGCACCCCTCCGCGCAGGATCCGGCCGTCGGCGGACCACTGCGCGACGGCGGAACGGGAGACGTCGAGGAGCCGGGACAGGGCGGCATCGGCGCGGGCGCCGGCCTCGTCGGCCGGCACGACGACGTCGCGGTGCTCAGCGGCCACGGCCGGCGCCGTCGTCGTCGGTGTCCTGTGGGCTGGTACCGGTCGTCGTCGTGCCCGAGGTCGTCTCCGGGGCCGGCTTCGCACCCGGGGTCGCCTGCTCCGGCGTCGGACCTGACGTGGTGCCCGGGGTCGACCCTGACCTCGTGCCCGGCGTCGTGCCCGGATCTGACGCGGGCGCCGATCCGGCGGTCGCCGCGTCGGCCGGAGTGTCCGACACATCTGGGGCATCCGGGGCATCCGGGGCATCCGGGGCGTCGTCGGAGGTGCGGCGACCGTCCATGCCGATACCGCGCAGCGTCAGGAGGCAGATCAGCACCACGCCGCTGACCACGGCGGAATCCGCGATGTTGAAGATGGCGAAGTTCGGCAGGGCGATGAAGTCGACGACGTGCCCCTGCCCGAAGGACGGTTCACGGAAGAGCCGGTCGGTCAGGTTGCCGAGCGCGCCGCCGAGGACCAGCCCCAGGGCCACCGACCAGCCCCACGAGGCGACCTTGCGGACCTGCAGGACGATGGCCGTCGCGACGACCACCATGATGATGGTGAACACCCAGGTGTAGTCGGTGCCGATCGAGAACGCTGCGCCGGGATTGCGGATGAAGCGCCAGGAGAGGACCGGCGGGATCACGGGCGTCACCTGGCCCTCGCTCATCGTCGACACGACCCACCACTTGGTGAGCTGATCGAGCGTGTACGCCACCAGCGTGCACAGCAGCATCACGACGCCGTAGCGCCACGGGACCTGCCGGGCGTGGCGGGAGTCGGCGCCCTGCGCGGCCCCGTGCTGGCCTGCCGTGCCGCGCTCCCCGGGGGGCGTCGTCTCGGCAGCGGGGTCGATCGGCTGGTGCTCGTTCACGGTCCATCCAGGGTTAGGTGCGACGACGGCCACCTGGGACGGCGGCCCGGACGGCGAAGGGCCGGCTTCCGGGGTCCATGCCCCGGTCACCGGCCCTTCACCTGGCGGCCCGCGATCGGGCCGACGGTCCTGCTAGGAGGCCGGAGCGTCCGACGCCAGCGATCCGCGGGAGTCGAGATCGCGCAGCTGGCCCTCGATGTAGGCCTTGAGGCGTGCACGGTAGTCGCGCTCGAAGCCGCGCAGCTGCTCGACCTTGCGCTCGAGCACCGTCTTCTGCTCCTCGAGATCCCCGAGCGTCTTGCGGCTCTTCTCCTGCGCATCGTTGACGAGGCCGTTGGCTTCGATCTGGGCCTCGGCGATGATCTTGTCACGCTGCTCCACGCCGGCGTTCACGTACTCGTCGTGCAGGCGCTGCGCCATGGCGAGGACGCCAGCAGCGGACTCCGCGCTGGCGGTCGAAGCGGCGGGTGCTGCGGCGGCGGGCGCCGCCGGTGCAGGAGCGGGGTTCGGCTCCTCGACGTCCGCGGCGACCTCGGCGGGGACACTGTCCGGCGTCGTGCCCTCGGCTCCGGCGTCCTCGGTGTGCGAGCTCGCGGCGACGGGGGCCGGCACGGTCGTGGCCTGCGGGGTGTCCGACGAACCGTCAGCGAGCTTGCGGCGGAGGTCCTCGTTCTCCTGGTTCAGGCGGCGGAGTTCGACGACGATCTCATCGAGGAAGTCGTCGACCTCGTCCTGGTCGTAGCCCTCACGGAACTTGGTGGGCTGGAACCTCTTGTTGACAACGTCATCTGGCGTCAGGGCCATGGGGTCACCTCATACTGGTAGATGCCGGCCCGCCGAAGAGGCGGACAGTGCTGCGGTACCGGATTGCGGACGCGACCGGCGGGGCTCGCGTCGAACTGTGGACCAGCGTATCCGGTCGGGAAGTCCATCACGAAACGGACTCGACGCTATGCGGCGAGGCTCCTGGACACGGACATCAGGATCAGGACGAGGATGAAGAGCACCAGGAACGCGAGGTCGAGCTGCACGCCACCGAGGCGGAGCGGCGGGATGAGTCGGCGCAGCGCCTTGATGGGCGGATCGGTGACCGAGTACACGCCGGTGGCGAGCACGAGTGCCAGTTTCTGGGGACGCCAGTCCCGCGCGAAGCCCTGCACGGCGTCGTAGACGATCCGCAGGATCAGGGCGAGCTGGAACAGCATCAGTACCAGGTAGATCAGGGCGAATACCAAACTCACAGGGCTGTTCCAGTCCTTCGGGCCGTGATGGGTCTCGTGCGACCGTCACGGCCGCGGGGCTCAGCTCTGGTTGAAGAAGCTGGTCTGTGCTTCGCTTGCCTTCAGATCCTCGCCGAGGACTTCAATATACGACGGCGACAGCAGGAACACCTTATTGGTGACCCGTTCGATGCTGCCGTGGAGGCCGAAGACCAGCCCTGCGGAGAAGTCGACGAGGCGCTTGGCGTCGGACTCCCCCATGTCCGTCACGTTCATGATGACCGGGATACCGTCGCGGAAACTCTCGCCGATAAGCTTGGCATCGTTGTAGGACCGGGGGTGGATCGTGGTGATCTGCCGCAGGGCGGCGGAGTCCTCGCGTGAGGAGGGCGCCCGCTTGATCGGGGTCACGGGAGCACGGTACTCCTCCGCCGGGGCCACGCGGCTCACGGCCGGAGCCGGCTCGAGGCGTCGTTCGTCGCGGTCGTAGTCCACTGTGTAGTCCTCGTTCCTGCTCTGCGCATTCTTCGTTTCGGGCTCGTAGTGCTCGTCACCATCGGCGAGCCCAAGGTAGATCATCGTCTTGCGCAGTGCGCCGGCCATGGTGGCTCCTGTCATGAGAGTGGATGAGGTGCGGCTCCGGGGGCCCGTCGCACAGGGCCCGGACGCCTGATATTCCGCCGTTCTAGCTCGAACGCTACCCCACGGCCGGACGCGGACCGAGGACATCAGAACCAATCCTCAGGTGTGTCGCTCCGGCGGCGACGGCGTCCTCGAGATCACCGCTCATGCCCGCGGAGACGGCGGTCGCCGCAGGGTCGACGGCACGGACCGACGCCGAGATCTCCAGCAGGCGGGTGAAGGCCTCGGGCGCCGACGCGCCCAGCGGGGCGACGGCCATGACGCCCGCCAGGCGGAGGCCGTCGGCTGCGGTGACGGCCTCCGCCAGCGCGTGCGCGTCGGCCGGGAGCGCTCCTCCCCTGCCGCCCGGTGCGGCGTCCGGCTCGAGCGTGAACTGCAGGAAGCACTCGAGGTCCGGCCGCGGCGCGACCCCCGCATCCGCACGGCGCTCCTGCTCTCCCCGGACGGCCTTGCCGAGGGCCGTGACGAGGGTGGCCCGGTCCACCGAGTGGACACTGTGGGCATAGCGGACGACTGACCTGGCCTTGTTGGTCTGCAGCTGTCCGATGAAGTGCCAGGTGAGCGGGAGCGCCTCGAGCTCCTCCGCCTTGGCGGCCGCCTCCTGGTCCCGGTTCTCACCGACGTCGGTGACGCCGAGCCCGGCGAGGATCCGCACATCGGAAGCGGGGAAGTACTTGGTGACGACGATCAGGCGCGGCTCCTCGCGCCGGACTGCCGCGGAGGCAGCTCCGATCCTCGCGCGAACGGCGGCGAGACGCTGCTCGAGGTCCTGGGCGCGGGCGGATCCGCGGTCCCCGTCCTGTCCGTCGCCGGTCATGGGCGCCAGACCAGCCCGGCGAGACGACCGGCCCCCAGCTCACGCCGGTGCGAGAACAGCGCCGTGTTCTCCTGTGTACACGACGGCGCGGCACCCCGCAGCTCCTCGACGGTGACGCCTCCCTGGGCGAGCTGGTGCCGGACCGCGGCGGGAAGATCCAGCGCTGCCGTCCCCGCGGGGGTACGGGACGCAGCCACGGGGATCTCCCGCGCGAGCTCGGTCATCATGGCGTCGGGCACCTCGTAGCAGGATCCGCAGACCGACGGGCCGATCCAGGCGGTGATCGTCGCGGCGCCACGGCGCCGCAGCTCCTCGACCGCCTTCACGACGATGCCGTTCGCGACGCCTGCGCGGCCCGCATGGACGACGGCGGTAGCGCCGGTGCCGCCGTCGTCGGGGTCCGCGTCCGCCAGGACGATCGGGACGCAGTCGGCCACGAGGACCGCGAGGGGCTCGGAGCCCGTCGCCGAGACCATGGCGTCCGCGTCCGGCGGCACGCGCTCGGCACTGTCCGACGCCCCGAGCAGCGCCACCCGGTCGGAGTGCGTCTGGCTCATGAAGCGCAGCGTGTCGGGGCGGACCCCCAGCGCAGCCTCGAGGCGGCGCCGGCTCTGCCGGACGGCATCGGGGTCGTCACCGACATGCAGCGCGAGATTCCCGGCCCCCACCGCGGTGAAGGCCACCCGTAACCCCGGCCGGACCTCCTCGTTCCAGTGGAACGGGGAGGTCCGGCCGGGATCGACGGTTCTGTCCACGGACTACTTGAGGAAGTCGGGGACGTCGAGGTCGTCGGAACGGCCTGCGGAGAGATCGGGCTCGACGATCGCCGGGAGGTCGACGTCGAAACCGGAGTCGGCCGGGACTGCCTGCACGCTCTGGGCGCGCTGCTGCGACCAGGCACCGAGGCCCGCGGTCGCTGCACCGGACGTACGCTGCGCATCACCGCCGACGCTCGGCGCCGATGCCGGCCGTGAGGACGGCACGGAGGCGGGAGCAGGCTGGGAGGTGGCGTCCACCTGGTCGAAGCCGGCGGCGATGACGGTCACGCGCGCCTCGTCGCCGAGGGCGTCGTCGATCACGGCACCGAAGATGATGTTCGCCTCGGGGTGGGCGACCTCCTGGACGAGGCGTGCGGCCTCGTTGATCTCGAACAGGCCGAGGTCCGATCCACCCTGGATGGAGAGCAGCACGCCGTGTGCGCCGTCGATCGACGCCTCGAGCAGCGGCGACGCGATGGCGAGCTCCGCGGCCTTGACGGCACGGTCCTCGCCACGGGCGGAGCCGATGCCCATGAGTGCCGAACCGGCACCCTGCATCACGGACTTCACGTCCGCGAAGTCGAGGTTGATCAGGCCCGGGGTGGTGATGAGGTCGGTGATGCCCTGGACGCCCGAGAGGAGCACCTGATCCGCGGAGCGGAACGCGTCGAGCATCGACACGTTGCGGTCGCTGATGGAGAGCAGGCGATCGTTCGGGATGACGATCAGGGTGTCGACCTCCTCGCGGAGGGTGTCGATGCCGCTCTCGGCCTGGTTCGAGCGACGCCGGCCCTCGAAGGTGAAGGGGCGCGTGACCACGCCGATGGTCAGGGCGCCGAGCGAGCGCGCGATGCGCGCGACGACCGGCGCTCCGCCGGTTCCGGTCCCGCCACCCTCGCCCGCGGTGACGAACACCATGTCGGCCCCGCGGAGGACCTCCTCGATCTCCTCGGAGTGGTCCTCGGCGGCCCGGCGGCCCACCTCGGGATCCGCTCCGGCGCCGAGCCCACGCGTCAGTTCTCGTCCGACGTCGAGCTTGACGTCCGCGTCGCTCATCAGCAGCGCCTGGGCATCCGTGTTGATGGCGATGAACTCCACGCCGCGGAGCCCGACCTCGATCATCCGGTTGACGGCGTTGACGCCGCCGCCGCCGATGCCGACGACCTTGATGACGGCCAAGTAATTCTGAGGTGCTGCCACGTCCTGTGTCCCTTGTTCGAATCTGTGTGCTGTACGGGGGCTGCCGTTGATCCGGCTTCAACCTTCACCCGAGACAACGTTAACGTTCAGGTTGAGAGTTAACGTTATGTCAAGTAACTTCTATGGACGACGCTAGTGCATGCGCAACGCGTTGCAACCACCGGCCTCCGCGTGTCGGGCGTGTCGCCGTGTCCGGAGCAGCCGTCCGTGCAGTCCGCTCCCGGACTCACCGGACCCCTCAGCGGGTGACCGGCCGGTCCGGGGTGCTCACGTCGAACTCCTTCACGGGCGGATCGCTCGCAGGCATCGCCAGCATGGCCTCCAGCACCTCGGCCTTCTCCGCGCTGCGTTCGGAGCTGCCCCAGAAGATGCGCTGGTCCCCCGTCAGGGAGAGCCTGATGGAGTCGACGCTGGCCGCGGAGGCGCTGTTCAGTCGCGAGAGGACCGACACCGGGAGCTCGGCAAGGACTGCGGTGATCGAGGAGAACACCTCGGAGTTGACGGCGTTCGTCCCGCCGTCGATCAGCGGGAGCTTCACCTGGGCACGATCGGCCACGCGTGCGAGCTGGCGGCCCTCGGCGTCGATGAGTACCACGTCCGCGCCGTTCTGCAGGACCGCGACGGGGATCCGCTCCTGCACCGTCACGACCAGGGTGGACGGCGGCTCGGCCGCGATCCTGACGTCCTCGATCGGCGCCTTGTCCTCGAGCATCCCCCTCACTCGGTCGGGTGAGATCTGCGTCAGCGAGGTCCCCGAGAGCGGGGCGAGCGCGGCGTGGATCTCCTCCGTCGACACCAGCGTGTTGCCCTCCACCACGACGGTCCTGAGCGCGAGGGCCGGCGAGAACACGACGTAGGCGACGACCCCGCCGAGGACGAGGGCGGCCGCCGTGACCGCCAGGATGACGTTGCGCAGCCGGTGCGAGCGGCGCGGGGCGGGGAAGTCGAGCACCTTCCCCACCGGAAGCGCGCCGTCGGGCTTCTCGAGCAGGGACACCTTCCCCCGGCCGGACGGACTGCCGCCGGAGGGCGTGGTGACCCTCGCCACCGTGGGCCTGCGCGGCTTCATCCGGACACCCCACCGGTTCCCGCCGCAGCAGCACGGTCCCGCAGCAGGCTGACGAGCCGCACGCCGTACTGCGTCACGTCCCCCGCCCCGATGGTGAGCACGAGGTCGCCCTCCGCCGCCCGGCCTACGACGGTCCGGAGCGCCTCCTCCGGATCCGCGACGTAGGCGGCCTCCGCCCCGGTCATGCGCTCCGTGATGGTCCAGCCGCCGACGTCGTCCACCGGGTCCTCGCGCGCGGCGTAGACGGGCAGGACCGTCGTCGTGTCGGCCAGCGAGAGGGCGTCGGCGAAACCGGCGGCGAACTCACGGGTCCGGGAGAAGAGGTGCGGCTGGAACAGGACGTGCACCCGCCGCTCCCCCGCGACGGTGCGGGCCGCGGTGAGGGCCGCGTGCACCTCCGTGGGGTGGTGCGCATAGTCGTCGAACACCCGGACGCCGTCGCCCTCGCCACGGGCCTCGAAGCGGCGGGCGGCACCGGAGAAGAGGGACAGCCCGGCAGCGGCGACAGCAGGGTCGACGCCCAGCTCCAGGGCCACCGTGAAGGCCGCCGCGGCGTTGAGGATGTTGTGCCGGCCCGGCACGCCGAGCTGGAGCTCCTGCTGCGCGTCGAGGCCGTCCACGGCGAAGGAGAGGATGCTGTTCGTCGTGCTGCCGAGCGCCCTCGTGTCGCTGATCCTGATGTCCGCCGTCCCGGTGTAGCCGTAGGTGCGCACGCGTCGCGTGGTCGGGACGGCTGCGGCCAGCGCTGCCGACCCCGGGTCGTCGGCGCAGGCGACGAGCAGTCCGTCCTCGGACACTCTCCCCGCGAACCGGCGGAACGCCTCGTGGACCGCCTCAGCCGTGCCGTAGTGGTCGAGATGGTCGGCCTCGGCGTTGGTCACGACCGCGACACTCGGGTCGTAGTTCAGGAACGAGCCGTCCGACTCGTCGGCTTCCGCCACGAAGACGTCCCCGCCGGCCCACTCGGCATTCACGCCCAGGGCCGCGACGTCGCCCCCGATGGCGAAGGAGGGTGCAAGCCCGGCCTGCCGGAGGAGCACCGTGATCATGGCCGTCGTCGTCGTCTTGCCGTGCGTACCGGCCACCGCCACGACACGCCGGCCGGTCATCGCCGCGGCGAGTGCCTCGGAACGGTGGATGACGGGAAGTCCCCGCCGGCGCGCCTCCTGGAATTCCGGGTTGCTCGCGCGGATCGCCGAGGACACCACCACGGTCCCCCGGTCCGGAACCGCCGCCGCCTCGTGGCCCGCGTGGACGACGGCGCCGAGCGCGGCGAGGGCGCGCAGGCCCTTCGACTCGGCGGCATCCGAACCGGACACGCGAACCCCCTGGCCGAGGAGCACGCGGGCGACGGCGGACATGCCGGCGCCCCCGATCCCGATGAAGTGCACGGGCTCCTGCAGTCCCCCGGCGTGCCGGGGAGCGGCCACGGCCGGCGCGGGGTCGCCGCCCTGTCCTGCGTCCCCGGGCGATGTCGCCGTCGGTGCCGTCTGTCCCGTCGATGCCGTGGTCTCGTCCGTGCTGATGCCGGATCCTTCCGAGGTGCCGCCCGCGGGCGGAATGCTGTCAGGGCTGCCGTGCCGTCCCGCCGTCGCTCCCGGCCGGTGCGGATCGGGTGTCATCGTCCGTCCTCCGCTGCGGCGAGGACGAGTCCGGCCATCCGCCGGTCACCGTCGCGGACACCCTGGGCGCGGGAGGCGGCCGACATCGCGGCGAGCCGCTCGGGATCTGCCAGGAGCGGGAGGACCTCCCGCCGGATCCAGTCCGGGCCGAGGTCGGCATCCTCGACGAGCAGGGCCCCGCCGGCCGCGACCAGCCCCGCCGCATTGAGCCGCTGCTCGCCGTTGCCGTGCGGAAGGGGCACCAGGACGGCCGGCACGCCGACAGCGCTGGCCTCGCTGACCGTCGCGGCCCCGGCACGCGCGACGAGGAGGTCCGCGGCCGCGTACACGCGCTCCATCCCGTCGACGAACTCGACCTGGTGGTAGCCCTCGAGCGTCATCGGCGCACCGTCGTCGCCGAGGACCGGCTTGCCGCGGCCCGTGATGTGGAGGACCTGCACGCCGGCCGCGACGAGGTCCGGGACAGCCCCGGCGACCGCACGGTTGACGCTCGCGGCGCCCGAGGAACCCCCGGTGACGATGAGGGTGGGCCGGTCCGGATCGAGACCGAGCGAGGCGCGGGCGGTCCCCCGTTCCGCTGTGCGGTCCAGGTCGGCGATGCTGCGCCGCATCGGCATGCCGACCAGCACGGCGTCGGTCAGCCCCGTCCCCTCGAAGGCGACAGCGACCGTGGCAGCGATCCGGGCGCCCACCCGGTTGGCGATACCGGGCCGGGCATTCGCCTCGTGGATGACCACGGGGACGCGCCGCGACCACGCGGCGAGGTAGACGGGCGTGGACACGTATCCGCCCACCCCGACGACGACGTCCGCCCCGGCCTCCGCGACGATGGCGCGCGCCTGCCGCACGGCCCGCAGCAGGCGGGCCGGCAGCTTGACCAGGTCGATGGACGGACGCCGCGGCAAGGGGACGCGGTCGATGGTCCGGAGCGTGTAGCCGGCCGCCGGGACGAGCCGCGTCTCCATGCCGGCCTCGGTCCCCACGGCGGTAATGCGGGTGCCCGGCCGCTGGTCGACGATCGCGCCGGCGATGGCCAGCAGGGGGCTGATGTGCCCGGCGGTGCCACCGCCGGCGAGGACCACGGACAGCGTGCGCCCGGGCGTGGAGGGGTGTGTCATGAAGGTGTGTGGCTTCTTCCGGCGGTGGATACGGCGGGACTGCTGCCCGCCGGGACGGGGTTCGGTGGATGCGGGGTCTTGCGGGCGAAGGACAGCAGCACCCCGACGGCGGCGAGCGTGAAGGTGAGCGCCGAACCGCCGTAGGAGATGAAGGGCAGCGGCACGCCGATGACGGGCAGCAGGCCGGTGACCATGCCGATGTTGACGAAGGCCTGCCCGATCAGCCACACGAGGATCGACCCCATGAGGATCCGCACGAACGGGTCGGTGTAGCGCAGCGCCACGCGGATGGTGGCGACGGCGAGGATCCCGAACAGCAGGATGATGACGAGCGTCCCCAGCAGCCCGAACTCCTCGCCGATGATGGCGAAGATGAAGTCGTTGTGGGCCTCCGGGATCCAGTTCCACTTCTGCCGGCTCTGCCCGATCCCGACGCCGAACCAGCCGCCCGAGGCCATGGCGAAGAGCCCGTTGTCCGACTGGAGGCACAGGTCGGCGCCGTCGTCGCAGTTCAGCCGCAGCCACGCGCTGATGCGCCCGCCACGGTTGGAACTGGTGGCGACCATCAGCAGGGATCCGGCGAGGGCGGCGAGACCGGCGAGGGTGAAGAGCTTCAGCGGAGCACCGGCGAAGAACAGGGCGGCTCCGGCGATCATCATGAGGACGAGGCCGGTGCCGAGGTCACCACCGATCAGGACGAGTCCGATCGGCAGTCCACCGAACGGGATGGCCGGGATCATCGCGTGCTTCCAGTCCCGGATGAGGGCCTTCTTGCGCTCGAGGACGGCGGCGAACCAGAGCGCGAGGGCCAGCTTGGTCGGCTCGGACGGCTGGAAGGTCTGGCTGCCGATCTGGATCCAGTTCTTGTTGCCGTTGATCTCGACGCCGATGACGAGCACCAGCACGAGCAGCACGACGGCGATGGCGAGGCTCGGCCAGGCCAGCGCCTTGTAGGCGCGGGGACCGAGCCGGGACAGCACGAGCATCAGGACGAGCCCGGCGCTCGCCCAGACCGCCTGCTTGAGGAAGAGGTCGAACGAATCCTTGCCGTCGGAGATCGCCTCGACCGATGACGCCGAGAGCACCATGAGCAGGCCGATGGCGGTCAGCGCGAGGGCCGAGCCGAGGATCAGGTAGTAGCTCGAGCCGGAGGGCGCCCGGTCGGAGCCCTCGAGGAATCGCCAGCCGCGACGGAGCCGCGCGCGGACCCCGCGGCCCTGGTCCGCCTCGGTGGCGTTCTCCGGGGTCGCCGCCGCGGCCCTCCCGAGGGAGGCCCCTGCCTTCGCGCGGGCACCCGTCCCGGACCTGCTGCCGGATGACGCTCCGCCCCGCGTGCCGCGCTGACCGGCCGGTGCGCTACCGGATGCGGCGCCCGTCGGAGCGTTCGACGTGCCCGGTCGTCCCGAGTCCGTGGGCCGGGCCGCCCGGGCGGAGGGCTTGCGTCCGCCTCCACGGGTTGGCGTGGTCACCATCTACGACTCCTTCGCGGTTGTCCCCTGATCGCCACGTGCACGGACGGCCGCCATGAAGGCGGCCCCCCGGTGCGCGTAGGAGGAGAACTGGTCCATCGATGCGGCGGCCGGCGCAAGGAGCACCGTGTCACCGTCACGGGCCATCCCCGCTGCTTCGGAGACGACCCACTGCATGAGGGCGTCGCCGGTGACCGGATCGCTCGATCCGCCGTCGTGCCCGTGTCCAGTGTGAAGGCTCGGATGGAGGGACACCGGAACATCGGGTGCGTGTCGGGCGAGGGCAGCCTGCAGGGGCGACGGATCCTGTCCCACGAGGACGACGGCGCGCAGCCGCCGCGCATGCCGGGTCACGAGATCGTCGTAGGAGACGCCCTTGGACAGCCCGCCCGCGATCCACACGACCGACTGGAAGGACGCCAGTGAGGCGGAGGCGGCGTGCGGATTGGTCGCCTTCGAATCATTGATCCAGAGCACGCCGCCCTCGTTGGCGACGACCTGGATACGGTGCTCCCCGGGCTGGTACGCCCGGATGCCGTCGCGGACCGCGGCAGCCGGCAGTCCGGCGGCGCGGACCAGGGCGGCCGCGGCGAGTGCGTTGGCGACGAGGTGGCGCGGGACCACCTCCCCCAGCTCCGACACGGACGCCAGCTCGGCTGCGGAGTCCTTGCGCTGCTCGATGAAGGCGCGGTCGACGAGGAGGTCCTCGACGACGCCCATCATGCTGATGGAGGGCGTGCCGGTCGTGAAGCCCACGGCGCGGCATCCTTCGACGACGTCGGCCTCCTCGACCATCGCCTCCGTCTCCCGCTGCTCCGCGTTGTACACGCAGGCGACACGCGTGCGCTCGTAGACGGAGGCCTTGGCAGCGAGGTAGGCCTCGTAGCTGCCGTGCCAGTCCACGTGGTCCTCGGCGATATTGAGGCAGACGCTCGCGAGCGGCGAGATCGAGTGGGCCCAGTGGAGCTGGAAGCTGGAGAGCTCGACGGCGAGGACGTCGAAGCCCTGCGGGTCACGGATGACGTCGAGGATCGGCGTGCCCACGTTGCCGGCCGCGACCGCCCGCTTCCCGCCGGCGAGGAGCATGGCCTCGGTCAGGCCGACCGTCGTCGTCTTGCCGTTGGTCCCGGTGATCGTCAGCCAGTCCGCCGTCGGCCGTCCCTCCCGGACCCGGACGCGCCAGGCGAGTTCGACGTCCCCCCAGACAGGGATGCCCGCGGCAGCGGCCCCGGCGAGGAGGGGCTGCGTGGGCCGCCATCCGGGCGAGGTCACCACGAGCTCGGCCTGCTCGCCATCGACGAGGGGGAGCGCCTCCGCGTGCTCGGCGCCGAGGAGCACCTCGCGCGCTCCGACGATGCGCAGGGTGTCGGCCTTCGCCTCGTTGCCGGCGGTCGCACCGGCATCCACGACGACGACGGCCGCGCCGAGCTCGATCAGGGTGTCCGCCGCCGAGAAGCCGGATGCCCCGATCCCGGCGACGACGACGCGCAGGCCCGCCCAGTCGGCGTCCCAGGTGGTCAGGTCCCTGACGCGATCGGTCTCCAGCACGCGCCCGGTGGTTCCCTCGGCCCCGCTCATCCCACGACCCATTCCGCGTAGAAGATCCCGAGTGCCACGGCCACGAAGAGTCCGGCCAGGATCCAGAAGCGGACCACGACGGTGACCTCGGCCCAGCCCTTGAGTTCGAAGTGGTGCTGCAGGGGTGCCATCTTGAAGACCCGCTTGCCACCGGAGAGCTTGAAGTAACCCACCTGGATGATGACCGACAGGGTGATCATCACGAAGAGACCGGCCAGGATCACCAGGAGCAGCTCGGTCCGCGAGAGGATGGCGAACCCGGCGATCGCACCGCCGATGGCCAGTGACCCGGTGTCCCCCATGAAGATCTTCGCAGGCGAGGTGTTCCACCACAGGAACCCGACGAGCGCACCGCACATGGCGCCGGCGATCAGGGCGAGGTCCAGGGGGTCCCGGACCTCGTAGCAGACGCTTCCCGCCCCGGGCGAACCGCAGCTCTGGTTGCTCTGCCAGATCCCGATCAGCATGTAGGCGCCGAAAACGAGGATCGATGCCCCTGCGGCCAGGCCGTCGAGGCCGTCCGCCAGGTTAACGCCGTTGCTGGCACCCGTGATGATGAGGTTGGACCAGATGACGAAGAGGATCGCCCCCACGACCGTCCCCGCGAAGGCCAGGTCGATCGGCAGGTCGCGGATGAAGGAGATCGCGGTGGACGCCGGCGTGCGGCCCTGCTCGTTGGGGAACCCGAGGGCCAGGACGCCGAAGACGATGCCGACCGCCGACTGGCCGATGATCTTCGCCGGGGCACTGAGGCCCAGGCTGCGCTGCTTCGAGATCTTGATGTAGTCGTCGGCGAATCCGACGAGCCCCATGCCTGCGGCGAGGAACAGCAGCAGCAGGCCGGAGGCGCTCGGGCCGCCGACGGGCGACCCGGTCGCCATCATGATCAGGTGCGTCAGGAAATAGGCCAGCAGGACGGAGCCGACGATCACCGCGCCACCCATGGTCGGGGTGCCGCGCTTGGTGTGGTGCGCCGTCGGCCCGTCGTCGCGGATGAACTGGCCGTAGCCCTTCCGCACCAGGAGCCTGATGAAGAGGGGGGTGCCGACGAAGGCGAGGAACAGCGCGGAGGCCGAGCCGATGAGGAGTGCGATCACTGCTGGTCGGCCTTTCCGAAGGGGTTCGCGTCGGCGGTCGCCTCGGCGGCGTCACGCTCGTCGGTGGCCGCCGGACCGGCCGAGACCGAGGCGTCGGCCACGGCGTGCGCGATCCGGTCGCCGAGGAACCGGAGGCCTGCGCCGTTGGAGGACTTGAAGAGGACGATGTCGCGGGGCTCGAGTTCCGCCGCCAGCATGCGCTCGGCCGCGTCGGCGTCGTCGACATGGACGGCCTCGCTCCCCCACGAGCCTTCGAGCACCGCCCCGTTGAAGAGGGCTCTGGTGTTCGGTCCCACGCAGATGAGCTTCGAGATGTTCAGCCGGACGACCACCCGCCCGAGGAGGTCGTGCTCCTCGATGGAGCGGTCCCCCAGTTCGAGCATCTCGCCGAGGACGGCCCAGGTGCGCCTGCGCCCGCCGCCGAGTTCGGCGAGGGTGCGGAGGGCGGCGCGCATGGACTCCGGATTCGCGTTGTAGGCGTCGTTGATCACGGTGACGCCGTCGGTGCGCTCCGTGCGCTCCATGCGCCAGCGGCTGGCGGCCGCCTGCGTCCGGAGGCTCGAGGCGATGGCCTCGGGCGCACACCCGACGGCGAACGCGACCGCCGCCGCGGCCAGGAGGTTGGTCGTGTGGTGCAGGCCGAGCAGCGGGGACACGACGTCGTGCTCGCTCCCGTCGGGGAACTGCAGCGTGAAGGAGGGGTTGCCCTCCGGAGTCGTGGTGCTGTTCCTCGCACGGACCACCGTGCTGCCGTCCGACGCGAAGTCGTCGGAGGAGGTGAAGAAGGCGCGCCGGGCAGGCGTCCGGGTCTGCATCGCGAGGACGCGCTCGTCGTCCGCGTTGATGATGGCGGCGCCCTGGGCGGTGAGCGCCTCGAAGAGCTCGCCCTTGGCCTTCGCGATGTTTTCGACGCCGCCGAACTCTCCCGCGTGGGCCGACCCGACGCCGAGGACCACGCCGATGTCCGGCTGCACGAGGGACGCGAGGTAGGCGATGTGGCCCGGCTTCGTGGCACCCATCTCGATCACGAGGAAACGCGTGTCCAGGTCCGCCTCGAAGACGGTGAGGGGAACACCCACCTCCCCGTTGTAGGAGCCGCGGGGCGCCACGGTGGGGCCCATGGTCGCGAGGATCCCCGCGAGCAGGTCCTTGGTGGTCGTCTTCCCGGCGGAGCCCGTGATCCCGATGACGGTGATGTCCCCGGCCGCGCGGAGGCGCCGCACCGACTCGGCGGTGAGGGCTCCCATGGCCAGGACGGCGTCGGGGACGACGACGGCGGGGAACGGTGCGCCGTCGGCCGCCGCGACCTCCCGCTCGGCGAGGGTCAGCACGGCGCCGCGCTCGAAGGCTGCTCCGACGAACAGGTGGCCGTCGGACTCCTCCCCGGGCTTGGCCACGAAGAGCGAACCGGGCGTGCACTCGCGGGAATCGGTGGCGGCGGAGGTGACGGTGATGGCAGGCCCGTGCTGGTCGATACCGACCAGGACCCCGCCCGTGAGTGCCGCGATCTCGGCTGCGCTGAATTCAATCATGACGGTTCAGGACTCTATCCCGGCGGCGGAAAGCCCAGAGAATCCGTGCCTTGTCAACGCGGAACGCAGTTCGACGCGGTCGTCGAGGGACAGGTTGATGCCCTTCACTTCCTGCCACACCTCGTGGCCGCGGCCGGCGATGATCACGGTGTCCCCCGCCGTGGCCAGGGCGACGGCGCGGTCGATGGCGTCGGCACGGGGGAAGACCTCGAGGACCTCGCAGTCGAGACCCTCCTCCGCGACGGCTGCGTCCGCGCCGGACCGGACGGCGCGGCGGATGACGGCCTCGTCCTCGTCGTGCGGATCGTCGTCCGTGATGATGAGGACGTCCGAGAGTCGCGCGCCCACGGCGCCCATGACGGGCCGCTTCGATTCGTCGCGCTGTCCCGTGGCGCCGAAGACCGCGATGACCCGGCCCCCGGGGCGGCGCACCGAGGCGAGGGTCCGCTCGAGCGCGTCGGGATTGTGCGCGAAGTCCACGATCGACGCCGGCTCCTCGGCGATGAGCTGCATGCGGCCGGGTACCTCGGTGGTGAAGGGGTCGTGGGCATCGAGTGCGTGCTGCAGGTCGTGCTCGGACACCCCGGACGCCAGCACCATGACGGCCGCGAGGGCCGCGTTGGAGATGTTGAAGGACCCGGGGAGCCCGCTGCGGACGCGCAGGCGGCGCCCGTCACGCGACTCCAGGGCGAAGGCGTGGCCGAGGCCGCTCCGTTCGACGTCGGTGACCGTCCAGTCGGCGTCCGCCGCCGGCCCGGACCCTTCGCCGCCGTCCGTACACACGGTGAGGAGGGGCACGTCAGCGGTCCTCGCGAGGCGCCGGCCCCACGCGTCGTCGACGAGGACGACCGCCGTCCGGCACCGCTCCGCCGTGAAGAGGGCGGCCTTGACGGCGAAGTACTCCTCCATCGTGCCGTGCAGGTCCAGATGGTCCTGCGTCAGGTTGGTGAACCCGGCGACGTCGAAGTGGACGCCGTCCACACGCCCGAACTCCAGGGCGTGCGAGGAGACCTCCATCGAGGCCGCATCGATGCCGCGCTCCCGCATGAGGGCGAGCAGCGAGTGCACCTGCGGGGACTCGGGCGTGGTGAGCGCGCTCGGGATGGCGTCGCCGCCGGCCCGGATCTCGATCGTGCCGATCAGTCCGGTCGAACGGCCGAGTGCCTCCAGGAGGGCGTTGACGAAGTAGGTGGTGGTGGTCTTCCCGTTCGTCCCCGTGACGCCGTACAGCGTCGGCGTGCCGCCGTCGTCCGCGGCACCGCCTCCGAAGATCACGCGCGAAAGCGGTCCGATGACGCGCCGGGGGTCGGGGACGACGACGACGGGCACGGCGATGCCGTCGCCCAGCAGCTCCCGGCCGACGTCGTCCGTCAGGACCGCGACGGCACCCGCCAGCACTGCCTGGTCGGCGAAACCGGCGCCGTGGCGGGTGGCGCCGGGCAACGCGGCGTAGACGTCGCCGGGCAGGACGGCGCGGGAATCGAGGGTGAGGCCCGAGACGGTGGGCAGGTGCCCGGTCCCGGGGCCGACCGGCAGGCCGGCTGCAGCGAGTGCCGCTGCCAGGCCGATCGGCCGCGGCTCATGCGGACGCATCAGGGAAGCGGCGCGTCCCTGTGGAGTGGTGGAATGCACGGTGCTGTGGCCTCCGGGTCAGTATTCGACCGGGTAGATGTCCGGCTTCGTCGTCGAGGCCGGGACGTTGTCGGAATTGAGGGCCTGCTGCATGACCTTCTGGAAGGACTCTCCGGGGATCAGGTAGTACAGGTCACCCTGGGGGCGCTGGAGCGTGATGACGACGACGTACTTCGGGTCCTCGATCGGGGCGATCCCGGCGTAGGACAGAGTGTAGCCGTCGTACCCGCCGGTGGCTCCCGGCGCCTCCGCCGTGCCGGTCTTGGCGCCCACGCGGTACTGCTCGAGCTCGCCGGACTTCCCGGACCCCTCCTCGGTGACGGTCTCGAGCATCTTCCGCATCTCTGCGGCCGTCTTCTCCGAGACCACCTCGGTCCCCTCGGCCTGCGGCACCACGTGCTCCGTGCCGTCCGGGTCGATGTAGGCGTCGATCAGGCGGGGCTTCAGCCGGACGCCGTCGTTGGCGATCGTCTGGTAGACCATCGCGGTGTGCAGCGCGGTCTGCGTGAGCCCCTGCCCGAAGAGCACCGTGTACTGCTGGCGATCGTCCCAGTTGTCCGGCGTGCTGAGAAGCCCCTGGTTCTCCTCGTTCAGGCCGGTGCCGAGCGGTTCGCCGATCCCGAACTTCTTCAGCCAGTCGTACCGCTCCTGCTTGGTCAGCTTCTCGCCGATCTGCACGGTCCCCGTGTTCATCGACTTCGCGAGGATGCCGGCGGCCGTGCGCTTCTCGGTGCCGTGCTCCCAGGCGTCCTTGAACGTCTGGTCCCCCACCGTGTACCGGTTGTCGAGGGTGAACTTCGACGTCGGCTCGATCAGCCCTTCCTCGAGCGCGCCGGCGAGCGTGATGACCTTCGTCGTCGACCCCGGTTCGAAGGAGGCGCTGACCGAGTTCGGTCTCCGCTGCTCGGCAGGGGTGGCCGTCGGATCGTTCGGATCGGGCGTGGTGGATTCCGCCATGGCACGGATGGCGCCGGTGCCGGTCTCGACGACCACGATGTTGCCCCACTCGGCGTCGTAGTCCTTGACCTGGGACGCGATGGTCTGCTGCGCGAACCACTGGAGATCCTGGTCGATCGTGAGGCGGACACTCTGTCCGTCCACCGCGGGCACGTCCTCATTGGTCGCGTAGGGGATACGGATACCGTCCCCGCCGATCTCGAAGGTCCTCTTCCCCGCCGTGCCCGTGAGTTGGTCGTTCAGCGAGTACTCGAGACCTTCCTGCGGGGTGCCGTCGTCGGACACGAAGCCGATGACCGATCCGGCGACCGATCCTGCCGGATAGGTACGGACGCTCGTCTTGTCGGCGTAGACGCCGGGGATGCCGATCTCGAGCGCCTGGTTCTTCACCTCCGGCGTGACGGACTTCGCGACGTAGTTGAAGGTCTTGTCCCCCAGGACCGAACCCCGGAGTGTCTCCACATCGATCCCGAGGACCGCCGAGAGCTCCTCGAGCCCCTGCTCGATGGGTACGTCGACCCGGATGGTGCTGTCGGGGTCGTCGGGATCTTGGACCGTCCGGTCGAATCCGTCGACGGCGCTGAGGCCCTGGTCCACGACGATGTCGTAACGCTCGACACTCCGGGCGAAGTACTTGCCGTTCATGTCGACGATGGAGCCGCGGACGGGGGCGACAGTGGTGTTCGTCAGGCGCTTGGACAGGCCCACCTGGGCCATCCCGCCGAGATCGAGCCCCTGTAACTGGAAGAGCCGTACACCGAGCACCATGAGGAGGACGAGGACGAAGGCAAGCCCCACGCGGAGCCGGGTCGAGCCGAGGACCAGTCGGAGGCTGTCAGGGCTGCCGGTGCGTGCAGGGGTCACGGAGGAATCCTTGTCGATCAGTGCAGGCGGTACGTGCGGAGCTGGTGACGGCGGAGGACCCGCGTGTCAGCGGTCGGACGCGGCCTGCTCCGGACCGGGGATGGTCCCCGAGGCCGTGCTGCCGGCCGCGGAGTCCGCGGCCGCATCCGCCGCCTCGTCCGCTGCACCGGCGCCCGCGGGTGCCGGATCGGCCGCTACCGGCGCCTCGGCAGCTACGGGAGCGGGCTGCTCGGTGACGAGGTCCGGGGCGGCGATCAGGACCTCGGGCTTCGGGCCTTCCTTCGCAGGTTCCGGAGTCCCCGTCACCTTCTTCGAATCTAGCTCAATGGTCCCGAACGTCGGGGAGGACACCATGCCGAGTTTCGTCGCGGCGGCGGCGAGGTTCTGCGGCGCCTCCTTGTTCTCGATCTCGAGGACGAGCGCCTCGTTCTGCTGGCTGAGTGCCACCTGCTGGCTGCGCAGCTGCACGAGCTCGTACTGCGTCCCCGACACGGAGATGTTGAGCATGAGGACTGCGGCCAGGGCTCCGGCGAGGACGAGGAGACTGAAGACGGCGAACGGCACGCGACGGCGGGAGGGCCTCACCGGTACCACGGAGAGCGGCGTCCGCACTTTCTGCGTGGCCTCCGGCCGCGCACTCGCCGGCGCTCCGTCGGAGAGACCGGCCGGCCGGCGCGGCGCGACGGCGAGTGCTCCGTTGCCGGCGAAGGCCGCGGCGCTGTGCCGCTTCTCAACAGTCAGGGTCTGGCTCATCCGTTGGTCCTGTCGACGGGTCCGGCTTTGATTCGTTCTACAGCGCGCAGTTTGGCCGAGGCCGCCCTGGGATTCTCCTCGATCTCCGCCGGCGTGGGCGCTTCCGTGCCACGCGTCAGGGACCGGAGGTAGGCCTTGTGTTCCTCGAGCTCGACCGGGAACCCGAGGGGCGCGGAGGACTTCGTGCCGGCCGCGAAGGAGCTCTTCACGATCCTGTCCTCGAGGGAGTGGTATGACATCGCGACGACCCGACCCCCCGTGTGGATCGAGGCGATGGCGGCCGGTACGGCGCGCTCGAGGACGGACAGCTCCTCGTTGACCTCGATGCGCAGGGACTGGAACGTCCGCTTGGCAGGATGTCCCCCGGTCCGTGCCGCCGAGGCCGGGACGACCCCACGGATGACCTCGACGAGCTCCGCCGTGGTGCCGAACGGACGTGCGGTGCGGGCCTGGACGATCGCCGTCGCGATGCGACCCGCGAACTTCTCCTCGCCCCAGGTCCGGATGATACGCAGCAGATCCGCCTCGGCGTAGGTGTTGACGACCTCCGCGGCCGTGATGCCCGTGGTCGTGTCCATGCGCATGTCGAGGGGGGCGTCGTAGGAGTAGGCGAAGCCGCGGTCACGCTCGTCGAGCTGCAGGGAGGAGACGCCGAGATCGAACAGGACGCCGTCCACCCCCCCGATCCCGAGGTCCTCGAGCACCTCGGGCAGATCGTCGTAGACGGCGTGGACCAGGTCGGTGCGGTCGGAGAAGCGCGTCAGGCGTTCCCCGGCGAGGCCCAGCGCCTCGGTGTCGCGGTCGATCCCGACGAGGTGCGCGGAGGGGAAGCGCTCGAGCATGCTCTCGGAATGGCCGCCCATGCCGAGGGTCGCATCGACGACCACCGGCCGGCGTCCGGCTGTTGCTGCTGCCTCGACCGCGGGAGCAAGGAGGGAGACGCAGCGGTCCCGGAGGACGGGGACGTGTCGCTCGCCCGTCGGCCGGTTCTCCCCCATGCGCGCTCTCCCTCCTGCAGTTCGTCGTTCGTGATGTCGGTGTCCCTGCAGGCGTGGGGCGATGGTCCATCTCTGGGATCAGACCCCCATCCGGCCGGACGGTCTCCGCCTGGCTTCGGGGAAGTGAAGCCAGGAGTCGTACCTGGTCCGGCGGCTGGAGATCTCATCCAAGAGGTGAATCCGTTCGCGTCGGGTGCTGCTGGTACTGCTGGTACTGCTGGTTCTGCCTGTCCTGCGCCGTGGATCAGATGATTCCCGGGAAAGCGTCCTCGTCCGTCTCGGAGAAGGCGGTCTCCTTCTCCGTCAGGTACGAGTCCCAGGCATCCGCCGCCCAGATCTCGGCGCGGCTTCCTGCTCCGATGACCGCGAGGTCACGGTCGAGCCCTGCATACGTCCGCAGGGCCGGTGGGATGGTGATCCTGCCCTGCTTGTCGGGCACCTCGTCCGAGGCTCCCGACAGGAAGATACGGTTGTAGTCCCTCGCCTGGCGTGACGAGATGGGTGCGGCCCGCATCTGCTCGTGAACCCTCTCGAACTCACTCGCACTGAACACATAGATGCACCGTTCCTGGCCCCGGGTCAGGACCAGCCCCTCGCTCAGTTCGTCGCGGAACTTCGCCGGGAGGATGAGCCTGCCCTTCTCGTCCAGACGGGGGGTATGAGTTCCGAGGAACATCCCTGACCGCCTGTTCTGAGTCCGCCAAGCCCAGCTCGATGCTGCCTTGCTCTTATGTTCCCCACTTTACTCCACAACTCTCCACCGTCAATGCATCCGGGGCGCGGCGCGCCCGGGATTGCTCCGCCGACGACGTCCGTCCGCCCCGCGATCACGCGGCCGGGTGCTATCTGCCTCGCTGGGGAGCGAAGTGGAGGGGGCGATGGAGGGGGCGGCCGGTATGAGGCGGTCGGCATGGGGCACCGACCCGGTGCAGAGCAGTGCATGCGGCAGTGGAACGCCTGGGGATGACCGGTTAACGAGCGAGGACCCGCCGTAGCGGGTCCTCGTCAGTTCGTGGCTGCCCGGTCACGCCGGTGCAGCGAAGCTGTATCGGGGTCACCATCGGTGGCCCGGCAGGGAATCAGCTCTGGTCGCGCTTCCGCTCGTCCCACTTGTCTTCGAGACTCGTCATGAACCCGCTCTTCCCGCCGGTCGGAGCCTTCGTCGGCCTACCCGCGGGCTGGCCCTGGTCCAGCTGCTTCGACTTGGTCGTCGCGAAGTAGACGCCGCCCCCCATGACGAGGAAGCCGGCCACTCCGATGAGGATGTTCTGGTTGACGATGCCCGCGAGCAGGACCAGGATGCCCGCGATCGTGATGAGCGCACCGATGACCAGACGCCTGGTCGACATCGACTTGCGGGTGTCCGACGCCATCGAGTGCGCGAACTTGGGATCGTCGGCGTGCAACTGCTGTTCAAGCTGATCAAGCAACCTCTGCTCGTGTTCCGAGAGTGCCATGACCGCCTCCTTGATATGGGTACCAACGTTCCTCCACCCACCCAACGTCCCGAACGCTCACCAGGTTCCCGGTGGAGGGGTCGATGACCACGGGCTCCGGAGGCTGCAAAAGCGTGCTGAACGGCAGCTGGACTACCTGCTTCAAGACTAGTTTGCTACGTGGTGCCCGCAAAGTCACAATGCGGAATCCGAGGGGGGTTCCATGAAGGCATACTGACCCCGTATACCGCTCAGGCACGCGGATCGCGATGGGTCCGCGGGGCTCCCCGGGAGGACCCGCCAGCACCCGGCCCCTGGTCGTGTCCGGCCCGCCTGCCGGACTCCGCCTCCGGCACCGCGCCGCCCCGGCCCAGCGCGCTTCCACCACTCCGCCCAGCGGCGCGTCCGCCAGCACCTCCGCCAGCACCCACACCCGCCGCGGTACCTGCACCAGCGTCACCTGCGGCGGGCGGCGGCCCGCCCGCCCGTCCCCTACGGGGCTCGTCCGCACGTCGGGAAGCGAGCAGCCCGGCCGGGACGACGCCGGCGTCACCGAATCTCCTGTTCACGTCGTCGAGCACCCGCTCGGCGAGGCGCCAGTTGTCGTCGCGCCGGTCGATCGTCAGCTGCGTGGAGCCGTCTCCGCCACTCTCGAGCGATTCGGCACGCAGGCCGATGAGCCGCACGGCCATGGGCCGATCACCGAGGGCGGCGAGCAGGGCCGTCGCCGCCGTGTACAGCGCGTTGGCACTGTCGACCGGTTCATCGAACTTCTTCGACCGCGTCAGGGTGGAGAAGTCGGCGTACCTCAGTTTGAGCGCCACCCCACCGGCCCGATTGCCCGAGGCGCGGAGCCGGGTCGCCGTGCGGTGCGCCAGCCGCAGCAGTTCCCGCCGTAGGACGTCGGAGTCGTCGATGTCCCTGGAGAACGTCTCCTCCGCTCCGATGCTCTTCTCGGGCCGGGCCACGACGACGCGCCGCGGGTCCCTCCCCCAGGCGAGGTTGTGCACGTGCTCGCCGGAGCTTCCGAGCAGGCGCCGCAGGGTGGTGACCGGCGTGTGCGCCACGTCCTCCACCGTGCGGATGCCGATGCGGCCCAGGACTTCCTGTGTCTTCGCGCCGACCCCCCAGAGCGCGGAGACGGGAAGCGTGTGCAGGTACGCGACGGTCCGGTCACCCGGGATCAGCAGGAGGCCATCCGGCTTCGCCCTCGTGGAGGCGATCTTGGCCACGAACTTCGTCGTCGCGGCACCGACGCTCGCGGTGATACCGAGGGTGGAACTGATCTCCTCGCGCACCTGCTCACCGATCTCGCGCGGACCGCCCAGCCGGCGCATGGACCCGGCCACGTCGAGGAATGCCTCGTCGACGCTGAGCTGCTCCACGTGCGGCGTCACCGACCGGAAGATCCGCATGACCTGTCCGGAGATCTCCGAGTACCGACGATGGTGCGGCGGGAGGATCACCGCGGTGGGGCACTGGCGCATGGCGACCGACATCGGCATCGCCGAGCGCACCCCGAAAGCGCGGGCCTCGTAGGACGCGGACAGGACGACGGACCGGCCGGACGGTGATCCCACGACAACCGGGACGCCGTGGAGATGAGGGTAATCCAGCAGCTCGACGGAGACGAAGAAGGCATCCATGTCGATGTGCAGGATGCGGCACTCCGCATGCTCGACCGGCGTCCGACCCTCATCCCTGACCACGCCCACATCGTACGCAGTGCCACCGACAGCCGGGCCCGGCGGATCCGACGGCCCGTCCGTACCGCCGGGCCGGGGCAGAGCCGCCCGATAGAGTGTGAGGACCTGACCCAGTCGAACCGCCCGGGAGATCCATGCTGTCCGCACCTGCCACCCCTGATCCGGGCGGCCCCGCTCCTGACGTCATCACGGCGGAGCAGGACCTGTTCCGGTCCGCGCTCACGAGGACCATCGACGAGTTCCTGGCTGACCAGGCGGACGTCCTGACGGCCATCTCCGAGGAATCACTGCCCCTCATCTCGAGCATCGCGACACTCACCCGGGGCGGTAAGCGGATGCGCGCCCTGCTCTGCTACTGGGGATGGCGCGCGGCGGGAGGCGCGCCCGGAGCTGCGGCTCCGGTGACGGCCGGGACGGCACTGGAGTTCTTCCAGGCCGCTGCCCTTATCCATGACGACATCATCGATCGCTCGGATACCCGGCGCGGAGGGCCGAGCGTGCACCGGCAGTTCTCCGCGCGCCACACGGAGGCGGGCTGGCATCTCGACCCCGAGCGCTTCGGCGTGTCCGCAGCCATCCTGGCCGGGGACCTGTGCCTCGCGTTCAGCGAGGAGCTCTTCACGGCGTCCTGCTCCGCCGAGGCGGGTGAGGCTGCCCGCACCATCTTCAACCGCATGCGCACCGAGGTCATGGCCGGCCAGTACCTGGACCTGCTCGAGGAGGCGGTGGGGCCCGACCAGACGCCCGAGCAGGCCGAACTCCGTGCCCTCAACATCCTGCGCTTCAAGTCGGCGAAGTACTCGATGGAACGGCCCCTCATGCTCGGCGGAGCACTGGCCGGAGCCGATGAGGAGCTGCTCTCGGACTTCTCTGCCTTTGCGCTCCCCCTGGGCGAGGCCTTCCAGCTCCGGGACGACGTCCTCGGTGTGTTCGGGGATCCGGGAGTGACCGGCAAGCCGGCGGGCGACGATCTGCGCGAGGGGAAGCGCACCTTCCTGATCGCGCGCACTCTCGGCGAGAGCGGCAGCGACGTCCGGGCGAGGATCAACGCGATGCTCGGCGACACGGAGCTCGACGACGACGCGGTGCACACGCTCCGCGGGCTGATCGTGGCGAGCGGTGCGCTGGCGCAGACCGAGACCCTGATCGAGGAGCGATCAGCCGAGGCCTTCCGGGCCCTCGCCCAGCTCGATGTCGATACGACGTCGCTCGAGGCCCTGCGCCTCCTCGCCGAAGCCGCCGTCACTCGCACTGCCTGACGCACGGCCGGGTGCGTGACCCATCCGGCGGTGGATCGGCCTACCAGGCAGCGGCCTGCGCCCGACGGCGGATCTCCGTCTTCCGTCCCTCGCGCAGCGCATCGATCGGCCGACCCGGAAGCGACTCGTCCTCCGTGTAGAGCCATCGGATGATGTCCTCGTCCCCGTAGCCGGAGTCCGCCAGGACGACGACGGTGCCCTTGAGGCTGTCGAGGATCGCCCCGTCCACGAGGAATTCCGCGGGCACGCTGCGGATGTTTCGCTCACCGATACGGACGCTGACCAGCGCCCGCTCACTGATGAGCGAATGCACGCGGGTGATGGGGAGGTCGAGCGCCTGCGCCACCTCGGGGAGATTCAGCCAGGCCGGGACGAGCTGTTGGAGTTCATTCACCGTCCAAGGGTGCCATGCCGACGCATTCCGGCTCCACTCGGACGACCTGCGGCACAGGGCGCCGGCTGGTCCGCAGGGACGCGACACGATGCGGATCTCCTGCGACACGCCGGACAGCAGCTTCACGGGATCTTCATGCCTCTTGTGCTACAGCCCTCATCGTGTAAGTTCACATGGGTCACAGAAGTAACAGTAACCACAGGTGACACATCAGCATCACCAGCACTGCGCGCGCCCGATCAGGAAGAATCACCACGGGCGCGTGCGTCCGCGCGGACTCAGCCGCCAACAGACGAGGAACGAAACATGACTGCCCAGCGATCGAACGCACCGCTGAACGGCACCCGCAGGAAGGCCACCGGCGCCAGCGCGCGCGGCCTGAATGTCGCCGTGACCACCGCCGCCCTCCCCGCGGTGATTCTCTCTTCGGTCGCCCTCGCCCAACCGGCGACGGCGGCTCCTGCCCAGGTCGCGCCTGCCATGCGTCACCTCGGCACCCCTGCGGTCTCCCTGCCCTCGCGCACGCTCGTGCCCGCCGCACTGGTGGCGGTACAGGTACCCGCGCAGAGGATCGCGATAGCCGCCCAGCCCGTTCCCGCCGAATACACCGTCAAGCCGGGCGACACCATCGGAGCGATCGCCAAGCGTCACGGGCTGTCCACGGACAGCCTCCTCACCCTGAACCGGATGAACGCGCGGACCATCATCTACCCGGGCCAGAAGATCACGCTCGGCGGTAAGGCCGGGGCGGAGAAGCCCGCACCCTCCGCTCCCGCTGCCCCGGCGGTGAAGACCACCGGTTCGACCTACGTGGTGAAGCCCGGCGATACCCTCGGCGCCATCGCCTCGCGTGCCGGGGTCAGCCTCCAGAGCCTCCTCACGGACAACAAGCTCTCGATGACCTCGATCATCTACCCGGGCCAGAAACTGACGATCGGCGGGAAGGGGGCAGCACCTGCTCCCGCGCCGGGTAAGCCCGCACCTGCTCCCGCGCCGGCTCCGGCCCCCGCGCCGCAGGCCGGGTCCTACACCGTGAAGGGCGGGGACACACTCGGCGCCATCGCCTCCCGACACGGTGTCTCCCTGCAGGCCCTGCTGGCCGCCAACAAGATGAGCATGACCACGATCATCTACCCGGGCCAGAAACTGACGATCGGCGGGAAGGGGGCAGCACCTGCTCCCGCGCCGGGTAAGCCCGCACCTGCTCCCGCGCCGGCTCCGGCCCCCGCGCCGCAGGCCGGGTCCTACAC